>JBCKNJ010000004.1:0-67467 GCA_038902795.1 Polaromonas sp. | reverse complement strand
TGCGTCTGAACGCCAAAGTCCTCGTGATCATTGCTTAGTGCAACGACGTTACCCGGCGTCCATTGATTTCAAAGGCATTTGATGCTCTCCAACACCCCATTGGCCCCCGGCGCACGCGCAGTCATTCGTGACGAAGAGTGGCTAATCCGCCGCGTTGACCCATCGACAGATGGTGGCTGGTTGCTGACGTGTGATGGCATTTCAGATTTGGTTCGGGGACAGTCGGCCTTATTTCTCACGGCCCTTGAAGGAGCAATCGAGGTTCTGGACCCCGCCACCACCAAACTGGTGCCGGACGAAAGCCCAACCTACAACGCCACGCTCTTGTATTTGGAAAGCCAACGCCGGCGCAGCGTTGCCAATGACGACCGCATCCATTTGGGCCATCGCGGGGTGATGAATCTGGTGCCCTACCAGCTTGATCCTGCACTTCAGGCGCTGCACCAGCCACGCGCTCGCATTTTGATCGCCGACGCGGTTGGTTTGGGCAAGACGCTGGAAGCCGGCGTGCTCGCCACCGAACTAATTCAACGTGGCCGTGGCAAGCGCATCCTGGTGGTCACCCAGAAGTCGATGCTGACACAGTTTCAAAAGGAATGGTGGAGCCGCTTCTCCATCCCGCTGGTGCGGCTGGACTCAGTGGGCTTGGCCCGTGTGCGTAACCGCATCCCGGCTAACCACAACCCGTTCAACCACTTTGACCGCAGCATCATCTCCATCGACACGCTCAAAAGCAACCTCGAATACCGCAACTACCTTGAGAACACATGGTGGGACATCATCGTCATCGATGAGTGCCACAACGTGGCCGCCAGGGCAGGGGAGTCAGGTGTATCCCGCCGTGCCCGACTGGCGCGTCTGTTGGCCACCCGCTCAGACACGCTCATGCTGCTATCCGCCACGCCGCACGATGGTTCAGCCCGCAGCTTTGCCTCGCTCATGAGCCTGCTGGACCCGACGGCGATTTCAGACCCCGACGACTACACACCCGACGACTTCAAAAGCAAGGGGTTGGTGGTGCGGCGTTTCAAAAAGGACATCCACGACCAAGTGACGGATGACTTTCAGGAGCGAGTGACAACCTGCCTGCGCCAAAGTGCCAGCGCGCATGAAGAGGCGGCGTACCGCGCACTGCTTGCCGTCAAGTTCACCCAAGGCGGTGAGCACCGTTCGGGAAAGCAGCAAGAATTGCAGCGCGTCGGCATGCAAAAAGGATTGTTTTCCAGTCCAGCCGCCGCGCTTGAATCCACTGCCAAACGCATTCAACTTCTTCAAGCCAAGCCCAGCGCCACGGCGGACGAATCGACTGAAGTGCAGGGGCTGCAAGAGCTCGCAGACGCATTGAAGATGCTGACCACAGACAGTTCAGCCACGTCATTCAGCAAATACCAGCGTTTGCTGGCTCATTTGCGGTCGGATGAATTTGGCTGGCAAAAGAGCGACGCGGGTGACCGCCTCGTCATTTTCTCGGAGCGTATTGAGACCCTGCGCTGGCTCCAGCGGCAGTTGGGCGAAGACCTCAAGTTCAAAGCCAACCAAATTGAGCTCCTGCACGGCCAGTTGTCGGATACCGAACAGCAGGCATTGGTGGAGCGCTTCGTCCGCCAGGACGACCCCATCCGCGTGCTGCTGTGTTCGGATGTCGCCAGCGAAGGGCTGAACCTGCACTACTTTTGTCATCGGCTGGTGCACTTTGACATGCCCTGGTCGCTGATGGTGTTCCAGCAGCGCAATGGCCGTGTTGACCGTTATAGCCAAAAACACCAACCCCAAATCGTGTACCTGTTCACGGAGTCGGTGAACGACAAGATTCGGGGCGATCTGCGCATTCTTGAAATTCTGGAGAAAAAGGACGAACAGGCCACCTCCAACCTGGGTGACCCATCGGCGTTCCTCAACGTGTTTGACCCTGACAAAGAGGTTGAAAAAGTCACCAGCTTTATGGTTGACGGGCTCTCGCCTGAACAAGTTGAAACGAAGTTGGACGCTGCTGCGGCATCAAAAAACGACAACGAAGCAGACTGGATGATGCAGCTCTTTGGTGGGGGCACGTCTGATGCTGCTGCATCTGGCGCGGGGGCTGCCTCCGCCGGCGGCACCCACCGCAGTAGTCTTGACCAAATCACCGAGCCGGGCTCCCTGTTCAAGGGGGATTTTCACTACGCGCAAACCGCCCTCAAGCAAATTAACCAGCCCGAAACGCTGTGCCAGTGGGCTGCGCACGAAACTCAGCAAATCATTTCCATCACTGCACCGGCGGATTTACGAGACCGCCTGCGGCAGTTGCCGCGCGAGGCCCAGGCCGTCAACGACTATTACTCGCTGTGTGCTGATCCCGTTCGCATGGCCACCGAAATAGAAACCGCACGCCAGGCCAAGGCTGAAGACGACACCTGGCCCCAGCTTCACTATCTGTGGCCCCAGCACCCGGTGGTGGAATGGCTTGGCGACCGCGTGCTAACCCATTTTGGCCGTCACAACGCCCCCGTACTGCAAAGCCACAAATTGCACCCCGGTGAACAAGCGTTCATCCTGATGAGCTTGGTACCCAACCGCAAAGGCCAGCCCTTGTTGGTCGAGTGGCAGGTGGCCTGCCGCGTGGGCGCTACGGCCGCGTTTGTGCTGGAACCTTTTGAAGCCTTCGTTCAACGTGCTGGACTGCAAGCCGGTGGCTTGCCAAACCGCGGCACCATCGAGGCGCTCGCCACCGCCACTCAAGCGCTCCAGCGGGTCTTGCCCGATGCCGTGTCCACCATGCGTGCGCACATGTTGCAACTGCAAGGTGAATTTGCCATCCGGTCTGCCCAGAAGCTCGAAGGCACTTTGCAAGAGCTCAAGCGCCTGCAAGACCGGCAGATTGAGCAGCTCACCCTGCGGCTGGAAAGCCAGATCGAAACCGTCAAACGCAGCCGCTTTGAGCGCCGCAGCCAGCAAATTGGCCGCGTGTTTGACGACTACCGCCAGTGGGTGCGCGACACCCTGACCACCGAGCCCCAGCCCTGGATACAGGTGCTGGCCGCCGTGTGCAACCCCACCGCAAACGCAAGCAAGACTGGAGGCTAAGCCATGGCCGTACTCGACGCCGTTGAAACCTTCGCTGGCATTGCCAACGAAAACGAGTTTTACAGCCACCACTACCTGTCCGAAGTGTTCAAGGGCGACATCAAGTCTCGCCTCGAAGCATGGGACGCCAATGAAGCGCTGCACCCCGGCGTGGAAGCCGAACGCTCGCCCGCCAAACGCCTTGGTGCCTGCGCACAAAAGTGGTTTGCCCTGCGTGGCCAAATCGCCCGCGCCGGTAGCGACGCCGAAAAGTGGTCCATCTACACCCAGATGCAGACCGGCCTATTGCAGGCGCTGGGCTACGCCGCACCGGGCGGGGCGGGCAAGCTCGGCACGGTGCATGAGCTGGTGCCCGGCCATCCCCTGCCGCTGTGGCAGTTGCTGGCCAAAGGTGGGGCGCAAGGGCTGGGTGCAGCTGCTGTGACCATGCAAGCGGCGCAGCTTGCCATTGTCCCGGCCTACCAACCCGGTGCGGAAGATGAAGACCTGCTGGACCACCAGCTCACCCACCTGCATTACGGCGGCGACAGCGTTCCGCCCGCACTCAAAAGCGAAACCTGGGCCACTATCGTTTCCGAAGCACTTTTCGGTGCCGAGAATCCACCGCGCTATGTGCTGCTGCTGGGCCTGGACCATTGGCTGCTGCTGGACCGCTACAAGTGGCCCAACAACCGCGCCCTGCGTTTCGACTGGGTCGACATCCTTGACCGCAAAGATACCACCACCCTCCAGGCCGCTAGCGCGTTGATGCACGTCAGCAGCCTGGCCCCCGGTGAAGGCACCAGCCTGCTGGAGGCCCTGGACGAAAACGCCCACAAACACGCCTTCGGTGTCAGTGAAGACCTCAAGCACGCCCTGCGCGAAGCCATTGAGCTGCTGGGCAACGAAGCCGCCAACCAACTGCGCCAACAGGCGGTGGATGCCAAAAAAGGCTTCTTCAGCGGCAAAGACCAGCTCGATGCAGGCGACCTCAGCCTGGAATGCCTGCGCATGGTTTACCGCCTGCTTTTCATGTTCTACATCGAAGCCCGGCCCGAGCTGGGCTATGTGCCCATTACCAAGAGCGAGGTTTACCTCAAAGGCTACAGCCTTGAATCCCTGCGCGAGCTGGAAATGCAACCGCTCAACACCCCGCACGCGCGGGAAGGTGCTTACTTCGATGCCACCTTGCGCCGCCTCTTCAGCCTGGTGGCCCAAGGCTGCGGCTTAGATCAAACAGTTGGCGAACAGCAGCACCTGGCCGCCGCCATCACCGGTGCCAAAGACACCTTTGCCTTGGCCCCACTTGACAGCCGCCTGTTTGACGAATCCACCATGCCGCTGTTGGCCAAGGTGCGCTTCCCCAACCATGTGTGGCAATCCGTCATCCGCCTCATGTCGCTCTCGCGTGGCAAAAAGGGCGGGCAGGGCCGTGGCCAGCGGCGTGGCCGGGTCAGCTACCAGTTGCTCTCCATTAACCAGTTGGGCGCCGTCTATGAAGCGCTTTTGAGTTATCGGGGTTTTTTCGCTGCCGAAGATCTGTATGAAGTGCAGCCCGCGCCCAAGAAAGCCGGGCACGCCGCCAGTGACGATGAGGATTCAGACCCTGCGGATGCCGAGTCGGAAGGCGATGATGAAGGCGATAGCTCACAAAATCATAGTGCCTCACGCACATCCGGCGCTGGCTCTGGCGCTGATTTACTTGAAAATGCCTGGTTCGTACCCGCCAGCCACCTGCATGAATACAAAGACGACGAGCGCGTGTACGACGTTAACGACGCGGGCCACCGGCAGCTGCGCAAGCACGCGCGCGGCAGCTTCATCTACCGACTGGCCGGGCGCGACCGGCAAAAGAGCGCCAGCTATTACACCCCTCAGGTGCTCACCCGCTGCCTGGTCAAATACGCTCTCATAGAACTTCTGAAAAGCCCGCGCGTCACCTGCGCGGACGACATCCTCACATTGACCGTCTGCGAGCCTGCTATGGGCAGCGCCGCGTTTTTGAACGAAGTCGTCAACCAGTTGGCCGAGGCCTACCTGGAGCGCAAACAGGCGGACCTCAAAAAGCGCATCCCCCACGACGACTACCCACAAGAGCTGCAAAAGGTGCGCATGTACCTGGCCGACCGCAACGTGTTTGGCGTGGACTTGAACCCCGTGGCGGTGGAGTTGGCCGAGGTGTCGCTGTGGCTCAATGCCATTTATGGCGAAGTTGACGACCAAGGCCGGCCCCAACCCGCTCGTGTGCCCTGGTTTGGCTACCAGTTGTTTGCAGGTAACAGCCTGATGGGTGCGCGCCATCAGGTGTTCCGCTCAGGTGCCCTCAAAAAAGGCGCCAAACCCGCCTGGCATGAAGAGCCCGCGCGCGATGTCAAACCGGCGCAGCCCCGCCAGGGCGATGAAATTTGGCACTTTTTGCTGCCCGACCCCGGCATGGCCCACTACACCGACAAGGCCGCCAAAGCCTTGTACCCCAATGACTTCAAACGCCTGTCCACCTGGCGCAAAGAATTCAACAAGCCGCTGGAGGCGTATGAGGTGGGCCGCTTGCAGCAGCTCAGCCAGTGCATTGACGAGCTGTGGGCCGAGCACACCCGCGCCCTGGCGCGTGACCGTGCCCGCACCGAAGACTTCTTGACCGTTTGGCCCCACACGGCAGCCGCCGCGCCAGAGGCCATGCACACCATCAGCCGCGCCCAAAAAGAAGCCATCCGCAAGCAAGGCCTGCTCAATGCCGATGGCGACCTGGCCACGCCCTACCGCCGCCTGAAACTGGTCATGGACTACTGGTGCGCCCTGTGGTTCTGGCCCATCACCGAAAGCGCCAGCCTGCCCAGCCGCGAAGCTTGGTGGATGGAGGTGGGCGCCATTCTGGAGGGCAATGTCGTCGATCTGGCCCCGCAGCCCAGCTTGGACCTGCAACCCACAGCGCCCGAAGCCCCGCAAGTCATCATCCCCGAAGTGCAATCCAGCCTGATGGGTTTTGAGGGCAGCCAGTTGCCGCTCAGCCAGTCAGCGGACCAGCCCAACCTGCACGATAAGTTTGGCCAGCTCCGCATCAGCAAATTGCGCCAGCACTTTCCCCGTATCCCGCAGGTCGAAGCCGTGGCCGAGGCCCGACGCTTTTTGCATTGGGACTTGTGCTTTGCCGACATCCTGCTCAAGCGAGGCGGGTTTGATTTGACGGTGGGTAACCCGCCCTGGATCAAGGTCGAGTGGAACGAGTCCGGCATTTTGGGTGAGCGCAATCCGGTGTTTGCCATTCGAAAGATCAGCGCCAGTGATTTGACCAAGCTGCGCGCTGAGGCGTTTGAGCAGTTCCCTGGGCTGCAAACGGCTTGGACGGATGAGTTGCAAGAGGCCGAGGGCACGCAGAACTTTTTGAATGCGGTTCAGAACTACCCGCTGCTCAAGGGCGTGCAGACCAACCTGTATAAGTGCTTCATGCCGCTGGCGTGGCGGATGGCGAGTCCGTTGGGGGTGACGGCTCTTGTGCACCCAGAAGGGCCGTATGACGACCCGAAGGGTGGGCAACTTCGGGAAGCCGTATTCACCCGTTTATTGGCGCATTTTCAGTTTCAAAATGAATTCCAGCTTTTTACGGGCACCAACGACCATGGTCGATTACGGTTCGGTGTTCACATATACGGCCCCAAAAAAGCAGCAGTGAATTTCGACCATATCTCCAACCTATTCACCCCAACAACGGTGGATGCTTGCTATCAACACGAGGGCGGTGGGATCGTCGGTGGCATCAAAAATGAGAGCGGCCAGTGGAACACCCATGGGCACCGCGACCGGATTGTGCCCATCAACGATGCCGCGCTGGCCACTTTTTCCCAGCTGTACGACGAGCCCGGCACGCCACCGCGTCGCGCCCGACTGCCCGCGCTGCACGCCGGGGCCTTGAACAGCGTGCTGGCCAAGCTGGCCGCCTATCCGCGCCGCTTGGCGGACTTGGGCGATGACTATTTTTCGACCGTCATGTTTGACGAAACCTATTCGCAGCGCGACGGCACCATCAGCCGCCGCCCCACCAGCGACGCCGGTTTTGCCGCCAGCCCGGCGGACTGGGTGCTGTCAGGTCCGCACTTCTTTCTGGCCAACCCGTTCAACAAAACCCCGCGCAAGGTCTGCACCGCCAACGGCCACTACGACATCATCGACCTGCAAACCCTGCCCGATGACTACCTGCCGCGCACCAACTATCTGCCGATGGCCGACCGTGCCGAATACCTGCGCCGAACCCCGCGCGTGAGCTGGGTGGAAGATGGCAGTACGGCGGAAAAACCGGTGACTGGCTATTTCAGACTAGCGTTCCGCGCGATGATTGGTTCATCTTCCGAGCGAACGTTAACTGGTGCTTTGATACCACCCGCTTCTGCGCATACCAACGGTGTGCAATCGAGTGCTTTCCGTCATCCCGCTGATTTGCTTTCTGCGGGTTGTATTAGCACAGCGCTGGTCTCTGACTTTTATATCAAAT
This sequence comes from Polaromonas sp., assembly GCA_038902795.1. Classification (GTDB taxonomy): domain Bacteria; phylum Pseudomonadota; class Gammaproteobacteria; order Burkholderiales; family Burkholderiaceae_C; genus Polaromonas. The sequence continues at coordinate 59,939 of JBCKNJ010000004.1, read as the reverse complement.
CTATGGGCCGTAGCAATCTTCACGGAACATGGTTACAACTTCCATTATTTGAGTTGATGCCAGAACTTGTCAGTCGTTACCTCGCCCTCAACTGCCTCACCACCCACTACACCCCCCTATGGCAAGAAGTCTATGACCTCGCCTTCACCGACCAAAGCTGGAGTCAGCCCGACAACCCGCGTCTGCCGCAAGACTTCTGGCAAGACCTCACCAGCGATTGGACGCGTCACTGCGCCCTGCGCAGCGACTACGCCCGCCGCTTCGCACTGGTCGAAATCGACGTGCTGGTGGCCCAGGCCCTTGGCCTGACGCTGGACGAACTGCTACTCATCTACCGCGTGCAGTTCCCGGTGATGCAAGGCTACGAGCGCGACACCTGGTACGACATGGCCGGGCGCATCGTCTTCACCAACAGCAAAGGCCTGGTAGGAGTCGGCCTGCCCCGCAAAGGCAGCCGCAGCACCCCCAAAACCCGCATCACCACCCCAGACGGCAAAGTGCGCGCCGGCAACTGTGGCTGGGAAGACCTGCACAAAGACGGCACCCCCCTGGTGCCCGACGGCACCGTGGTAACCATGGAAGTGCTAGATGACACCCTACCCGGCGGCCCGCGCCAAGTAACCCGCACCTTCAAAGCCCCCTTCGCCCGCGCCAGCCGCGAGGACGACTACCGCACGGCTTGGGCGTTTTTTGTTAACTACTCAGGTCTTGCTGATTCGTAGGGTGGGCACTGCCCACGCTGGCTGCATGAATGGGGCCAAGTCGGGGATTGCGTGGGCGGTGCCCACCCTACAGGGAGCTGAGTAGTTACTGTCGGGAGCTGAGTAGTTACTTAAAATCAATACACTAAGTGATATACTTTATATGAACCGAATTTTCAAAACACGCCACTTCGCCAGGTGGATGCGCAAGACGGAATTGACCGATCTGGCACTGTGCGAGGCGGTTGCCGAGATGGCGCAGGGGCTGCTGGACGCAGACTTGGGTGGCGGTGTTGTGAAAAAGCGGGTGGCTTTGCCTGGCCGCGGCAAGAGCGGTGGTGCCCGCACCCTAGTGGCCACCAACAAGGGGAGCCGTTGGTTTTTCTTATTCGGGTTTGAGAAGAACGACCGGGCCAACATCAGCGATTCGGAGCTGGAGGCATTGCAAGACCTTGCTCACGACTTGCTGGCCAGAACCGGACCGCAACTCGACCTTGCAGTTCAAGAGCGTGCATTGGAGGAAATTTGTCATGACCGTTAAAACAAAAGCAGCTACCAAGGTGGTAGCCAAGGCGAAGAGCCTCATTTTTGATGCCGTACATGAAACGGCGACCGATCTGCATAGCCTGGGCTTTATTGACCAGCGCAAGATGCGCAAGTTCGACTTGCTGTGCCAGACCCCCATTCCCGATTACGACAGCGAAAAGATTCGGGCCCTGCGCGACCGTTTCAAGCTGAGCCAGGCAGTGCTTGCCTCAGTGCTCAACACCAGCCTGTCCACCGTGCGTCAATGGGAAATTGGTGACAAGCACCCCAGCGGGGCTTCGCAAAAGTTGCTCAATTTGCTGGAGCGTAAGGGTCTGGAAGTGTTGATCTGAGCCTGACTGCATCAACCCATGCTTCCATCGCTACTGGCGCGTGACATTGAGCAAGGTCTCAAACAGTTCCTGATTACCGGGTTCGAGCCCTCGGACGACTTTCTCCATGGGCTGATGCGCCGCTTTGTGCAGGATCAGTCTGCCTGGCTCAAAGGACCTTATTTGCAGGTGGGTTTGCCATTCACTGCGGGCAAGGCCGGGCGCAATTTTTTCAGCACTTTCGCCACCGAGTTCCCTGGCTTTAGCCATCAGGAGGCGGCCTGGCAGCGGCTCTCCAGCCAGCATCTGGCAGACCACACGCTGGTGGCCACAGGCACTGGCAGCGGCAAGACCGAGTGCTTTTTGTACCCGGTGCTGGACCATTGCGTGCGCGCCAAAAGCGCCGGCGAGCAAGGAATCAAGGCGCTGGTGATTTACCCCATGAACGCCTTGGCCACTGACCAGGCGCGCCGCTTTGCCCAGCTGATTGCCAGTACACCCGCGTTTGCGGGTTTGCGGGTGGGCCTGTTTGTGGGCGGCGCAGTGGCAGACCCTGGGCAGGGAATGGTGATGACCCCCACGGGCGTAATCACCGACCGGGACACCCTGCGCAAGAATCCGCCAGACATCTTGCTGACCAACTACAAGATGCTGGATTACCTGTTGCTCAGGCCCAAAGACCGCAAGCTGTGGGAGCGGAACAAGCCCACCACGCTACGCTACCTGGTGGTGGACGAGTTGCACACCTTTGACGGTGCACAGGGTACGGACCTGGCCTTGCTGCTGCGGCGTTTGCGCGCCCGGCTCAAAACCCCAGACGGTCATTTGATTTGTGCTGGCACCTCCGCCACGCTGGGTGGGGCATCCGACACCACGGATTTGCGGGATTACGCAAGGCAGATTTTTGGTGCCCCATTTGCCGTGGACTCGGTCATCACAGAAGACCGGCAATCGGTCGGCACCTTTCTCGAAGACGTGATGGTGGGCTTCATGTTCCAGCACCGCGCTGACCTGAGCGCTGTGTTGGATACAGCCCGCTTTCGCAAGCCGGAAGAGGCGGTGGAGGCATGGTTTGAGGTGTTTTTCCCGGATGCACCGGTACCCGTTGATGTGCTCGATACCGCTTGGCGGATTCAGTTGAGCGATCTTTTAAAGCGCCACATCCTGTTTGTGAACTTGCTCAAACAGCTCAAAGGCGGGGTGGTGCACTACGGCGAGTTGACCGAGCGCCTGCAAAAGAACCTGCCCGCCGCCGCCCATGCGCATGTGCGCGAGGTGCTGGACGCGCTGCTGGTGCTGGTGGCCTGGGCCCGATTGCCCGGTGTGGGCGGTAAGACTTTGCCGTTGGTCAGTCTGCGGGTGCAGTTGTGGATTCGCGAGTTGCGCCGAATGGTGGCCAAGCTGGCCGTCGATGCTGAAGATGTGAACCTGCGCAGCGCAGCCGATGTGGCGGCAAACCCTGATGGCGTTTACCTGCCCATGATTCAGTGCAGCGAATGCCACACCACGGGATGGTTGTCGCGCCTGGTGCAGGGCAGCAGCAAGCTGTCCACCAAGCTCGATGAAATTTACAACACCTGGTTTGCTGGCTGGCCAGAGGTCACACGCCTGTATGCGGCCCAGAGCATCAAGCGGCCCCAAGTAGAGGAGTTGCTCCAGCATGCCTGCGTGGCTTGCGGCAACTTGCAACAAGCGCCGGGGGCCTGCCAGGCCTGTGGGCAGCAAGAACTGCTGGCGGTGTACAAGGTGATTGCGCAGCGCAGCTTTTCCATTGGCCAAGTACAGCACACCAGCCATGACAAAACCTGCCCGGTCTGTGGCAACCGTGATCGGCTGCTGCTGTTGGGTGCCAGAAATGCCACGCTGGGCTCGCAAGTGGTGGAGCACAGCTGGGCCAGCCCGTTCAACGATGACAAGAAGCTGATTGCGTTTTCGGATTCAGTGCAAGACGCGGCGCACCGCGCGGGCTTCTTTGGCGCGCGCACCTACCTCAACAATGTGCGCACGGGCCTGGCCAAGGTGATTGATGAGTTGGCGCAGCCGGGCTTGAAATGGGCTGACTTTTTGACCCAGGCAGAGGCGCTGTTTGATACGCCAGGATCCGTGCTGCACATGTCGCGCGAGCGGCTACTCTCGGAGTTCATTGGCCCGAACATGACCTGGCAACGGGACTGGTCGGAAGAGCTTTTGAAGAAAGACACGCTGCCAACCACAAGTCGCTTGCCCGCCAAGGTGCGCAAGCGCCTGCTGTGGCAGGCATACAGCGAGTTCACCTACCTGAGCTACCGTGGGCGTAATCTGGAGCGCCTCGGGAAAGCCACGATTGCCGTGCCCATGGATCTGTTGAAGATAGCCGCTGCAACCTTGTTGCCAAAATTCCATGAAGAGTTTGGCGCCAAGGGACTTGAGAGCGAAGTTTTGGTGCAATGGCTGTGGGGTTTGCTGACCCACATGCGCCGCCGCGGTGCCGTGATGCACCCCGAACTCGCGGCCTACGCGGCCGATGGCAACGTCTACGGTTTGGTGCGTTCAGGCGGCCGTAGCGAGTGGTTTCCCTCCATGGGAGAACGCACACCGCGCCCGGTATTTGTGACGCTTGGCAAGCAACGAGACTTTGACAAGGTGAGCAATGCCCAGCGCAACAGTTGGTTTGACCGCTGGGCCCAAGCCTGCTTGGGACACCAAATGCTGCTGTCGCCCGGTATGCCGGCTGACTTGTTTTTGGCAGCGGCAGCGGTTTTAACGGAGATGGAGATTCTGGTTCGCACTGCGGACCCGCAGGGTGACACCCTGGCCATCAACCCACAGGCGCTGGAGCTGTATGTCGATACGGCATATCTCGCCACCCCACTGGGCAAGCGAAAGCTGACGGTGCCAGCGAGCGCCACAGCCGATCTGATGGGCATGCCCTGCATTGACGCCACCGATGAGACGTATGACGAGCTGCTGTCAACGGGCGGTTGGCTGTCTGACCGGTTCAGCCAGGGCGACTTGCGCCGGGTGATTGCAGCGGAACACACAGGCTTGCTGGAGCGGGCGGAGCGCGAGGCGCTGGAGAACCGATTCAAATCCAAGGCACCGCGGGACTGGTACGAAAACCTTTTGTCCGCCACGCCGACCTTGGAAATGGGCGTAGACATTGGGGACCTGTCCTCGGTGCTCCTGTGTTCTGTTCCGCCCAACCAGGCCAGCTACTTACAACGCACGGGCCGTGCGGGGCGTCGGGACGGTAATGCGCTGACCACCACGCTGGCTGATGGCAGCAGCCCGCATGACCTGTACTTCTTTGAAGAGATCCAGGAGATGCTTTCTGGTGAAGTGGCACCACCCGGTGTGTTCTTGCAGGCGGCTGAGGTTTTGCGACGCCAGCTGTTCGCTTTTTGCATGGACGATTGGGTCAGCGGCATTACTGTCGCAACAGCTTTTCCGGAAAAGACATCCACTGCATTGGACGCAGTAGAGCAGGCGAATCAGACGCGCTTTCCGTACAACTTTTGCGACCATGTGTTGTCCAACGAGCCCCGGCTCTTCGCGGCCTTTGCAGCGCTGTTAGGCGCGGATGTCAACGCCACCGTGCTTCAGCGACTGCAAGACTTTATGCAGGGGCAGGGCGACACCGACGGCTTGCGGTCTCGATTGCTCAAGTATTTGCAAGAATTAGTGGAAGAGCGTAAGACCTACAAGAAGCGTAAAGAGCAGATTGATCTGGCTAAAAAAGCGGCTGAGTTGCGTCCCAAGGACGAAGCCACCATCGCCGAGATTGACGCCTTGCTGCGTGAGCGGGACAAGATGCTGGAGTTGATTGCTGAGATCAACAAACGCGACTTGTTGAACACCCTGACCGATGCCGGCTTGATTCCAAACTACGCCTTTCCGGAAGCGGGCATTGAGCTCAAGTCGGTGCTGTGGCGCAAACGGGGTGCGGATGAGCAGGGGCAGGGCGCGTACGTGGCGCTGCCAGCCATCAAGTACGAGCGACCTGCCAACTCGGCGCTGTCAGAGTTTGCGCCAGAAAACCGCTTTTATGCAAACCAGCGTCGGGTGGAGATCGACCAGATCAACATGAACTTGGCCAAAGCCGAAAGCTGGCGGTTTTGCCCTTCTTGCCACCACATGCAAAACCTGGAGGTGGAGGCCGACACCCATGCCGTCTGTCCGCGTTGCAACGATGCCATGTGGTCGGACGCGGCGCAAAAGAGAACCCTGTTGCGGTTTCGCCAGGCCATTGCCAACAGCGACGACACCAAAGTGCGCATTGACGACAGCGTGGAAGACCGGGAACCGAAGTTCTACGTGCGCCAGCTGATGGCCGATTTCGAGCCCAAGGACATTCGTGAGGCCTGGCAGATCAAGTCCGGCAGCCTGCCGTTTGGTTTCGAGTTCGTGTCGCGGGTGACTTTTCGTGACGTGAATTTTGGTGAGCTGGCCAAGCCCGGCGAGTCGTTCAAGGTGGCGGACAAGGAGTCATCCCGGCCAGGTTTCAAGCTGTGCAGGCATTGCGGCAAAGTGCAGAAGCCACCCAAAAATCGGTTTGAGCCGCAAGGGCAACACCACAGCTTCGATTGCGTAAAGCACGGCAACGAGGACCCTGCAAATCTGTTCGATTGCTTGTACCTGTACCGCGAGTTTTCTTCCGAAGCCCTGCGGATTCTGGTGCCGTATACCAAGTCTGGCGTGGACGATGAAGTGGTGCAGTCGTTTATGGCGGCATTGCAGCTCGGACTTAAAAAGCGTTTCGGCGGCCGGGTGGATCACCTGCGCCTTGTGTCGCAGGATGAGCCCGGAAAAGACGGCGGTCCAAGGCGACATTTCGTCATGCTGTACGACTCGGTTCCTGGTGGCACCGGGTACTTGCACCAGCTGTTAGCGCAGGACGCTGGAACGCTTGCAGATGTGCTGCGCATGGCCCTAGAGACCATCAACAAGTGCTCCTGCAACGAAGACCCGGAAAAAGACGGTTGCTACCGCTGCGTGTACCAGTACCGACTGGGCCGCAACATGAACCTGGTGTCGCGGGACCGTGGCAAAGAGGTTTTGACCGAGTTGGTGGCCTCGCTGGATCAGTTGGAGAAGGTCGCCACTATTTCCGACATCTTCATCAATCCCAATTTTGATTCGGTGCTGGAGAGTCGTTTCATCGAAAGCTTGCGCCGAATGGGCGGCACCTTGGGCTTGCCACCGGTCAAGCTGGTGCAGGACATTGTGAACGGCAAGTCCGGCTACGTGCTGGAGCTTGGTGCCCAGCGCTACCGTATTGAGCCGCAATGCAATCTTGGCCCCTCTGAGGGCGTGGCGGTTGCGAGTAAGCCCGACTTCGTGATTTGGCCATGGCAAGCTGGTTCCAGCCGCAAACCCGTTGCCGTGTTTTGTGACGGATGGACCTACCACCAGCATTCCTTGCGTGACGACGCCGCCAAGCGCAGTGCTTTGGTTGCCAGCGGCAATTTTTGGGTATGGTCCGTGACCCACGAAGACGTGAAGTCGGCACTGGCTAGCGCGGCGGGGACGGACCTTGATTCCCCCTTGGTCGTCTTCAACCGGCACGATGGCAGCACCGCGCCGCCTAAACTCCCGCGCGCTGCGCAGGGTGCGTTTGCATACCAGGCCGTATTTCAGCTGTTGAGCCTGTTGGCCACTCCGCCGGGTGCAGTGGCAAAACAGGATGCTGCTGTTTTGCAGATGCAACGCAATGCGGTTTGGTTGGGATTTTTGATGGTGCCCGGTACGCCCGCAGACTTGGTGGCCGTAAGCAGTGACTCGGCGCCATGGCTTGCGCAATTGCCACTGGCGATGCAGAACCCAGGTAAAACGCATGCGCCCAGTCTGTCGCGCAAAGATGCCTTTCCGCTCGTGTTGTCCTGGTGGCCTTTGGCATGTGCTGGAGGTGCGATGGAGGGACTTACCTCACCAGGCGTGCTGGTGCTGGATGATCTCGCCGACCAGATGGAACAGAAGGCGCATGTCGCCTGGCGCCAGTGGTTGCAGCTCTTTAATGCGTTGCAGGTGCTACCTGGAATGCTGTTGACCACGATCGCTGGAATCCAGGCAGGTGATCTTGAAACATTGGCGGCGACATCCACAGCGGCATCGACAACGGTGGCGTCATCCGACCATGCAGCGCTGTCGCAGGAGTGGGCCGACGCAATTGGCATGACCCTGGAGTCGTTACGTGCAGGGCTGCATCAATTGGCGGTCTTGGGTGTCACCCCTCCTGAAATCGGGCATGAGTTGGCTGACGCGCGCGGGGTGGTTGTGGCTGATTCTGAGATGGCGTGGACAAAAGAGCATGTGGTCTTGTTGACCCATGATCAATCCGACATGGCAGATGCCTGGATGGTCGCAGGGTGGACTGCCTTGGTGCTCAATGACGGGGATGTTGCCGTCGGCGAAGTGCCATGGACTGATGCCATCGGCATCGCGCTGGGAATAACGAAATCGAATGCAGGAGTATCAAAATGAGCCTAAAACCAAAAGTGGCATTGTCGCAAGACTTTCTATTCCAGTTGGCGAAGTTGCCGTCCAACGTGCATTCCAAGGTCTTGAAATGGGCGGTGCTATTCCAGACTGACCCCAAGAGTCCTGGTATCAATTACGAAAAGATTCATGCTGCTCGTGACCCGAATCTCAAATCGGTACGCATTGACCAGGACTGGCGCGGCATTGTTTTCAAGCCCGAGTCGGGCGACGTTTACGTGCTGTTGTACGTGGACCATCACGATGCCGCATACAAATGGGCAGAGCGGAGAAAGCTGGCAATTAACCCCGTCACCGGTGCGATGCAGATCGTTGTTGTGGAAGAGGTGGCGGCTCCCGTCGCCAAGGTTGAGGTCGTAAGTTCATCAGAAAAATCTGCGGCAGTTCAATCTACTTTGTCATCGGCAGAGCTGTCAGAAGAGTCGCATGCTCCCTTGTACGCCGATGTGACCGACCACGAACTCATGAGCTTGGGTGTGCCAGAAGATTGGTTGGTGAGGATTCGTGGGCTGAAAACCGAAAATGAACTGGATGGCCTACAAGCAAGCCTGCCTGTCGAGGCTTATGAAGGGCTGTTTCTGCTCGCAGCAGGAGATACGGTCGCTCAAGTCCTGAGTTCCCGCGAGACCCGGCTGGATCGGACCATCAACACCAACGACTTTGCCGTAGCCCTGGCGACGCCTGAGTCGCAGTCGCGTTTTGTCGTTGTAGACGACGATGAGGCCATGTTGGCGATCATGAACGCGCCTTTGACCCAATGGCGTATTTTCTTGCATCCCACGCAACATAAGTTGGCTACGGGTGATCGAAGCGGTCCGGTTCGCGTTTTGGGGGGTGCCGGAACCGGAAAGACCGTGCTTGCAATGCATCGGGCTAAATGGCTGGCTGAGAACAGGACTGCAGACGGAAAGAAGGTTCTGTTCACCACCTTTACCAAAAATCTGACAATCGATATTGAGGACAACCTGAAGACACTCTGTTCGCCTAAAACCATGGCAAAAATTGAGGTTCGTAATCTCGATTCTTGGGTTCACGGGTTCATGCGGTCGCGCAAACTGGAGCACAAAATTGTCTATGGCCGGAGCAAGGACGGCGCTCTTCAGGCATGGCAGGCAGCCCTGGCTGTGAAGGATTCTTCAATCGACTTGCCGCCAGGATTTTATGAACAGGAACTGGAGCAGGTCATTCTTGCCCACGGAGTGACTTCACGGGACGAATACCGCGCGGTCAGACGCACTGGACGTGGTGTCATCCTGAGTCGGTCCAAGCGCGACGCGGTGTGGCCCGTTTTTGAGGAATACCGTGGGCAACTTACATCGCGAAAGCTCAAGGAAGTAGACGACGCTTATCGCGAAATTGCGAGTCTTCTGAATCAAGGGGTTGACGAGCACATTGCCGCGTTGTCCTATAGCGCCATAGTGACGGACGAGACACAGGATTTTGGGCCACAGGCGTTGAAGTTACTGAGGGCAATGATTGCCCATTCTTCCAATGATCTGTTTTTTGTGGGTGACGGACATCAGCGCATCTACAGCCGGCATCGGGCGGCGATGAGCAAGTGCGGCATTGATATCCGTGGCCGCTCTCGCAAGTTGTATTTCAATTACCGCACTACCGATGAAATTCGTCGGGCGGCGGTAGCGCTGCTGGAGGGTTGCGAAATTGACGACCTCGACGATGGACACGATGAAACTCGCCGGTATAAGTCGCTGTCTCATGGCCCGGCACCGATTGTGATGAACGTGGCTGGAATGGAAGGTGCCATTTCGGGCGCACTTGAATGCGTCACTAAATGGCAACATGAAGATGGCGAGGGTCACTTGAACAGCACTTGCATCATTGCAAGCAGTCAGGCTGTCCGTGATGCGATCGCACGTCAGTTTGCGGTGGCTGGATACGCAACATCTGTGATTGACGCAAATAAAAATCTGTCAGTTGAAAATGCTATTCACTTCGCCACCATGCACCGGGCCAAAGGACTTGAATTTGATCGCGTGATCGTTGTCGCTCCGTCGGCATACCTTGGCATCCCGCAAGAGACCGAGGCTCAACGCAAGCTGATTTATGTCGCGCTGACCCGAGCAAAGCGCGAGGCTATGCTGTTGAAAGTTGGGGTCCTTTGAACCCTGCCTATCCGTGCAACAACGTCGCTCCCGACCCTTACCCAAGCCCGTTGCCGCGACCGGTAAGCGGCTGTCCAACCCTGTGTCAACAGGCGGCGCGGGGGTCACGTACGAACAGCGGGTGCAGGCCGTGTACGTGCTGGCAATGCTTTCTGGCAGCCCCGTTGGACTCGCCCGCCACGAGCGAGTTGTTGAGCTTCGGTTTCAAGCCGGTGTTCATGGCTACAAGACCGACGACTTGGTGTGTATGCTGCAGGACGATGTTGGGGCCCCGCGACGGGCGTTGCTTCAGATCAAGTGCAACGTCAGGGCAATTGCCTCCGATGCCGACTTCGTTAAAGCGCTGACCGCGGCGTGGCTCGACTTCCAGAACCCGGCCTGCCTCACCCGAGACCGAGATTGTGTCTACCTGGTCTACGAGATCACCGGCGGAAGCTCGCTGGAGGCCCTCGGGCATCTAATGACGTTTGCGCGCGGGTCTACCAGCTCAGCAGATTTCCTACTGAAGACCGAGGCTAAATGGTTCAGCACTGAGGACAATCGCGTGACCTTGCGGGTCGTGCGAGAGAAGCTCAACATCGCAGCCGGAAGCCCGATCAGCGACGAAGAGTTGTGGCAGTTCCTGGCGCACTGGAGGCTGTTGCAGCACATCTTGCAAGCGGGCAACGTGCCTGAGGCAATCCAGTGGGTGAATTCCATCCAGCAGATCCTCGGCCCCAGGCTCGCGCCAGAACCGTGGGGAATCTGGACGCAGATTGTTGACGCCAGCGCCCAGTTCAACGCAAGTGCGGCCACCGTCACGCCTGCCAGCTTGGGGGAGTTCCTATCGGCGAGCGTGTTGAATGGTTTCGAGTCTCATCGGGCGAGCGGCGCGGCTGCGGCGACGGATGCCCATGCTCGCAGCGCCTTGATTGGCCCGGCGCCCGCGCAGCTTGACCCGGTTACGCCGCATCTGCGCTCAGCCCCATCAGTAGTTGAGACTGCCCCCACCACGACGCTGGGCCTTCCGTCCGCACTGCCTGCGTCAGTCAACAATCTTGTCACCAGGCAACTCGATGGCATAAATGAGCGGGTCAAAGGAGGACGGTACCGGGATGCGCTTGCGGAACTGACGGCGAATGCCGACATGGCGCTGTTCGATGACCACCAGCGCGCCCGTTGGTACTTGATGCGGGGCGCCTGCCATTGGGCTGGGGGGCACATGCCCGAGGCTGCGGCGGATTTCCTGCGTGCCGCCGAACTGTTCCCGGACGAAGACAAGATGGCTGCTGGCAAGGTCCGCGGCCTTGCACTCAAGAACGACTTTGCTGCCGCTGTGGAGGCGGCCAACGCTGCCGCCGAACGCTTCCCCGAGTCGACCTACGTCTGGGCCTCCTGGGGCCATGCAAAGGTCCTGGCCGGGCAACCCATTGACCTGGACGATTTCCCGGTTACGAGACGAGGCGATGCGGACGTGCTGCAGTTGGTGGCATGGAGTAAGCGTGACCAGAAGGATTGGCCCACCGCCATCGACGCGGCGCTGAGGGCTGTGGCGGCGAAGGACAGCGCCTTCCCCGCTCGGAACTCGGCGTTGGCTGTCGTTCTCGAGGCGGTGACCGACAACCCTGTTGCCTCGACGTTCCGACTACTAGATGACGCCGCCAAACAGGCATTGCGAACCGTGGCGGCCGCGTTCGAGCCGCGCACGGAGCGGCTCTGGTCGTTGCAGTCCCCGGATGCTCAATCCCTGGCGGCTACGCATCTCGGGATTGCCTACGCGCTGCTCGAAGAGCACGCGACGGCGCTTGACGTCGTGCGAGAGGCGAAGACCCACGGAGTCTCAACGCCCAGTCTGGTCCGCGTAGAGCTGGAGTCATTGGCAGAAACGCAGCCCGTTGAGGTGTTCCGCGCTCGTGCCATAGAGGCCATGGGCCAACTGGCCGAAGACGGGTTGGTGACACTGGCACAAGCGGCTTCCAACAACCAAGATATGGAACTGGTTGAGGCCGCAGTAAAGGCATCAAAGGCACTGCGTGGACTTTCGGCTAAGGCGGCCGACGCACTGCAGGGTATTCGCTGGACTGCCATTTGGAACTCGGGCCGGCGTGAGGATGCAACGGCGGCGGTCGAGGCAGCCGCCATCGACGACAGCGAAAGTCTGCTCCTGGTCGTCGCAGGTACAAGGCTGCTACTGAAGTCGGCACAACCTAAGCGACTAACCAAGCTGCTTCGCAAGGCGGAGCTGCTTGCAAACGCCAGCGGAAGACCGGAAGAGGGCATGCTGGTAGCCGACTTGCTGCTTGATGCTAAGCGCTTTGGCCAAGCAGCCGAGCAGTTCAAGCGCCTGCTGCCGCGTGGACAGCACAGCGAGATGCACAACCGGTGGTTGTACGCCCTCATCCAAGCAGGCAACTGGCGTGTAGCGAAGAAATTGCTCGACAGCTTTCCGCCGCAGTGGATCCACGACGAGAGAGCTCGCGGATTGGCGATGGAACTGGGTAACAGTGCGGGCGATGTTCATCTGTTGCGCAAGGTGGCCGACGTCGAGTTCGAACGCTCGCCTGACCAAGCAGCCAGTTGGATCTTCCGCCACACGCTGGACCTGCAAACGATGTCCTTCGTTGAGCTGCGCGACCGACTGGCACTGGCCCCGCTCACGCTCAAGGGTTCCATCCGGGAACTGACCCAGCTTGCCGCCGAAGAGATTCGTCTAGGCTTGGACCGGGAGGGCATGCGTCGTTTGTATCGGATGCGGCGGCTCAACATGGCCGCCATCGAGTCTGCATCGGCCGTGTTCATCGCGTTCGCAACCGCTCATGAGCAATTGCCGGACATGGAAGAGAGCCTTGCAGCGGTGCGGGCTGGGAGTCACGTCACTCTCATCAATGTGGATGGTGCCCGCGTCCACATTACCATCGACCCGGTAGAAGTAGGCGACCTTGCTGCCACCACCGAATTCAAGTCCCCTACGGCGCCTGAGGTTGCTCGATTGCTCGGCAAGGCGCTGGGCGATGAGGTTGTAGTTGAGCAGTCGTTTGGCAAGCCTCGAACGTATCGCGTGGCGGCCAACAAGTCTGCCTACCGCCGGCTGATCGAGTTGGCGATGGAAGACATGCAGAAGTCGGTTACTCCGATTCCGCACGTCTCCATGATGCAGATGCGGCATGGCCCGGATGGTGCTGACTTCAGCGAGTTGCTTGAGCAGCTAAAGCGACAGTCGGCGCATGTGCGGCAGGTGTTCGAGGCATACGAGAAAGGGGGCATCACGCTGGGTGTTCTGGCGATGATGCTGGGCCGGGACACGATCGAGCTTGTGCGTGGCTGGGGCACGGCAGGCCTGGGTCAGAAACTGCAAGTCTGTGTCGGCACTTCTGACGAGCGCATGCACGCATTGCGGCTGCTTGCCGACAAGGACGCGGCCTACGTGGTGGATGCAGCAACCTTGGCAGAGATGGCGCTGATGGAGGTCGGCGAGGTTCTTGCTAGCCTGCCGAAGCTCTACGTCAGCGCCGAAACCCAAGCGGCTGTGCTACGAGCGCTTGAGGCGTCCAAGCGCGATCGGTCCTCCGGGCAAACGTTCGAACGCGACGGGAAGCTTGGCTTTGTTGAGTTCTCCGAGGAGCAGCACGCCAAGAACACCGCGCAGTTGCAGCGAGTTGCTGACCTGATGGCCCAGCACTGCGAGGTGACCCCCGTGTACGGCCCCGAAGCCGTTCCTGCGGAGATCACCAAGCTGCTGAAGGTGCTTCCCAACGAGGACCGCCAGGTGCTGCTGTTGGCTGCAGAAAAGGGCCTGCGGTTATTCAGCCTCGACTTCCGTCTGCGTAGCATTGCGGCGCGGATGGGCATCCAAGGGGTATGGCCGCAGCCGGTGCTGATGCACGCGATGAACGCAGGCGTTTTATCCGGCGTCAATTACACGCGGGTAGTGGCACACATGTTCGTAGGTAGCAGAGGGTTCGTCTCGATTGGTGCCAACGAACTGATTTTCATCTGCCATCAAGGCAAGCCGTGGCTGCGCTTCGGGATGGCGAAGTTCATGCAACACCTACGGGATCCGGAGGCTGACTACAACAGCGCGGTAGCCATCTCTCGTGAGTTCGTCGAGCTATTGATGTTCAGCACTTGCGCTTATATGGGCGCAGTGGCCGAGCTGCTGAAGCACATGGTTGAGTCTCTGATGAGGCACCCTGCCAGCGGCGGCAACTTGCCGAAGCCGCTGGTGGACTTCTTCCAGAGAGTATTCGTGGGCGACTACAGCAACTACCCGCACCCGCTGGTGGCGGAAGCCAGCCGAGCAGAAGATGCGGCTAATCGTAGGTACTTTGCTGAGGCTATCAAGGAGGGCGTCGCCTGGGCAACTGGGCCCGAAGAGAAGCGGTCGATTCGAGTAGATGTACTTATGTGCGGCATCACTCCATGGCTGATTCTGGCTGACGACAAAGAAGACGCGCCGATTCCGGAGGGCTTGCGACTTCCCATCAACGGAACGCCGGAGGACGCTGTGGAGGACGTTGAAAACATTTGATCGGTGTTTATCCGCGGCCGATAATCAGGTTTTCTGAAGAAGGTGAGTTCAAAACAATGACGCAAGAAACAGCCGTTATCGTCGGCGTTGGCCCCGGCCTCGGAGCTGCGCTGGCGCGCCGCTTCGCCCGCGGCGGGATGAAGGTGGCGATGGCTGCGCGCAGTCCCGATAAACTCGCGGGCCTGGCTGCGGAGCTGGCCGGCACAGCACGCGCCTATGCCTGCGACGCCGCCGATGAGCATGCCGTCACAAAACTGTTTGCGGACATCGCCCGGGATTTCAGCGCGCCGCGGCTGGTGGTGTTCAATGCCGGCGCGTTCGTGCGCAAGGGCATTATGGAAACCACCGTTGAAGAATTCGAGCGTTGCTGGAAAACTGCCTGTCTCGGCGGTTTCCTGGTCGGACGGGAAGCGGTGCGCGCCATGCTCGCGGCCAAACCCGGCGGCAGGCATCGCGGCACGCTGCTGTTCACCGGCGCCACCGCGTCGCTGCGCGGCGGTGCGATGTTCCATAACCTCGCTGTAGGCAAATTCGGATTGCGGGCGCTGGCGCAGAGCATGGCGCGCGAGTTTCAGCCGCAGGGCATACATGTCGCGCATGTCATCATCGACGGCCAGATCGCAAGCGACCGGCCCGGCCGCAGCGTGGCCGAACGCGGCGAGGATGCGGTGCTCGATCCGGATGCCATCGCGGAAACGTACTATCAGCTTCATCTGCAACCGCCGAGCGCGTGGACGCTCGAACTCGATTTGCGGCCGTATGTCGAGAAGTTCTGAGATGGGCTCCTACAGATCTGGTTTGGCGCAACAACGACGGCAAACGCCGCGCGGGCTGTGGTTTGCGCCGATCGCAATGGCGCTGCGCGGGGTCATAATCTGTCGCAGAGGTAGGGCGGTTGAATCAAATCCCCGCAACACGACCGCCCCACAGGCGGTTCAGTCCAACATGGTTTTTCCGCCGCGATTGATCTCTTCGCTTTGTGCCGGCTTTACGGCGCGGCGGATAAACGCTGATTGTTAGAACATTCATCGGAGACCGTAATATGAACGCAAGAGAAATACTTTCAATTGCACTTTTCTGTTTTATTCCGCTCGCGTCTTACGCGGCCAACCCCTGCAACTGTATTGGTGACGCTCGTCCAGGGGGACCCTGCGATGCTCGTCCAGGTGGTGCCGCGGATGCACGTCCAGGTGGCCCAGCTGACGCGCGCCCTGGTGGCGCATGCGATGCACGTCCCGGTGGTGCTCTTGATGCACGCCCGGGTGGTAGGGCGGATGCCCGCCCTGGGGGCGCCCTTGATGCGCGGCCCGGTGGTGCTGCGGATGCACGTCCAGGCGGTTCAGCTGACGCGCGCCCAGGTGGAGCATGCGATGCACGTCCGGGTGGTCCATGCGATTCTCGTCCCGGAGGCGGATGGAATTGCCCAGCCGTTTGCCGATGATCCGAAGTAACGATGGCCAAGGACGCGATCTATGAAGGCACTCGTGAGGTACGCACGTTTGTGGATCTCGCGCACGGCGCTGACGTCTTGATAATGAAGACTGAACAGGAGCCGAAAGGGAGCTACTACACCACGATGAGCGCGCTTATCCTAACTGCGTTCACATTCGAGGCATACCTCAACCACCTTGGCGAGAAGACAATCAAATTCTGGGAAGAGATAGAACCAATTAAGGTCATGGACAAATACAGCATTCTTTGCAAGAGCTTGGAAATCCGTCCTGATTTTTCTAAGCGGCCTTATCAAACGCTCAGAACACTCTTTAAATTCAGAAATGCGATTGCACACGGCAAGTCTCAGATACTGCAAGAAACCAAAGAGGTGAATTTTCGTGACGAACCGTACCAACATACCCCAAAAGCACACTGGGAAGAGTTTTCGGTTCTGGAGAACGCCAAGCGTGCCAAAGAAGATGTAGCGCAGATCATCACCGAACTACACAAGACAGCAGGGCTTGGCGACTACCCTTTCATTCACGGAGCAGGAATTGGCTCGCTTTCCTTAAAGGTGCCCAACGAAGGTTAGATCGTGCGAAGCCACGATCTGAACCGGTTGTTGAGCCCGGTCTGTCAGCGCGGGATATTCACTGCAAATATATTTTTTGGGGTTATCACCGTGCGCCTTGAAACCATGAAGATCGTGCGGGCGCTGCCAAGGCTGGATATTGTTGTCGGCGGCAAGTCGTAGCCCCACCATGAGAAAAACCCTTGTATGCCTGTTGCTGGCGCTGGCCTGCACCGCCCATGCCGAGACGATCACGGGCCGGGTTGTGGGGGTTCCCGACGGCGACACCATCACCGTGCTGGATGCCAACAAGGTGCAGCACAAGATTCGCCTGGCCGGTATTGATGCGCCTGAGAAAAAACAGCCATTCGGCAACCGCTCCAAAGAATCACTGTCTGACCTGGCCTTCGATAAGACGGTGAATGTCGAGACAAGCAAGCGAGATCGCTACGGGCGGCAAATCGGTAAGGTGCTGGTCAACGGGCGGGATGTCAACCTGGTGCAGGTCGAGCGCGGCATGGCCTGGTTTTATCGGCAGTATCAGCGTGAGCAGTCACCCAACGACCAAAGGCTGTACGAGGCGGCTGAAGATGCGGCCAAGGCCGGAAAGCGGGGGCTATGGCGTGATGCTGACCTAGTGCCGCCCTGGGAGTTCAGGCGCAACAAGATCAAGCCCTGAAACAGTCGCTATTCTTTTGATAGCTGCTTGCGCACATTCCACGCGGGATAGAGCACTAAAATTGGCGCGGTTCAAAATCGGCTTTTTCGGGTGGCCATCTGTCATCTGCATCCAAAATTCACACTGTCCGTGTCAACCCCAAACCTTTTGAACCACGCCCGCAATTCAACATCAGCGCACCTTGAATACCAGTTTGCCGCGCAGGTGGCGCCCTTCGCTCACTGCATGGGCCGCCGCGGCTTGCGATAACGCATAGAGCGTGATTTCAGGAACGCGGACGATGCCAGCGCTGACCAAGACGACGATCCGCTCGAGATGCGCGCGGTCGCGCCTGACTTTGGGACGCAGCGATGTAATGTCGGCGCGCGGCGAGGTCGGCGCGGCGTTCCCCGAGGCGATGAACGCCGCGCGTCCGCCTGGCCGCAGCACCGCGAACGAGCGCATCGCGACGTCGCCGCCAATGGTGTCGAACACCACGTCGCAGCCGGACACCGCTTGCGTGAAGTCCTGCGAGTGGTAGTCGAAGATCTGGTCGGCGCCGAGACTGCGCAGGTAGTCGTGATTCGCCGCGCTTGCGGTCGTGATCACGCGGGCGCCAATATGTTTGGCGACCTGTATCGCGAAGCTGGCGACACCGCCCGCGCCGCCCTGGATCAGTATCGTTTCACCAGACTCCAGTCGCAGTGTGTCCTCGACCGAGCACAGCGCGGTGAGGCCGATCAGCGCCAGCGCCGCGCACTCCGCGTGCGTAAGGCTCTCCGGCTTTCTCGCCACGATAGCCGACTTGATGGCGACTTTCTCCGCGTAAGCCGCTTCCTGGCCGACATCACAGATGCCGAAAACCGCATCGCCGATTGCGAACTCCGTCACGCCGTCCCCGAGCGCACTGACGACGCCGGAGAAATCCCGCCCCGGAATGTACGGAAAGTCGGTGATCGGGGCATAATAGCCGGCACGCACCTTCCAGTCGGCCCCGTTGACGCTGGCCGCGTGAACGTCGATGAGCACCTGGCCGGGCCCAGCAACGGGATCCCGAACGTCGCCATACTGCATCACCTCCGGCCCGCCGTTTTTCATGAAGTACGCTGCTTTCATCTTCCCCCAAAAATTTGTTCGTCCGGCGGTAATGCTAGCACGTCAAACAATCGGGTTCGGAGTCATTATTGAGATTGCGATAGAGCGAATATGACTCCGAGATGTCCCCTATTGTTCGCTGTTAGCCTGTTGTCAACCGCCGCTAGGCGGCACTTGTTGGTCGGATAATAGGCAGCAGGAGGCGTGGTTCAAAAAGTGGGCGTGGTTCAAAATACGGGTAACACTTTTTCGGGTAAACATGTGTTTTGAGGACGCGATACGGTGAGAGACTTGGGCTCATGCGGTTGAATTTCCTTCAGGAAGTCAACCGCCTGCTTGCTCAGTTCGAGCAGACGCAGAAAATGATGAAAGTGGTCGCCAAGGGCGGGATGGCGAAAATGATGCGCAACATGAAGGGCATGTTTCCGAGTATGCGCTGAGCATGCCCGCGCCCTGTTTTCTGTCCGCGGTTATTTCAGGCTGAACCCCTGGCGCCGGATGTAGGCACCAAAATCCGCGCGTTCCGGCTCGGCATACTGCCGGGCCTTGTCTTCCGACCAGCCATAAAATTCCGCGGTTCCGAATGATTTGATGCGACGTTGCTTGCCGTAAGGGTGGTTGGCGTGCCGGCGCTGATCGTAGGCATCAACCTGTGCACGCAGCGTGCTTTCGTCGTAGCGGTTGGTATGCACCGTGACCTCCAGTGCCAGCCGTGGACTGATGTGACCGGGCGTTGCCGGATAACCCACGCACAGCCCGGCGACCGGAAACACACCCTCCGGCAATTCCAGTTCGCGACTGGTGACATCAATGGCATTACGGATGGCGCTGATCGGGCAGGTGCCGAGACCGGCAGCTTCCGCGGCACGGATGAAATTCATCATTACGATGCCGGCATCCACTGCGGCATTCATGAAGTGATCCAGATGTTCGTTGGCGAACGGTTTGCCGCGCCAGTTGCCGATGTGGCGGATGCGGCGGTTGTTGCCGCAGAACACTAGGAACACCGGCGCATCGAGTATCCACGCCATGTCCGGGATCGCGGCGACGATGCGCTGGCGTTTGCCGGGATCCGCGATCTGGATGATATCGGCCTGCTGCAGATCGCTTTTGGTCGGGGCTGACAGCGCGCAGGCCAGCAGCAGGCGCAGCAGTTCCGCGGATACCGGATCCGGACGGTAACGGCGGATCGAGCGGTGCCCGGCGATTTGCGCCAGTTCCGCCACCCCGCGCTGGTCCGCGGCGACGGGGAAATCGATGCCAAAGCGGGTATGCAAGAACGAACGAATGGCGTTAGTGGGTTCTTTTTCTGCGAAATTCATGGAATACCTTTAAAAACAATTGATTAGTGTTATTTTTCGGCTGCAAGGCTTTTCTTGCGGCAAGCGTCGGTCGCCAGCGGCTAGGGCTAGGGGCCGCCCGGGTTAAGCGTACAGTGCAAGAGCCCGCAAGGCTTAGCGCTGCGACATCGAGGGAATCACACGGACGGGTCAGCAGTCCTGAATTTTGAAGGCGACCGCATCCCCCTCTGCTCAAGCTGGACTTCTAACCGCCCCCTCCACCGCCAACTCCGAACAGACGTGCCGCGCGATCGCGAGGCACGACGTCACCCCCGGTGAATCGATCCCGAACAGGTTGATGAGGCCCGGCAATCCGTGCACCGTGGAAGACTGAATCACGAAGTCAACCGGTCTCTCATTCACCCCGGAGAGCCTCGGCCAGTTGCCACAGAAAGCCGGCTGCAGGGTTCCTTCGGGAAGTTCAGGCCAGTAGTGGCGCGCGCCGTCGTAGAACCCTCGTACGCCGCGCTCATTCAGCGCATAGTCGATCTCGTCGACCGCTTCCACGCTGGGCCCAAGGCGCACCTGCCCTCCCAGGTCGAACGTGTAAGGGACCACGAACTCCCCCGCCTCGCCCAGCGGGTAGATCAAGTGCGAGAACGGTGCCGACCCGGAGTACGCAAAGTATTGGCCCTTGGCGAGTTGCACGCGTGGCACATGGCTCGGAGCGAGCCCCTCGATCGCTGCGGCAATTCGCGTCGCGTGCAAGCCGGCGGCATTGATCACGATAGGAGTGTGCAGTCGGATCGGCTCGATGCCGCCGATGTCGAGCCGGAATCCTCCGGATTGCGGCTCGACACGCAACAACGGGCTCTTCAGGGCCAGCACGGCGCCGTGTGCCTGCGCCTCGGCAAGCAGGGCCACCATCAGCCCGTGACTGTCGACAATTCCGGTGGCGGGCGAATGCAGGACTGCTGCGGCCTTCAACCGAGGCTCCAGGGCCCTCGCCTCCGTCGCCGAAAGCAATTTCAGGCCGTGCACGCCGTTTCTTTCGCCACGGCTCAGAAGCTTCTCCAAGCCCGCTACCTGCGTCTGCGTGGTGGCGACGATCAGCTTGCCGCAGCGGCGATGGTCGACATGTCGCGTCTCGCAGAACTCGTACAGCGAGCGCATCCCTTCGACGCAAAGCCTCGCCCTGAGGGAGCCGGTCGCGTAGTAGATGCCGGTGTGGATGACCTCGCTATTGCGTGAACTGGTTTCCATGCCCATTCCGACGTTGGCCTCGATGATGACCGTCTCGATGCCCTGCAATGCCAGCGCCCGGGCGCACGCAAGCCCCACGACGCCCGCGCCGATTACCACCGCCCCCGTCCTCTCGGTCATCGCCCGGTGCTCAACGGACGAGATCATCGATTTCATCGTCCGAAAGCCCGGCGATGCTGGAGAGGACTTCGCGAGTATCGACGCCGATTCGGCGCCCCGGATGCCTCACCTCGGCCGGGGTACGGCTCAGGAGCGGCACGGGAGCGGCCAGAGTAAGCTCGCCGATGTCGGGATCTTCGACCTTCACGAGCATGTTCCGGGCCAGGAAGTGCTCATTTTCAAAGATGTCCGGCAAATCGAAAATCCGTGAAGCGGGCACATTGGCCCGCAAGAGAATGTCCTCGACCGCGGCGGCGTCAAGGTCGTCCACCCAGGCGCCGACGATGGCATCGAGCGCATCAATATGGGTGGCCCGGGCCGTGCCAGTTCGAAAGCGTGCGTCATCGGCGAGCTGCGGCTGTTGCATTGCATCGCATAGCCGACGAAAAATCGCTTCGCCGAAGGCCGCAATGTGGACGTATTTTCCGTCGCGCGCCCTGTACAGGTTGTTGGGTGCAACGCCAGGAAAACGCGAGCCTGCACGCACGGGAACGATGCCAAGCCGCGCGTACGCGGGTATGAAGCTTTCCATCAGACTGAATGCGCTTTCCGAGAGGGCTGCGTCAACGAGCTGGCCGCGACCGGAGCGGTGCCGCTCCTCAAGCGCCACCATCGCGCCGAACGCCGCATACAATCCCGTGATGTAGTCCGTGAGCGCTGTGCCGACGCGGGAAGGTGGCCGATCCGGCTCCCCGATAATGGAACGCAGGCCGCTGACCGCCTCGCCAATGACTCCGTAGCCGGGCCTCTGGCTGTAGGGCCCGGTCTGGCCGAAGCCGCTGATGCGCACCATGATGAGCCTGGGATTGCCAGCTGCGAGGGACTCGTAATCGAGGCCCCATCCTTCCATGACGCCGGGTCTGAAATTCTCGATGACAATGTCGCTGCGTGAAATCAGTCGCCGGACAGCCTCCCGCCCCCCCTCTTCGCGCAAGTCGAGTGCAACGGCCAACTTGTTGCGCAGCAGGCTGGCGGCATAGAGCGAGTGGCCGTCGACCTGCGGTCCCATGCTCCGAATCGCGTCCCCGCGAGGATCTTCCACCTTGATGACGCGCGCACCAAAGTCGGCGAAAAGCCGCGCGCAAAAAGGTCCGGCGATAGTCGAGCCGAGTTCGATGACCACCAGTTCGGAGAGGGCCGCGCTCACAGGGTGATCCCTTGATAGAGGATGGAAACCCGCTCGTCCAGCAAGGGCCGCCCGGTGGTCGTAGCGTACGTATTGAAGGTCTGGATCGATAGAAGAGGTCCACGTCCCGCATACGGCCGCCACACAAGAGCCATCAGGCGGCTCTCCGCGACCACCGTGTCACCCGCTACGGCGAGCGAGTGAATCCGCACCAGGCTGCCGCCATTCAACATCTTTTCGCCCGGCAGCCGAAGGCGGTCGCCGACGGAGCGTCCGAGTTCCGAGACACCCTCCCTCCCCCAGGCCTGCGGATCGGTGCTGAGTGGACGGCTTCCGGGACGCAATTCCAGCGCATGAATTGGAAACAGCGGCGGTGCGACGACCGCGGGGTAGCCTTGTCTCACCGCCTCGGCAGTGTCGAAGTATCTTGAATCGAGATCACCGATTGCGTCGGCGAATAGCCGTAGGCGACTTGGATCGATGGCGTAATCCGACTGGAGCCGCTCCAGCGTGCAGCCCAGTTCCAGTTGATAGCGCCGCGCCAACTCCTGACCTTCGCCGATGTTGTCGATCTGATCCCTCTCGCTACGAGAAGCCCACGCGGCCTGCGCCTTGCGCGGGCCATCGGGGTGGATGTGCAAAAGCGCAGTCCCTGTTGTGGTGGCACTGCCCCGCTCGGCGTTGTGGATCTCCAGCGACACGCGGGCCACCTCCCCACCGCCTTCGGCCGGCGTAAGCGCGATGATCACGCCTCTCACCTCCAGCGAATGTCCCACGAGGTCCGGTCCGAGGAACCGGAAATCCAGCTGCGCGATCCACCCGCCGGGAAAGGCATTCTCGAGGAACTGCACGAGCAGGTGCTGCTTGAGGGCGCCGTTGATGACCCGCTCCGGCAGTCCGGCGTGCTGCTGCGCGTAGTCCCGGTCGAAGTGGATCTTGTGCCAGTTCTGTTGCGCCGCGCACCATCGCACCACATGCGCGCTGGTGAACGCACCCTTGCACAGCGGCGGCAGCGGCGCGGGCGTAATCGTCGTCATTCAATCAATGCGCTGGATGCCGGTCTGCGCGACGAGTTCGCTCCAGAGCTTGATCTCCTGCTTGAGCACCATATCCATCTCCTGCGTGGATCCGCCGATGGGATCTATCCCGAGCGCTACGAGTTGCTTGCGAAACTCAGGATCCGCGAGCGCCTCGTTCAGAGCCTTGTTGATCCGCTCCACGGCTGACCGGGGCGCTCCCGCCCTGGTCATCAGGGCGTACCAGATGCCCACATTGAAGCCGGGGAACCCGGACTCGGCGATCGTCGGGACATCCGGCATGACAGAGGATCTGCTTGCCGTCGTGACCGCGATCGCGCGAAGCTTGCCGGCCTTGACGTTCGACGAGATCGTCGGAAGCCCGCCAATCAGCATCGGAATGTGCCCCGCAATGGCATCGGCCATCGCCGGCACGCCGCCCTTGTACGGCACGTGAACCATCTTCACGTTCGCCTTGGAGTTGAGCAACTCGCCGGCGAGATGTGGAGGACTGCCATGGCCGGCCGTGCCGAACGTCACCTTGTCTGGCGAAGTCCGTGCCAGCGAGAGAAGCTCCTCGAGGTTCTTGACGGGCATCGCGGGGTTCACAGCGATCAGACTCGGCGTCGCGCCGATCATGCCGACGGAGGCAAAATCCTTCTCGGTGTCGTAAGGCAGGCGCTTGTATACCGCCACGTTGGACGCGTGGCTGGAGATCGTCAGGAGGAGGGTATTGCCGTCCGGTACCGCGCGCGCCACGAACTCGGTGCCGATAATCGTGTTCGCCCCAGCTTTGTTCTCGACGATGACGTTTCTGTTGAGCCTGGTCGCCAGTTGCGCGGCGACCATCCGGGCCACCTGGTCGGTCGCCGCTCCGGGCGGGAATGGCACCACGATGCGCATCACATCGCGTCCGTCCTGTGCGAACGCACTCGCCGACACGACAATCGCGGCACCGACAATCAAGCGTAACGTTATATTTTTCATATCAGTTTCTTGGAAAACTAAAAATAATTTTTAAAACCAGGCTAGCAGCGTTCAAATTAAGTTTTTAACCATCTGAGGTCAAAAACTGCTAAAAATCAACTGCATGAGCCCGACAATATCACCGTATCGCGTCCTCAGAATACGCGTTTACCCTTAGACACTTGGGCAAGACGGATAACGATGCGGCTGAAGATGCAGCCAGAGCTGACAAGCGCAGTCTATGGTGTGATGCTGACCCGGTGCCACCGTGGGAGTTCAGGCGCAACAAGACCAAGCCATGAAACAGTCGCTACTGTTTTGATAGCTGCTTGCGCGTATTCCACGGTGGTGAATTCGAGCCTGACCCCTTTTCTGAAGGGTTGGCGTCTGCGGGTATGAGAGATGCGATGGCACGTGCTTCCTCCTCCAACTGCTGCTGGAACTTCCCGTAGCAGGAGAAATGCAAATGAGAGTACACAGAGCGTGACGGTTCACCGTAGAGAACGCGAAGCAGCCCGGATGCGGGAGCTGTCTTCGGCAGCCAAGGAAAAGCCTTACTAGCCCGCATGAGACGCGCCACGTTTGCCGACACGAACACGTGCTTCGCCTTCCCGTGGAGGATGGCAGCGTTGAGCTTTTGGAGGTGTGAAGGATCGAGGTCGTTTGGAGCAAGCTTGTTCCGTCCCACCGTTGGCACGTGTAACAACTCCGCGAATGACACGAGCTCCGCGTGCTTGGGCTTGAAACCAATGTGGGCGAATGTTTGGTGATAGAGACGACCGTCGCCACGGTACTCGGGCAAGAGAAATGGATGGTGCACGCCGTGACGGCGCCAGAAAGCAACGCCGTCTTCGTGGTACTCCAATACGCTCTGAAAGGATGGCGACCCTTCGAGGTTCGCCTCGTAGTTTGCGTCTAGTCCAACGAAGAGAAACGTAGCCAGGGATGGTTCGATGCCCTGATACGGCCGCTGCCGAAACTGCGCGTTCAGCTCGGAACTTGGGTGGGACTCATACATGCGAAAGGGCTCCTACGTGATGTAGATCGTCGGATATCCTAGCGGACCAGTTTATACGGTCGGATAAGTTGGGAAACAGGTCGGCTGGGCGCCGAACAACAGTCGGCTACCCCGCTTGACATCTCGCATCCCGGCGGCAATACTGTGCTTTTATACGGGCTATCCACTTTAGCTCCATAGACGGAATTTCCAGAACTTTCGATTGATTAACTACGTGGTGGTATGTCACCGACGGCCCCTGTTACTAAATTCAACGGCCCCTGCTAAAAATAACAAGGAGCTTGACGATGTGGTTATGTATCTTTTCACACTCCAGCATAAAGCTGACTCGCGTTGAACTAAGGCCATCGCAGCCGAAAGAGCAAATCGAGCACGGTGATTGGAACACCAGGCTCATGGCGCGGTGTGACAGCGCTGCAGGGGCTGCAATAGTAATTGGGCATCTCGACATTCTCCTTAAGGACAGCAAAGCTGAAAAAGGGATTTACCAACTCCCTTTTGACAAGGTCTTCGAGGCTTATCGAAAAATCATGGACGCAGCAGCCATGATCGAGGAGCCCAGGCCCGCTGCGTTCTATTTGATATGGGCATCGATCATCGCACTTAGCGTGTGGCAAGTTTGTTTCAAGTTACTGACCGTCTTCACTTGGGCCTGTCTAATGATTTTCAATGGCGGTGGCAAAGGTGGAAATATTTTGTTCATAGCTCTAATGCTCCGATTAGCTGATAATCGTGAAACTATCCAGAGACTACTGGGGGAGGTTCGCAACAGGAAAGGGGTCAGGTTTTGACATAACACCTTTCACCGCTCGCCCTTGATTATCTTGCTGATCGCATGACGTATTTCGGCGTGGTTCAAAAGTGCCGTTTTTGGGTAACACTGATAATGTGACTTTTGAACGCTTTGCCCATGGCTAAATCGATGGCCACACGAAAAGTTTTACACGGTTTTGAACCACTCCTGTTGCGGTGTCGGCCGGGCTCGCCCTGGTCACGGTTTCGCTGGTGATGGCGCTGCTGGCCGGGGTCTAACACGCAACGGGCTGCGTTGCCCTGTCACAGCACCGCGAGTGTATGCTTGTCGCATCGCTCAGTTCCGACCAGGTGCCACCATGAAGCTGCTCGCCGTCTACACCACCGTCGCCACTGAGGCGGATGCGCGAACGATGGCCAGAGCCCTGGTTGAGCGAAAGCTTGCCGCGTGCGCCCAAATTTCCATGATCGAAAGTTTTTATTCGTGGCAGGGCGCGGTGCAGAATGAGCCAGAGTTCCGCATCCTGTTCAAGACCACCGAGGTGCAGTACCAGGCTGTCGAAGCTGCGATCCGCGAATTGCACAAGTACGAACTCCCTGCCATCCATGCCGTGCCCTTGGAGCACGTCTTTGAGCCTTACGCCACATGGGTCGAGGAGTGCTCTGCGGGCAAGTAGTGCTGGCGCGGCCTTAACATGCGTCAAAGGAAACTTGATGACACTCAATGTATGTCTGGCAGGTGCAACCGGTTGGGCCGGCTCCGAGCTTGAACGCTCGATGACGAGGGCGGCGGGCCTGTTAGACCCCGCATCACGGAGTAATGACACGCTCCCAATCTGCCCAAGCGAGAGATCCCGGACATAAACGCCATGGATGAAAGTTCTTTGCCGGCAACGATCGAACAAGCAGTGCGGTTGCTCAAGTCGCTCATTGAAAAAGGTGAGCAGGACAAAATTGCTGCCATGCCAGAAAGCAATTTGGTGATGTTGCACATGGGACTGGGCCAGTGGATCAGAAATACCATGGGACTATGGCAGGGCAATGATCGCTTGCTCGCTGAAACCGGTGAGAGGCACCCGGACGATGCATCAGGCGTGATCATCCTAGCGTTTTGGCAGGAACTTCAGGATGAGCGGCCGAAGATTCATTGATCTCAACTGGCGCTGGTTTGTCTCTCGCCTGAACGGTACAAAATTACCTACTGGGTAGCAATCCCAGCCTCAATCGGCCAACGCTAACTGCGTGGCCCGATCGAGTACTCCCCGGTACGTGGTTTTATGAACCCGTTGTATGCAGACCATTTCAGAAGCGCATTTGCAGCGCTTGTTTGATTCAGGCCATGCTCACGGGCCATAGTCAACGCTATGCTCTTGGTGGGTGGATTATTGTTATGTTGACCAGCGTAGATGTCGTATAGCAGCCAAAGTGCAAAGCCCCATGTGCCTGGCCTTGACCTACCAGCACCATTTTTAAATGCATTGCTATAGGAAACCCTTGCGGCTTCGTACGCTGGGCTACAAAGAAGCTTGGCCATATTTCCGGCAGATGTGTTCATGAAATGACTTTCTTTGGTTCCTACACTTCACGGTAATGCACGCCTGACAGCCGCTCTGCTGGTCGCCACGGATCCGTAGCCATAGAGACAACCTACTCAGAGAGGCTCATCGCGTCATTGCGTGGTCACGTCGATGAGCACTTTGCCGACGACATCGCCCTCTACAGCAGCATGGGCATCGGCAGTGTGCGCGAGATCGAAGCGGTGCAGCGGCAGGCCTGCCTCTTCTCCCACGGTCAGCGCGCCATCGACAATCGCGGCGTTGATGGCCTCGGCCGCTGCGTGCAGAACCTCTTCCCCCACCGTGTACAGCAGCAGAAACTGGTATCGCACGTTGAGGCTGAAGTGCTTGCGCACGTCGAGCGTCATCTTGTCGCCACCGTTGTTGGCGTAGACCGCGATAGAGCCACGGTTTCGGATGACAGCGAGATCGAGTTCGGCGTTCTGCGCTGGGGCGACCTCCACCACGAGGTCCACGCCCTCTGGCGCAATCCGCCGGATCTCGGTAGCGGCATCCGTCTCCTTGTAGTTCACGACGTGGTGCGCGCCGGCCGCCGTAGCGAGGGCGGCTTTGGCCGGTCCGCTGACAGTGGTGATCACCGTAGCGCCCGCCCAGCGCGCGAGTTGGATGGCCGCGTGTCCCACCGCTCCAGCCCCACCGGCCACGAGCACGACCTTTGCGGTAAGGGCACCGGGGTGGAGGCGCCTTGGTCCGTCTTCCGCGACCGTGAGCGCGCGATACGCGGTGATGGCGGGAACTCCAAGACTCGCGCCGAGGTCGAAACTCGCCGCATCTGGAAGCGCAAAGACGCGCTCTGCGGGGAGCACCGCCAACTCCTGGGCGGTGCCGCCGCTCGCGCGCTGGTACGCGGCGAGCGCGAGCCACACCCGGTCGCCCGCCTTGATATTCTCGACACCAACACCGACCGCATCCACGATTCCGGCGCCATCCTGGTTCGGCACGACCTCGGGAAAGGGCAGTGGCGCTCCGGCTACCGAACCCCGTCGCGACTTCCAATCGGTGGGATTCACGCCAAAGACAATAATGCGCACCCGAACCTCACCGGCCCCAGGTTCGAGTAGCTCGCGGTTGACGAGATGAAGCACGGACGGGTCACCGGTCTTGCTGTAGACGATTGATTTCATGTCAGGGTTAACGCTCGCGGCGTCAGGATGTTAAAAATAACGAAACTACAGATGAGAAATTCAACCGCATCAAACAAAGTATCGCACCTTGGGGTTGTTCCTTCTTCGAGGGCGCGGCTCAGTACCCGGGCGCGACGCGATCGAACCAGGGCGCCGCGCGCTCCAATTGTCCGGCCAGGCGGAACAAGGTGGCATCTTCGCCGAAGCGGCCTACGAACTGCATGCCGATCGGCAGCCCGGCTGCGTTCCAATGCAGCGGCACCGACATCGCCGGCTGGCCCGTGATGTTGAAGAGTGCCGTGTTGGCCATATAGGCAAAGGTCTTGTCGGCCGCCTTTTCGACCGCGCCCAGCGCCTTGAGCAGCCAGCCGGCGTGCAACGCGTTGACGACCCGCATCTCGCGCATCTCGCGTGCGCTGGGCTGCAGCGAGCCGGTGCACGCCGGCGGCGCGGCCAGCGTCGGCGTGAGCAGGATGTCGAAACGTGTGAAGAAGGGCACCAGGCGGCGCGCCACCAGTTGCAGCCGGTTCAGCGCGCCGACATGGGCCGCCGCGCCCATCGAGCGCCCAAGCAAGCCCAGGCTGAAGGTAGCGGGCTCGAAATCAGCCGCGCGCGGCCGATGCCCGGCAAGTGCGGCCACCCGCTCGATCTCGGCCCAGGTCTGGGCCGCCACGACGCTGACGAAATCCATCTCCCAACGCTCGCGATCGAGCTCCGGCGCGGCCAATTCGACATGGTGGCCCAGTGACTCGAGCAGCCGCGCCGTGGTCTCGACCGCCTGGGTGCAGTCGGCATGTGGCTGGGCACGGCCGAACAGCGGCTGCGGCGTGTAGGCCACACGCAGCCGGCCCGGATCGGTATCGACCTCGTGCAAATAAGGCCGCACCTGCACCGGCGCGGCGTAGGGCGCGCCGGCATCGGCACCGGCAGTCGCGTCCAGCATGGCGGCGCTGTCGTGCACCGAGCGGCTGATCACATGCTCGATGGCGAAGCCGTTCCAGAGTTCGCCGAAGCCAGGGCCGGTGGGCGTGCTGCCGCGGCTGGGCTTGAGGCCGAAGAGCCCGCAGCACGAAGCCGGCACGCGGATCGAGCCGCCACCATCACCGCCGCTGGCCAGCGCCACCATGCGGCTGGCCACCGCCGCCGCCGAGCCACCGCTAGAGCCGCCCGGTGAATGCGCCACCGACCATGGGTTGTGCGTCGCGCCGCCGCAGCGTGGCTCGGTGTAGGGCGTGAGACCGAACTCCGGCGTGTTGCTTCGCCCGACGATGACCAGACCGGCCAGGCGAAACCGGCGTACGAGTTCGCTGTCAACCGGCATCGGTAGCTCGGCCAGCAAGCGGTTGCCGCTGCCCGTGGGCTCACCGGCGAGGGTCGAAATCAGGTCCTTAACGAGAAACGGCACGCCGGCAAAGGGAGCCGCGCGATCGACCTGCGCGGCCTCGGCGCGGGCCTGCTCGTAGCGCGTGCGCACCACGGCGTTGAGCGCCGGGTTGTGGGCCGTGATGCGCGCGATGGCGGCGTCGAGCAGCTCGACGGGCGCGACCTCGCCGCGCCGCACCAGGGCGGCCAGGCCCAGGCCATCGTAGCGGGTGTATTCCTCTTGCGACAACATCGGCAATGCCTCCGGGAAGGATAGATGCTATGGATGCCCCTCTACTTAAGGGCTGAGGAATGGTATCCGACTCCGTCTGAACGATGTCATACTGCGGCTTTGCGAGTCGGCAGCGCAGTCCTTGGGGGTGCCGGTTTCATCGGGTCGGATAAGCTGGGATCACCAGTTTGTCAGACGATCTACATCACGTCACCAACACCGTCATGCCCACGCCTATCGTGCAAATTCCTGCACTTGTGCGCAAGCTCTACGCACTCGTGGCTGAGTTCGAGGCCATCTTCCCCGAGCGAGCGTTTACGCCCGACGGGCATCTTGTCGGCAGTATCGGAGAAGTACTCGCATCGCACCGATACAACCTTTCTCTCCACGGAGCTTCACGAGAGGCACATGACGCAAGCGCACCGGACGGACGTCAAGTACAAATCAAGGTCACGCAAGGCAGCTCTGTGGGTCTTCGTGCTGAACCAGAGCACTTGATAGTTCTGCACCTCGGTCGTAACGGAGAGGCAAGTGAAGTATTCAACGGTCCGGGAATCGTCGCATGGTCGAACTGCGGTTCAATGCAGAAGAATGGGCAGCGCACCATTTCACTCACGAGGCTTCGGAAGATCATGGAACACGTCCCATCCACACAGCAGTTGCGGCAAGCAACGTGACACCTAACGAATAAGCAACTGTCTTAAAAGTCAAGCATTTTCAACCTCCCGGGTGTGCAAATTTTCGTTCCATGGCGTACCTGATTTGACGATGGCATTCAAGATCGTCAGCAGCTTGCGCATGCACGCGACCAAGGTGACCTTCTTTGCTTTTCCTGCTGCCAGGAGACGCTATAGTCCAACTATCGCAACACGACCGCCCCACAGGCGGTCCAGTCCAACATGGTTTATCCGCCGCGATTGTGTCTTTGCTTTGTGCTGGCTTTACGGCGCGGCGGATAAACGCTGATTGTTGGGCCGCATATATCAATTCAGTCAAGTACGAGGCTTGATCCGACGTGGCGTTGGCGACGACGCGTTTTAAACCCAAGGGGGTAAAGATCACGTCGGCCACAACACAGTGCCGACTAACCTTCATGACAAGGTAGACCTTGGGTACGGTATGTCGCAGAATTGGAACTTCCCTTTCCCCAGCACAAGGAGTCATCATGCAAACTACGCCAACGTCCAAGGGCTACGGTGACATCCTGATTTACGGCGCCAATGGATACACCGCTGGCCTGATTATCGAGTTGACCCAAAGCGAAGGTGCCAAGCCGGTTCTGGCCGGACGTAACCCAGAGAAGCTCGGTGCCCTTGCAAATCAACATGGTTTGGAGGCGAAAGCCTTTGCGTTGGAAAACCCAGCTGTTATCGCGAAGAACCTGGCGGGCATATCGGTAGTGTTGAATTGCGCGGGCCCTTTTGCGCGAACTGCTGAACCGTTGGCAAGGGCGTGTATGAAAGCCGGTGCACATTATCTGGACATCACTGGCGAGTTCGGTGTCTTCGAGGCGCTGGCGAGTCTAGGTACAACAGCGCAGGCCTCCAATGTCATGCTGATGCCCGGCGTTGGTTTCGACGTAGTACCCAGCGATTGCCTTGCTTCCCACATGAAGCGGCGCATGCCTGATGCAACCTCACTGACGATGGCGTTTCAAGCCCTCGGACAGCTGTCGCATGGAACAGCCACCACGATAGTGGAAAACGTCAATAAAGGCGGATGTGTGCGCAGGGGTGGCAAGTTGGTTACGATGCCACCCGCTTCGTCCATGCGAGATGTGGACTTTGGCGATGGTCCAGTACGCACGATGTGCATTCCGTGGGGCGATATTTCAACAGCATGGCATTCCACACAAATACCGGATATTGAAGTATTCATGGCAGCGCCGCTGCCACTGCGCTTGATGTCGTACGTGGCCCGGTACACCGGTGGCCTCTTGGGTTCAGGTCCAGTGCAGCGATTCCTCAAAAAGCAAATCGACGCCGCCCCGGCTGGCCCCGATGCAGACAGTCGAAAAAGAGGCCGCTCACTGTTGTGGGCTGAGGTGCGCAATGCTCGGGGGCAGTCCATGCACACTCGGCTGACTACTGTCGAGGGTTACACCCTGACGGCAGTCACAGCATGGGACATTGCTAAACGAGCTGCAAACGGTGAGGCACGGGCTGGTTTTCGCACGCCGTCGATGGTGTTTGGGCCGGACTACATACTGAACTTTGCTGGCTCGACGCGCAGCGATATCGACTGATACCATGTCGCAGTGGCCACCCAATGACCAAAGGCTGTACGAGGCTGCTGAAGATGCGGCCAGAGCTGGCAAGCGGGGGCTGTGGCGTGATGCTGACCCAGTGCCACCCTGGGAGTTCAGGCGTAACAAGCGCACGCCTTGATTGGCCTTGCTGATCACCCTACTTCAGCGCCCCAAACACCTTCTGCAAAATCGCGCTGCCCGTACCCACCGGATCGCGCCTGATTTTCTTTTCTTCTTCGCCAATGATGAGGTACAGGCCATCGAGCGACTTGCCGGTGACGTATTGCTGGATGTTGGCGTCTTCTTTTTTGACCAGCCCGAAACCGGCGGCCTTGCCTGCGAATTCGTTGTATTTTTTGGCCAGTCCCACCTTTTCCGTGGCCTGAGTGACCACCGGCAGGAATTTCACACCCAGCGGAGCGCGGGTTTTTTCCACGAAAAAACTGGTGACCGAAGTTTCACCCCCCGTCAGTATATTTTTGGCGTCGTTGACGTTCATGGAGCGCACGGCACCGACCAGCAGGTCCTTGCCCATGGGCACGGCGGCTTCGGCGGCGCGGTTGATGGAGGTCACCAGCTCGTCGATGCGTTTGCCCTGGCCGAAGTTTCTGAGCAATTTCGCCGCGTCTTCGAGGTAACCGGGCAGAGGAATGCGAACTTTCGGGTTGCCGAGGAATCCATCTGTCTTGCCGAGCAAGGCCACGGCTGCGAGCGCGCCTTTTTCAAGCGCGGTTTTCAGGCCGTTGCTGGCATCGGCATTGCTGATACCCGACAAGTCGCCGAGTGACAGGGCATGGGCCTGCTGGTAAGTCGC
This sequence comes from Polaromonas sp., assembly GCA_038902795.1. Lineage (GTDB taxonomy): Bacteria > Pseudomonadota > Gammaproteobacteria > Burkholderiales > Burkholderiaceae_C > Polaromonas. The sequence continues at coordinate 26,581 of JBCKNJ010000004.1, read as the reverse complement.
CAGTATCAGTGCGCCAAACGCGCTAATGCCAGCTTGGTTAAACCGTCTGCGTTGCATGATGAGTACTCCCACAATGGTTAAAAAAATTAACGCTTCAAACTCAGTCACTCGCAGGTTAGCGCTTGCTGTGCTTGGGGGGATATCCATCGCTGGCGCTGCGGGTATATCTGGGTGCAGCGGTATCGAGGCTGCGCCAAATTTGAATTTTTGTATTGCTTGATGGCAGCCAGCAAATCACTACCGACCTCAAGGGCAAGGTCACGCTGGTCAACTTCTGGGCTACCAGTTGCGTCACTTGCGTGGCCGAAATGCCCAAGCTCATCTCGACTTACAACAAATACAAAACGCAAGGCTATGACACCATCGCGGTGGCCATCGGTTGAGTCATAGGCAAACCATCCAAAATTCAGATTGTCCGTGTTACCCAAAAACGTTACTTTTTGAACCACGCCTTTGTACGGCAATTTACAGGGCAAGTTCTTATTTTTTCAGGCTGTCGCGAATTTCGCGCAACAGCACGATGTCTTCCGGCATCACGGCGGGCGCGGTGGGTGGCGCTTCCTTCTTCAAGCGATTGAGTTGCTTGACGAGAATGAAGACGATGAACGCGAGAATGATGAAGTTGAGCAAGATGGTGAGGAAGCTGCCGTAGGCAAACACCGGCACCCCGGCTTCTTTCATGGCGCCCAGCGTCGTCGCCACCCCTTCCGGCACGGAGGCCAAGGGGATAAACAGGTTGGAAAAATCAAAGCCGCCGGACACGGCGCCGATGACCGGCATGACCAGATCCTTGACGATCGAGTCGACAATCTTGCCGAAGGCGGCGCCGATAATAACGCCCACCGCCAGATCCATGGCATTGCCCTTGACCGCGAATTCCTTGAATTCAGACACAAAACCCATGCTTTTCCTCCACGGATAAAAATTTCAACCGCATGAGGTCAAGTATGGCACCGAAAAGCAGCCTCGCAACCAACGCCGAAAAGTGATCGCCCGGCTATTGAATGTGCCGCCCGCCTGGCAGGCATCGAAGGCGGCAGACATTCACAATCCTCCGGCGCGCGAGCGGACCTGCCACCTCCACCAGCGCGGTCATGCTGGGCACATTGCCGATTGAATGCGCCCGGCATAACCGGACACGAAAACGCCCGCCGCGAATTGCTTCAGAGCGGGCAAAAAAAGCCGCCTTGTATCGCTACAGGCGGCGGTATTGGGTGGCTGGGTAGCCGTTATTCGATCTTCACAGCTTTCGGCTTGCTACGCCTGGGCTTTGGTTCTCTCGCAATCTTGGGCTGGTCGGGCAGCATGAAACTGCGAATACCTTGCCGGTGGCAGTCGGCGCAAATTCGGTCTTCAATCACCGTTCCGCGCTTGTAGCGGCCTGCCACGATGCTTGCGCCGTTGGTGATGGTCAGCACCGAGCGACTGCCGCAGCGGTTGCACTGGATCAAGAGGCGTGCGTTGGGCAGCGCCTTGATGCGCTCGATAACCGCCTGCTTCGGGCTTGGCTCAGTGGGCGGGACGAGGTAAATCGGCATTCTGTGATTATCGCCACCACAAAAAGAGGGCTGGCTACATGGTGGCTACACGGCACAAAACTCACTACACTGTCCCGCACAAGGCCCACGGTCACGGGCCATATCATGGAGAGATATGAAACTGCTTGAGAGAATGAACGGCCTGTTGCCTGCCTTCAACCTGGTCTGAAAAATCTGGTTGCTGGTCATGCTGATGTGGATTGGGTACAGCCTTCACATAATTGCCGCCGGAACCTATCTCGTTGACTACCCACCGGGGCTGTTAGACCCCGCATCGCAGAATATGTCGACCTGCCCACGCGCGAGCTCCCGGACATAAACGTCATGGATGAAAGTTCTTTGCCGGCAACGATCGAACAAGCAGTGCGGTTGCTCAAGTCGCTCCTTGAAAAAGGTGAGCAGGACGAAATTGCTGCCATGCCAGAAAGCGACCTGATCATGTTGCACATAGGACTGGGCCAGTGGATCAGGAACAACATGGGACTGTGGCAGGGCAATGAACGCTTGCTGGCAGCAATTGGTGAGCGTGACCCGGACGATGCATCAGGTGTGATCATTCAGGCGTTTTGGCAGGTATTGCAGGACGAGCGGCCGAAAGTTCATTGATCTCAACTGGCGCTGGGTTGTCTCTCACCTGAACGGTACAAAACGATGTACTGGTGGCTACGCAGTGGCTACGCAGACTAAAAAGCAAAAAAGGCTTGCTACCAACTTAATAGCAGAGAACCCTTATGTAGATTGGCGGAGAGGGTGGGATTCGAACCCACGGTACCTTGCGGTACGCCTGATTTCGAATCAGGTACATTCGGCCACTCTGCCACCTCTCCCACATCGCTCATTCTATCAGGCAGTCAGTACCTTCATGCCGCCCATGTAGGGCTGCAGCACTTCGGGGATGATGACGCTGCCGTCGGCTTGCTGATAGTTCTCCAGAACGGCCACCAGCGTACGGCCAACGGCCAGACCCGAGCCGTTGAGCGTGTGTACAAACTCGTTTTTACCCTGCGCATTTTTAAAGCGGGCTTGCAGGCGGCGGGCTTGGAAGGCTTCGCAGTTGGATACCGAGCTGATCTCGCGGTAGGTTTTTTGTGCCGGCAGCCAGACTTCAAGATCGTAGGTTTTAGTCGCGCCAAATCCCATGTCGCCGGTACACAGCAGCATGACGCGATAGGGTAAGCCCAGCTTTTGCAAGATGACTTCGGCGTGGCCCGTCATGGCTTCCAGCGCTTCGTAGCTTTTGTCGGGATGCACGATTTGCACCATCTCGACCTTATCGAACTGATGCTGGCGGATCATGCCTCTGGTGTCGCGGCCATAGCTGCCAGCCTCAGACCTAAAGCACGGTGTGTGGGCTGTGAGTTTGATGGGCAGTTGCGCTTCCGGCACGATCTCGTCGCGCACAAAGTTGGTCAACGGTACTTCGCTGGTTGGAATTAGGTATTGGTCTGGGGCAGGTGTAAAGAGTTCGTTGCGACCGCCTCGAACGTATCCTTCGGGCTGCGCTAGCAAATGCGTAGTTGGTACCATCCCGCTGCGCGGAACCCGAAACAGATCTTCTTCAAACTTGGGTAGTTGACCGGTACCGCGCAGTGAATCGCTATTCACGATGTAAGGCACATAACATTCGATGTAACCGTGCTCTGCCGTTTGCACATCGAGCATGAAGGCTGCTAGCGCGCGGTGCAATCTAGCCAGCGGGCCTTTCATCACGGTGAAGCGTGAGCCTGAAAGTTTGGTGCCCATTTCAAAGTCCAGCCCCAGCGGCGCGCCGACATCAACGTGGTCTTTCGCTTCGAAGCTCATGGCTACGGGGGAACCGCCAATACCCTCGGACGGACTCCATTTGCGCACTTCAAGATTGCCGTGTTCATCACTGCCCTGCGGCACTGACTCGTGTGGCAGATTAGGCACAGCCAGCAGCAAAGACAGCAATTCTGTTTGCAGCGCATCGAGCCGCAGGCTTGACAATTCAAGCTCGGCTTTTGAGTTGCTCACCTGCGCCATCACAGCCGCCCAATCTTCGCCTTTGGACTTGAGCTGACCGATTTGTTTGGAAAGGGTGTTGCGCTGATTCTGCAACTCTTCAGTGCGGGACTGCAGGGCTTTGCGCTCGGCCTCCAGCACCTGGAAGGCCTCGACGTTCAAAAAGGTTTGTGGATTTTTGCGCGTTTCAAGGCGTGCGATAGCAGAGGGCAGGTCTTTGCGGAGCAGATTGATATCTAACATGAGGTGATTGTATTTTTCGATGAATGGGTCAGCCAAGTTGATGCAATTGACTGTCAGTCACCTCCATCTCATGGCCCTGCGCATCGAGCTTGAGGCCTTTGGGCAGCGGGAACTTGATGGTCTCTACAATGCCGTCCATTTTGCGAATCGACACCGCGCCCAGTGCCTTGATGCGGTCAATCACCTGCTTGACCAGTATCTCGGGTGCCGATGCGCCTGCGGTCAGGCCGACAGTGGCCATGCCGTCAAACCAGCTTTCTTGCAGTTCGCTGGCATCGTCAACCATGTAGGCCGCAGTGCCCAGCTTGGCGGCCAGCTCGCGCAGGCGGTTGCTGTTGGAACTGGTCGGGCTGCCAACCACGATCAAGATATCAACCTGGCTACTGAGCACCTTGACAGCATCCTGCCGATTTTGTGTGGCGTAGCAAATGTCCTGCATCTTAGGGCTGCGCACCTGCGGGAAGCGGGCCTTGATCGCTGCGGTAATTTCAGCCGCATCGTCAACGCTCAAGGTGGTTTGCGTGACCACGGCCAGTTTTTCAGTTTGCAGCGGCGAAATGCGCGCTACATCAGCCACGCTTTCAACCAGATGAATGCCGCGCTCTAACTGGCCCATGGTGCCTTCGACTTCAGGGTGGCCCTTGTGACCAATCATGATGAACTCAAAGCCTTCGCGGTGAAGCTTGGCAACTTCAACATGCACCTTGGTCACTAGCGGGCAGGTGGCATCAAAAATCTGGAAACCACGGCGCTCGGCCTCAAGCTTAATCGCCTTGCTCACCCCATGCGCGCTAAAAACCAGCGTTGCGCCCGACGGTACATCAGCCAGCTTTTCAATAAAGATGGCACCTTTTTGTTTCAGGTCATTCACCACATAGGTGTTATGAACAATCTCGTGGTGCACGTAAATCGGCGCGCCAAATTTGGTCAACGCACGCTCGACGATTTCAATCGCGCGGTCAACACCAGCGCAAAAGCCGCGTGGTTCGGCAAGTATTATTTCTTGTGGTTTTGTAGCCATATCAGAGCACCTCTATCAACTGCATTTCAAACACAACAAGCTGCCCCGCCAACGGGTGATTGAAGTCAAGCTGCACGGCACCCGCCATGTGGTAGTGCAGGGTCAAAAAAGAGCCGCTCTCCACAAGGGGAGGCCTATCGGTTTGCGGGGATGATTGCACTGCGGACATAAAACTCTCAAGTCATGCGGGCCAGCGCCCAGTGTTTGTAAACTGCCCCTATTGTAGAAAGTTAATTCATGCTCCTTAAAGATATCCCCCTGGATGCCCGCCCGCGCGAAAAGCTTTTGGCCCGTGGCCCTGGTGCGCTGAGTGATGCAGAACTGCTGGCGCTGCTGCTGCGCACCGGCCTGCCGGGCAAGAACGCGCTGCAAATGGGCCAGGAGTTATTGAATACTTTTGGCGGCGTGGCCGGGCTGCTGCACTCAGGACCGGAAGCGCTCAAAAGCATTAAAGGGCTTGGCCCCGCCAAACGCGCCGAGATTGTGGCCGTACTGGAACTGGCGCGCCGCGCACTGGCTGAAGAGCTGAAGGAAAAAACCGTTTTCTCCGCCCCACAGGCGATACGCGACTATCTGCAGTTGCAGCTGGGCAGCCGTCCGTATGAAGTGTTTGCGGTGCTGTTTCTCGATGCCCAACACCGGCTGATTGTGCTTGAAGAACTGTTCAGGGGCACGCTTGCACAAACCTCGGTTTACCCAAGGGAGGTCGTGGTGCGGGCACTGGCGCTGAACGCCGCCAGCGTGGTGCTGGCACACAACCACCCCAGTGGCTCGGCGCAGCCATCACGCGCTGACGAGGCCATCACAAAAACACTCAAGGCCGCGCTGGGCCTGATTGATGTGCAGGTGCTGGATCACTTTGTGGTGACCAGTTCTCAGGCCACTTCAATGGCCGAGATGGGTTTGCTATAAGGGCACTTCTAGAAATTCAGATTTGAGCGTGCCCAGTTTTATTTACTGCGCCTTGCGCAGGGTTTCAACCACAGGCGTATTGAGCACAGACCGCAAGCCCCACCAGCCCGCTGTAAGGGCCAGCAATGCCCCGGCAAGGCTGCCAAACAGTGGCACCGTCCATGAGCCGGTCCAGTTGAAATCAAACACATAGCGCGCTAAGCCCCAGCCAACCGCCAGCGCGACGAGTGATGCCAGAAAGCCCGCCAGCAAGCCAACACCGACCAGCTCGGCACGCTGCACCTGGCGCAGCAATGAGGCCCTGGCCCCCACTGCACGCATGATGGCGAACTCGCGCGTGCGCTCCTCACGCGTGGCAGTGATAGCCGCAAACAACACCACCAGCCCGGCAGCCAGCGTGAAACCAAACAAAAACTCGACGGCGCGTATCACCTGGTCGAGCACGCGCTGCACCTGCGCGAGTGTGCTGCTCATGTCGACATTGGTGATGTTGGGGAAGGCCTTGACCAGTTCGTTGTCAAAGCTGCGCAGCCTCGCTCCGTTCTGCGCCGCGATGCGCTCCGGGGCGCGGAAAGCGCTGATGTAGGACACCGGCACGTCCGTCATGCGGGCCATCGGGTACATCACAAAGAAGTTGACACGCATCGAGCCCCAATCCACCTTGCGCAGGCTGGTGATGCTGGCTTCGCTGAGCTGCCCGCCGATGTCAAAACGCAGGTTGTCGCCCAGCTTGAGGCCCAGGGTTTTCGCCAACCCGACCTCGACGCTGATGGCGTTGGGCTCGTCGGGCGTCCAGCGCCCGGCCACCACCTGGTTGTGCGAAGGCTGCTGCGCGGCGTGGGACAGGTTGAACTCGCGGTCCACCAGGCGCTTGGCGCGGTCATCCTCAAAGTCATCGGGCGTCACCGCCTTGCCGTTGACCGCCACCAGACGGCCGCGAATCATGGGGTACCAGTCGAATTTCGTGACGCCGCCGTCGCGCAGGGCCTGCTGAAACGCGTCGCCCTGCTCCGGCTGCACGTTGATGACAAAACGATTCGGCGCATCAGGCGGCGTGGCCTGGCGCCAACTGCTGATCAGGTCGGTGCGCAGCAGCACCAGCAGCATCAGCGCCAGCAGGCCGACGGCCAGTGCGCTGGTCTGCACCACGGCATACACAGGACGGGCCGACAACTGCCGCGTGGCCAGCACCAGCCAGCGCGGCGCAGTGGCTTCATTGACGCTGGCGCGCAGCAATTTGACGGCGGCAAAACTGGCCAGCGCAAACACCGCGACGGCAGCGGCAAACCCGCCGACGGCAATCAGACCGAGCTTGAGGTCGCTGCTGGCCGCCACCAGCAAGGCAGAAAAACCGAGCACACCGACCAGCAGCACCGCCAGCGAGACGGGGCGCAGGTTGCCGACATCGCGGCGGATCACGCGCAGCGGCGGCACCTGCGCGAGCTGCAGCACTGGCGGCAGGCCAAAGGCCAGCAGCAGGGTCAGCCCCATGCCCATGCCAAACGCCACCGGCCAGAACGTGGCTGCCGGCAACACCGTTTCCACCAAACCGGCCAGCAGCAGCACAAAACCGTAGTGGACGGCAAACCCGATCAGCACGCCGAGCGCACTGGCCAGCATGCCGGCCAGCACAAACTCGAAGGTGTAGGCCAGCGCAATCGTGCGCTGCGGCTGGCCCAGCACGCGCAGCATGGCGCAGTCGTCCAGGTGTTTGGCGGCGAAACTGCGCGCGACGATGGCCACGGCCACCGCGCTGAGCAGAGCGGCCAGCAAGGCCACCAGGTTGAGGAATTTTTCAGCGCGGTCCAGCGTCTGGCGCATCTCGGGGCTGCCGCTTTCGAGCGACTCGAGGCGCACCCCGCGCAGATCGGTCTTCTTGATCTCCTGCGTGGCCCACTGAACATAAGTTTTCACCGCCGCCTCGCTGCCGGCCACCGCAAAACGGTAGCTGGCCCGACTGCCCGGCTGGATCAGGCCGGTGGCGGCCAGGTCGGCGGCGTTGACCATCACGCGCGGGGAAAAATTGACGAAACCGCCGCTCCGGTCCGGCTCCTGAACAATCACATGCGTCAGTGTGAAGCTGGCATCGCCCATCAGCAAAGTCTGGCCGACGCTCAAACCCAGCGCGTCGAGCAGCGATGCGTCAGCCCAGGCGGTGCCGGGGGCGGGAATGTCGCGCGTGGCCGCACCGGCTCCTTCGGGGCTGTCTGCCACCCGCATCTCTCCACGTAGGGGGTAACCCTCGGGCACGGCCTTGAAGGCCACGAGCTTGCTGGCGCCGCCGTCCTCTTCCCGCGCGCGGCCCATGGTCGGAAATGTCACGGTCGAGGTGGCCTGCAGGCCCAGGCTGCGCGCCCTGGCAAGAAACACCTCGGGCGTCACGCCGTCGCTGCGAAGAACGGCGTCACCGCCGAGCAACTGGTGGGCATCGCGCTGCAGCCCCCCTTTGAGACGGTCTGCAAAAAAACCGACCGCCGTCAGGGCGGCCACCGCCAGCGTCACCGCGACGATCAGCAAACGCAACTCGCCGGCGCGCAGGTCGCGCAGCAGGGTACGCCAGCCGAGTTTGAGAAAAAGAGGGATCATGGCATTACCTTAACGCAGAAAGCTTAGCCAGCGCTCTATGGGTTGAAGCCTACAACAAAAAAGCCGACACCTCACGGGTCGGCTTTTCGCGCAAATGAGGACGTATCAGGATTTTTTTGCAGGCGCTATGGTCGCGGCGGGCGCCTTGCTGGGTGGGCTGGCTGCCGTAGGCGCTGGTGAAGGCGCAGCAGCCGCTGCAACAACCGGCTTTGCAGGCACAGGAGGCGTGTACACGAAAGCGCCGGGGTCCGCGCAGGCAGACGCCGCGGTTGCCGGCTTGGTTCCCTTGCCTGCGGCCTTGGTTTCCTTGGCTGACTTGGAATAGCGGGCTGCCACTTTGTCTTGCGACTTGCACAATTGGTAGCCCTCCACCTTGCCGGCCCACGCCGTTTTGGCGGTCGCCTCTGCGGCTTTGGCCTTGGCTTCGTCGCTCAGCGGGGGAAGTTTGGCCAGCGTGATCGATGAGGCTGCGATAGCCAAGCACGCGAGTAAAAGTTTTTTCATACGAAAGGTCCTTATTATACCGGCACGGTCTGGGCGGGTGGGGGTGGCACGGGCTGGCTGCGCTGGGCAGGAATCTTGCCGGCTTTCACATCGTCATACCAATATTCGTGGTGCTCCTTGGCCCAGGTTTCGTCTACATAGCCGGTATTCATGGATTGGTAGGAGCCCTGTATGCCGATGGTGCCCAGATAAATATGCCCCATGAACAGCGCCATCATCAGCACGCTGGCCAGGGCATGCACCATGTGTGCGATCTGCATGGTCGCCCGCTCATAGACCAGACCGGGCAGCAATTTTTCGAGCACGAAGCCCGAGGCCACGACGAGGATGCCCAGAAAAAATACGCCGCCCCAGAACATCACTTTCTCACCGGCGTTGAAACGGTGCGACGGCACATGCTTGCCCGACAGCAGACCGCCGCCCTTGAGCAGCCAGCCCATATCACCGGGTTTGGGTAGGTTGTCACGCACAAAAGTGAAAAATACGATCACCAGCGAAACCGCGAACACAGGGCCGGCAAAGTTGTGCATCAATTTGAGCACATAGGCCAGCCAGCCAAACAGCGTGAGGCCCAACACAGGCAGCAAAAAGAACTTGCCAAACGCTATGACGATGCCGGAGATGGCCAGAATGGTAAAAGCAATCGCGTTGGCCATGTGCGCCGAACGCTCAAATGGCGTGAAACGCTCGATCTTGCGGCCGGTATCGGCGCCGTGCAACTTGATGATGCCCTTGCGCCAATAGAACAGTCCAATCGCACCGGTCACGATCAGCAGGAGTGCGCCACCGTAAGGTATCAGCCAGTTGTTGCGGACCTGCCGCCAGGCATCACCCGCATTGGTCAGGCGCGAGCCCGGGTATTGCACAAAAGGCTGAATCAGGTTGCCGGCTTCGGGTGCCTCACTTTTGGGCAGGCTGCTGTAGCCGGTCACACCCTCACCGACCTGCCGCCACATGGGCGCATTGTTGCCGGGCTGGACCTTGGCGCGCTCAGCATTGGTCTGGCTGGCGTACTTCGGGTCGGCGCTCGCGTCGGGTTTAACTTCAAAGATATTGGCGCTCTGGATGCCGCCTTTGGCTGCCGCTACGGCTGACGCCGTTGCTACAGCCGGGGCCGGGGCGCCTGCAGGCTGCGCCCCAACAGTAAGCGACCAGCCAAGCGCTGTGAAAAATAATGCTGCCAGGACTCGCGATGGGCGTTGCATAGGAACTCCCTGTTATTTGACGCGGTTGTATTCGTTTTGCCCGGCCTGCAGGCGGGTCTTGAGATGTTGCTCCCACGCCGTCTTGTCGCCGGCTTTCCAGCCCGGGTCATTGTAGGCATTGCTGGTGCCCTGAAACACCGGGGTGTCGCTTTTCGCGCCGGTGGCGGTTTGAGGCTTTTCGCCGCAAGCGGCAAGCGCCAGGACAGCAGCCGTGAGCAGAGCAAGACGCATCATGATTTGCCTGCTACAGGCGGCTGGCCTGCCTGTTTGGAACCATAGGCCGTGCCCCAGCCCCAGACTTCGGCACCCTTGCCGCGCTGCACGACCCGGTTGCGGAAGATGTCGGCGACCACATCGCCGTCACCCGCCAGCAAGGCCTTGGTGGAGCACATCTCCGCACAAGCCGGCAATTTGCCTTCGGCAAGACGATTCCGGCCGTATTTCTCGAACTCGGCCTGACTGCCGTTTTCCTCGGGACCACCAGCGCAGAAAGTGCACTTGTCCATCTTGCCGCGCACACCGAATGTACCGGCCGATGGAAACTGCGGTGCGCCGAACGGGCAGGCATAAGAGCAGTAGCCGCAGCCGATGCAGACGTCCTTGTCGTGCAGCACCAGACCTTCGTCGGTGCGGTAGAAACAGTTGACCGGGCACACCGCCATGCACGGTGCATCACTGCAGTGCATGCAAGCGACCGAAATGGATTTTTCGCCGGCAACACCGTCGTTGAGCGTCACCACGCGGCGACGGTTGACGCCCCACGGGACTTCGTTCTCGTTTTTGCAGGCGGTGACGCAGCCGTTGCATTCAATACAACGCTCGGCGTCACAGACAAATTTCATGCGTGCCATGGTATTTCCTTATGCTTTCTCGACGTTGCAGACCGTCGTTTTGGTTTCCTGCATCATCGTCACAATGTCGTAGCCGTAGGTGGTCGCGGTGTTGACGGCCTCCCCGCGCACAATTGGCGCTGCCCCCTTGGGGTAATAGGCCAGCATGTCGGCGCCCTGCCAGCGTCCCGAGAAGTGGAAAGGCAGGAACACGGTGTCTGGCCCGACCCGCTCCGTCACCAGGGCCTGCACATTGAGCCGCGCACCGGTAGGTGAGCTGACCCAGACGCGCTCGCCATTGCGGATGCCGCGCTCCGAGGCCGTCTTGGGGTTGATCTCGACAAACATTTCCTGCTGCAACTCGGCCAGCCAGGACATGGAGCGGGTTTCTTCGCCGCCGCCTTCGTACTCCACCAGACGGCCGGAAGTCATGATCAGGGGAAACTTCTCGTGCACCTTGTCGGCGATGTTTTTCTGCTGAATGGTTTTGTACAGGATCGGCAGACGCCAGCGGCTCTTCTGGTCGTCGTGCGTCGGGTACTTGGCCATCAGGTCCGGCCGGGTACCGTACAGCGGCTCGCGGTGCTGCGGAATCGCGTCGGGGAAATTCCATACCACGGCGCGGGCCTTGGCATTGCCGAAAGGATGGCAGCCGTGGTTTTTCATCGCGACACGGATGATGCCGCCGGACGAATCGGTCTTCCAGTTCTTGCCTTCGGCCGCGGTTTTTTCAGCATCGGTCAACTCGTCCCACCAGCCCAGCTTTTTCAACAGCAGGTGGTCAAACTCGGGATAGCCCGTGGTGATGTCGGCGCCCTTGGAGTGCGAGCCGTCTTCGGCCAGCAGGTTCTTGCCGTCCTTTTCGACACCGAAGTTAGCGCGGAAGTTGCCGCCGCCGTCCATGACATGTTTTGACGTGTCATAGAGATTGGGCGAGCCGGGATGCTTCATCTCCGGCGTGCCGAAGCAGGGCCATGGCAGGCCGAAATAGTCGCCCGTCGTGTCGTAGCCAGTTTCCTTGTCCTTGCCGCCTTTGGACCTCAGCGTCTTCACGTCAAACAGGTGCATGTTGCGCATGTGCGCTTTCAGGCGCTCGGGGCTTTGCCCGGTGTAGCCTATGGTCCAGACAGCCTTGTTGATCTCGCGCAGGATGTCCTCCGGCACGGGCTCGTCCATGCCTTTGACTTTTTGCATCTTGAAGTTCTTGGACAGCTCTTTGGCAAAGCCGAGCTTCTCGGCCAACTGGTGCATGATCATCTGGTCGCTGCGGCTTTCCCACAGCGGTTCTATCACTTTTTCGCGCCACTGTATGGAACGGTTCGACGCGGTCACCGAGCCGCTGGTCTCAAACTGGTTGGACGCCGGCAGCAGGTACACCGCACGATTCGGATTCAGGTCTTCAGCCTTGCCCGGCATCGCCGCCATGGCGGCTGTGGCCGAAGGATAGGGGTCAATAACCACCAGTAAATCCAGTTTGTCCATCGCGCGCTTCATCTCCAGACCGCGGGACTGGGAGTTGGGTGCGTGGCCCCAGAAAAACACGGCGCGCAGGTTGGAGTCCTGGTCAATGAATTCGTTTTTCTCCAGCACGCCGTCAATCCAGCGCGACACCGTGATACCGGGCCTGCCCATCATGGCCGGCGAGGCATAACGCCCCTTGATCCAGTCAAAGTCAACACCCCAGGCTTTGGCATAGTGCTTCCATGACCCTTCGGCCAGGCCGTAGTAGCCGGGCAGCGAATCAGGGTTGGGGCCGACGTCGGTGGCGCCCTGCACGTTGTCATGGCCGCGGAAAATATTGGCACCGCCGCCGGAAACGCCGATGTTGCCAAGGGCCAGTTGCAGGATGCAGGAGGCGCGAACAACCGCATTGCCGGTAGTGTGCTGGGTCTGGCCCATGCACCAGACGATGGTCGATGGCCGATTCTTAGCCATCATTTCAGCGGCCTTGTACACCGTTGCCTCGGGCACACCGCAGGCCTCTGCGACCTTGTCGGGCGTCCATTTGGCCATCACATCTTCCTTGACCTTGTCCATGCCGTGGACGCGGTCGTTGATGTACTTCTTGTCTTCCCAGCCGTTCTTGAAGATGTGATACAGCATGCCGAACAGGAACGGAATGTCCGAGCCGGAACGAATGCGGATGTACTCGTCGGCTTTCGCCGCCGTGCGCGTGAAGCGCGGATCAACCACGATCATCTTGCAGCCGGTCTCTTTGGCATGCAGCATGTGCAGCAGGCTGACCGGGTGCGCCTCGGCGGCATTCGAGCCAATGTACATGGCGCACTTGCTGTTTTGCATGTCGTTGTACGAGTTGGTCATGGCGCCGTAGCCCCAGGTGTTGGCCACACCGGCCACCGTGGTCGAGTGGCAAATGCGCGCCTGGTGGTCGCAGTTGTTGCTGCCCCAGAAGCTCACGAACTTGCGCAGCAGGTAGGCCTGCTCGTTGTTGTGCTTGGAAGAACCGATCACGTACACCGAATCAGGGCCGCTGGCCTTGCGCAGCTCCAGCATTTTTGCGCTGACCTCGTTGAGCGCGGTATCCCAACTGATGCGTTCGTATTTGCCGCCGACCAGCTTCATCGGGTAGCGCAGGCGGTGCTCGCCATGGCCATGCTCACGCAGTGCGGCGCCTTTGGCGCAATGCGCACCCAGGTTGATGGGCGAGTCAAACACCGGCTCCTGCCGTATCCAGACGCCGTTTTGCACCACGGCATCGGCGGCACAGCCTACCGAGCAGTGCGTACACACGGTGCGCCTGACCTCGATTTTTCCTTTGCCGTCGCCGACCTGCTGCGCGGCGATGGGCGTCGTCGCCCCGGCTTTTTTAACCAGCGTCAACTGCGTGGCGGCTAGGCCGACGCCGAGCCCCAGGCCCGAGCGCCGCAGGAAGGCGCGCCGGTCCATGGTGGGCAGGGCATTGGACAGGCCGCGCGAAAGGCTTTGTACAAACCGTGCCGAACCTGCGCGGTGCGCTGGATCGCTATGGATAGCGTGAGTTTTTTTCGTGAGCAGCATGGATTTCTCCGTAAGAAGGGGAACAGGAAGAAGACAATTAGATGCGTGCGGTCTGGTAGTAGTGCTTGACGTGATCCGAGAGGCTGTAGCCGCCGCCTTTTTCAGGCGCCGGCTTGGGCTGCTGGAGGGACGCCTCGGGCGCTTGCACCCCGGGCAGGGCGACCGCCAAGGCGGCAACAGCACCGGTAGCGGCAACGCCGAAGAAGAAACCCCGGCGTGAGGGTTTTGGCTGACTATCCTGCATAGTGGTCTCCAAGGAAGCTTGCGGTTATGAACTGGTTTGCATACTTACTAATTCTAGTGTTTTACACTAATTAATTCTAGTGCTTCACACTAGTTAATGTCTGGTGTTTTACATCAGATGGGCGCACCTGACAATGACTACTTGACTCGAAGGGGTTAAAGGGCACCTCTATAAATTACCGTTCGCCCTGAGCTTGGCCTGTCCTGAGCTTGTCGAAGGGTCGAAGGGTCTGCTCGCTAAGTGGTTGTTTTTATTAGCTAAAGGCTTCGACAGAGCCTGTCCTGAGCTTGTCGAAGGGCTCAGCCCGAACGGGGTTTGGTGAATTTTATAGAGGTGCCCTAAACACGGTGCGTAAGGGAAAACGATAGGGCATCTTAGCGTTTACCCTGACCGCATGAATCAAAAGCAAGTGTCTCATTTTGAGAAACGCTGCCGCGCCCCTCAGACCAGCATGTCAAAGCCTTGGGCTTCAACGCTGATGAAGGTCTGTGTGAATTCCGCGACGCAGCGATAAAAATCAGCCTGCGGATACGCGCTGACCGCTTCGCACAGCGCCGCCACCCAAGGCTGAAGATGGCGCGCAAAAAATTCGCGCTGGCGCGTCAGGTTGGCAAGCTCCACATCGTCGCCCGCAATCAGGTAACGCATGACCTCGCACAGATAGGCGATGTGGTCTTCGGTTTCAGGCATGGCTTCGTCGCGCGCCAGACCCAGCGCCGCCAGCTCGGTACGCAGCGCCGCCAGCGGTTTTTCGTTCAGGAAACCGCTGAGGTAGTAGGAGCCGAACAGATAAACCTCAGGCTTTCCGACGCCGCCAAACAGCGCATCGTATTCACGGGCAATATCCTCGTCAGACAGCCTGCGGGCGGCGGCAACCAGTTCACCCCAGGAGGCTTCAAGCAAGGCACCGGCCGCAGGCGCTTCGGTCACGGCCACCCGGATGTTGCTTATCAGTTCTGCCGTCGGCGGCGCGTAATACAGCGCGGACAGCAAACCGTAAACTTCCGCGCGGGCGGTTTCTTCGTCAAGCGTGGACGGCACGAGTTGGGCTTGTAGGGTCATGAGGGATTAAGCGTTTAGCGGATGTCGGTGATCTTGACTTCGTCGGGGGCCGAGTAAATATCGATGACCCGGCAGTCCCCGCACATTTTCAAGCGCTCGGCGGCCGCACCCTGGAACATCGCATGTCCGGCCAGCTTGCCGAGCATGGATTCGATCGCCTTGAGCGTGCCAAAAGGCTTGCTGCAGCGGATGCAAGCATAGGGCTGCATCTCGTTAAGCACGCGTGCCTCCTTGCGTTGCGGCGTCAGCAGCAGGCGCGGTAGCAGGGTAATGGCATCTTCCGGACAGGTCGTGGCGCACAGGCCGCATTGCACACAATTTTTCTCGACAAATTTGAGCTGTGGAAGCACCCCATCGGGGTTGTCCTGCAGGGCGTTGACCGGGCAGGCACTGACGCAGCTCAGGCACAGCGTGCAGGTGTCTTTGTTGATGACCAGAGTTCCAAACGCCGAACCCTGTTTGGGCAGTTCAATCGCTTCGGGCAACACGGCAGGTGCGTGGGTTATCAAATGGTCCAGCGCGAGATCAAGCGTGCTGCGCTTTTCCTGCACTATCGCGAAGCGTGCTGCGCTTGAAGGCACCGTAGTCCGGGCTCGGCCAAGGGCTTGCAGGCTGGCATCCAGACTGGCGATCGCCTGGGCACCTGCCCCGCTTTGGGCGCGCACCAGTTGAAAGTGAACACCCGCATAGCCCAGGCCGTTGAGAATGGCTTGCGCCACCCGCATCTGGTCTTCCATGGCATCCAGATAAGCGGGCACTTCCTCGTCCGTGACCAGCACGGCCACCTGTGCAGCACCAAATGCGATGGCACTCAACCAGACGTCCATGCCCAGACTGGCGGTGTGAAACAGGGCTTGAGGAATGACATTGGCAGGCACACCGCGCACGGTTTTTTGCAGCTGAGCGGCGCGGCCCAGGGCTTCCACGGCCTGCTGGCCGCGGCCCTGGCTGTGAAACAGCAGAACCGGATGCACGTTGGTCATGGTGCCGTAGCCCCGCCGGCAGCTTTGGCGTAAGTCGAAATCAGGGTCTTGAGCCGAACGCCCTGCTCGCTGGCACGGGGATAAGCGTAAGTCAGCGCACCCGTCGGGCAGACCGTGGTGCAGGCACCGCAGCCTATGCAAAGGTTGGGATTGACCTTGATCTGCTTGAGGTGTTTGTCGCTGCTAATAGCTTGCGCCGAGCAGATCTCTATGCAGGCATTGCAACCGACGGTTTCGTTGCGGCTGTGCGCACAAATATTTTGTTTGTAGGTAAAAAATTTGGGCTTTTCAAACTCACCCACCATGTCGCGCAGCTTGACTACCGTGGCCAAGAAACCCGGCGAAGCCAGGCCCAAAGCAGTGCCTGCCGCACCCCATGAAAAATAACCCTGCGGAGGCGCATGCAGTGCCACCAAGGGCTTGGACCCCAGATCAAGCACCAGATCGAAATGCTCGTTAAGGGTTTGCGCAGCCCGGCTGAAGTCAATCGCGACTGCCGCAGCGCAAGCAGTCACGCACGCTGATTGGGTTGGTTTGCAGCGATTCATGTCAATCTGGTAATCCAGACCAATCGCAGCTTCAGGGCACACCGCGATACAGGCATTGCAACGCGTGCACAGGTCCAGGTCAATCGGGTTGTCGCGCTGCCACGCCAGCTCAAACGCACCCAGCCAGCCTTTGAGTTGCGGCGCGCTGCCGCTGATGACCGGGTATTTTCGCTCTTGGTCAGGCGGGGCCGATGCAGCGCCGGGCGACACGCCCTGCGAAAAAATCGTCACATCCAGCACGTCTGCCACCAGCGCAGCCACCTGCTCTGCCTGGTCAAGCGCACCCACAATCAGCAGTCGGCCACCACTTTTGTAGGTGACAGTGGCCACCGGCTCGGGGTCGGGTAGACGTGCGGCGGCCAGCAGCGCCGCAATTTTTGGCATGGCGCTGGAGGCGTCTTTGCCCCAGCCAGCGGTTTCGCGAATATTGATAAACTTGACGACCGAAGTTACGCCTTCGGTCTGCTCCCCCAGTGCTCCAAAGAGACGCTTCTCCTGGGTGCAAGCCACCACGACGTCCTCGCCGGATTGAAGTGCCTTCTGGAACGCTGCTGTTTCACGCCGACACAGCGTCGAATGCAGCGTGAGATTTTCATTCAGTGCAGCCCCCAGCGTCTGGGTGTCGAGGGGCATGGTCTGGTTGCAGTTGCAAATGAGGGTGGGCATGGTATTTTGGTATCGGTCAACAACTCGGGTTGGCTGGAATTTTCAGGGCTAATGGCGTGCGGACCGACTGGAACCGAGGCTCATAGGACTGTGCCACAGTTTCAGCGTTGGGGTTATTCGCACCCGCCACCTACTGGAGCATTGACTACTCCAACTTGATGTCGCCATCGAACTTGACGCTAAGTTGCAACGACGGGATTTCCAGGGTTACCTGCGCCGGAAACGTCTCGTTGCCGGTAAGGCTGCCGTTGGCGATAGCCTTCGTCACGGCCTGCTCTATTTCGCGTTGCGAGTTGACACCGACCATTTTCAGGAATTTGCGAATGCTGATGTTAAAAGTTTCTTCGTTCATGAAGCCTCCTGGTTACCGGCAATGCCGGCTATTGACAAAATTAATGGACGACATCACAACGTCCTCGCGGGACTGAAGCGCCTGCTCGAACGCACCCGCTTCACGCCAGCACAGCGTCGAATGCAGCGTCAGATTTTCATTACGTGCCGCGCCCAGCGTCTGGAGCTGGAGCGGCAGGGTCTGGTTGCAATCGCAAATCAGTGTAGGCATGGTTTTCCTGGCTGACGCCGGAGTCGGTCAGGGACTCGGGCTGGCTTGGCTGTTCCGAATGGATAGGGTCCGGGCTGGTTGAGTCCCGATTGTCACCCGGCTGTGCCACGGTTTCAGCCGCGGGCGTATTCGCACTTTCCGGCGGTAAAGCGGCCATGCCGTGCTGTTTTTTGGCGTCATCCTCGTCGTCGAACAAATTCAGAAACTGCGCACCCACCATCTGCCGGAGCATGGACTCGGGGATAGGGTCGGATTTGGAATAGTCGTCGATATAAATGTCCAAGCCATCCATCACATTGAAGTGCGGATCGGCAAACAGCTTTTTCATCGCGGCGTTGCGCACCTCAGGCCCGACATCGCCGGCCATGAAAGGTTTGAAATCGGAGTCTTTGGTCAGCAGCTTTACGTCGTCGAGCGAAAGAAGCTTTTTTTCGGGCTGCTCTGCCACATCGGCTGGGGCCGGTGCGGATGCCGCCGGGACTGCCACCGGCGTGTTGGGGCTTGCGCCATCCGCCACCCAAGGCGGCGCAGTTGCGCGAGCTGGTTCGTCCAGCGGTTTGCCCTGCAGGGCGTCTGTCTTGCGCCGCGCCCAGCGACCCAGAAATCCGCTGGCTTCCTCAGCCATGGCCGCCTCCGCCGCCGAATTTTTTCTCGGTACTCACCCGCGCCGGGTTACCGAACCTGTCCTGCAGCGTCTTGAAACTTTCCGGGCGTTGGCGGCGCTTGACTTCGAGCACGTAATGGGCATCGACAAAAGCCTGTAGCCACTCGACCACGTCGCGCGGCGCCGCCACCTGTTCCACGCTTTCCTGCGCGTCCAGCCAGCGGCCGGCGTCGTGGTAACTCAGCGTGACGATTTGCGGAACGGCCACCGGCTCGTCGGCCAGCGCGGCCTCTTCTTCCATGCGCCAGACCACCCAGAAACAGGGCTGCTGCGTGGTGACATTGAGGTAGTAGCCTTCCGCATCGGTGATCAACAGCTCGACCTTGAAGCCGGGATGCAACCAGCGTTCTTCGCTCTCGTCCTTGAGCAGCAAGCGCGGCTGCGCGCCAAAGCTGTCCTCGTTCGGCACGACGTCGGCCAAGACCCAGCGCCAGGGCTGCCATGCGTTGGCTATGCGCTCACGGCGCATGACGACCGCCACCGCCACACAGGGGCGATGGATCGCGACGTCCGGGCCGGGAGACTGCAAGACAAATTCAGACATACCAAGAGTGTACGGCGGTCTTCATGCCCCTTTCGCGGTTTAAGGTTCAGGTGTCTTTGGATATCTTGATGGTCGGAAACTTAGCGGAAAAGTCTTTCGCCTTGGCGGCAATGGTGATCGCCACCTGGCGCGCCACGGCCTTGTAAATCGCCGCCACCTCGCCGTCCGGATCGGCCACCACGGTCGGTCGGCCGTTGTCGGCCTGCAGGCGGATCTGCATGTCCAGCGGCAGCGCGCCAAGAAAGCTCATGCCGTACTCGGCCGCCATCTTCTTGCCGCCGTCCTGGCCAAAAATATGTTCGGTGTGGCCGCATTGGCTGCAAATATGCACCGCCATGTTTTCAACGATGCCGAGGATGGGCACGCCGACCTTCTCGAACATCTTGATGCCTTTTTTGGCATCCAGCAGCGCAATGTCCTGCGGCGTCGTGACAATCACCGCACCGGTGATGGGCACCTTCTGGGACAGCGTAAGCTGGATGTCGCCGGTGCCGGGCGGCATATCGACGATCAGGTAGTCCAGCTCTCTCCAGTTGGTCTGGCGCAGCAACTGCTCCAGCGCCTGGGTCGCCATCGGGCCGCGCCAGATCATGGCCTCGTCCTGCGCCACCAGAAAACCAATCGACATCACCTGGATGCCGTAGTTCTCCATCGGTTCCATGTTTTTGCCGTCCGCACTATCGGGTCGGCCCTCGATGCCCATCATCATCGGCTGGCTCGGGCCGTAGATGTCGGCATCCAGCAGGCCGACACTGGCGCCCTCGGCGGCCAGCGCCAGCGCCAGGTTGACGGCGGTGGTGCTTTTGCCCACGCCGCCCTTGCCGGAGGCCACGGCCACGATGTTTTTCACCTTGGGCAGCAGTTGCACACCGCGCTGCACGCTGTGGCTGGCGATCTTGAAGCCGACGTTGACCGAAACGTTGTTTACACCGGCCACGCCCCTGATCGCGGCAATCAGCAGCTTGCGGATACCGGCGAGCTGGCTTTTGGCCGGGTAACCCAGTTCCACGTCGAAAGACACGTCGCCGTCGTTGACTTGCAGGTTTTTTAGCGCCTTGGCGCTGAAAAAATCCTTGCCGGTGTTGGGGTCGAGCACGCCTTGCAGGGCGGTCAAAATTGCCTGTTGTTCTATAGCCATGGGGGAAAGTCTCCGGGTGAGTCTGTGGGGGCAGGCCGGGTGGGTTTGCGAAAACAGCCCAGTTGCAGGAATGACTGCCAAGTCTAATGCCGCGGGATAAACACAGGGGTCATGGGGGATTGCCGGCGAGGGGTTTTTGGGGTCAGAGCCCAAATGCGACTAGCCTTTGGCTCGCCCGTAGGGTGCAGTGCTTGCACTGCAGCGAAATTGGTGTCTGACCCCAATAACCCCCTCGCGCTACTGCTGGCGACAGGGGTAATCCGCAGCAGGACGGCCACGGTCTCGCGATTGCGGTAAATTACGGGCAAGGAATCCCTATGACTGAAAAAGTAATACCCCTTGCAGACATCCGGTACGCGGCGCGTGTGCCGCATATCCCCGACCAGCTGTCGGCCCCCAGCGGCCTACTGAGCGACACCCTGGGCCGGCCGCTGCGCGATTTGCGCATCAGCGTGACCGACCGCTGCAACTTCCGCTGCAGCTACTGCATGCCAAAGGAAGTGTTTGACAAGGACTACGTCTTTTTGCCTCAAAGCTCGCTGCTGAGCTTTGAGGAAATCACTCGGCTGGCGCGGATTTTTGTGGCCCACGGGGTTGAAAAATTCAGGTTGACGGGTGGTGAGCCTTTGCTGCGCAAGCACCTGGAGGTGTTGATCGAAATGCTGGCCAAACTGCAAACGCCCGAAGGCCGGCCGCTGGACATGACGCTGACCACCAATGCCTCGCTGCTCGCCAAAAAGGCGCAGTCGCTCAAGGATGCCGGGCTGCAGCGCGTCACGGTGAGCCTGGACAGCATGGACGATGCCATCTTTCGCGAAATGAACGGTGTGGACTTTCCGGTGGCCGATGTGCTCAAGGGCATTGAAGCGTCGCAAAAAGTGGGCCTGTGGCCTATCAAGGTCAACATGGTGGTCAAGCGCGACGTCAACGATTCCGAGATCCTGCCCATGGTACGGTTCTTCCGCCATTCCGGTGCGGTGCTGCGCTTTATCGAATACATGGACGTGGGTGCCACCAACGGCTGGCGCATGGACGAGGTGCTGCCTTCGGCGCAAGTGATTGAACGCATCAACGCCGAGTTTCCTCTGGTTGCCATCGACCCGAACTACATCGGTGAAACTGCCGAGCGCTGGCGCTTTGCCGACGGTGCCGGCGAAATCGGTGTGATCAGCAGCGTCACGCAGGCCTTTTGCAAAGACTGCACCCGGGCACGGCTGTCGACCGAAGGCAAACTATTTTTGTGCCTGTTTGCCAGCCAGGGGCATGATCTGCGCGCTCTGCTGCGGGGCGGCATCGCCGACGACCAGATCGCGGCGGCGGTGGGCCAGATCTGGCAGGCACGTACCGACCGTTATTCGGAACTGCGCGCCGCCATGCCCGCAGATGCCGACCTCACCGAACTCGGCGCTCTCTCCAAGTTTTTATCAAAGCGGATTGAAATGAGCTACATCGGAGGTTGATTTGGTAAACGTTTTTTCAGAAAGTGAGGCCCCACCATGGCAGGTCTTCAAGCCGGGGCACCGACCCCTACGGCATTCACAGTTCACAACCAGTCCCGTAGTCTCGAAATTTCCTTTTCAGACGGCACCGAATTCAAGATTCCGTTTGAGTTGATGCGTGTTTACTCACCGTCCGCAGAAGTTATGGGCCACGGGGTTGGGCAAGAAATATTGCAAATCGGCAAGCGTGAAGTGACTCTGGTCGACTTGGAGCCGGTTGGCAATTACGCCGTCAAACCGGTTTTCTCCGATGGCCACGACACCGGAATTTTTTCCTGGGACTACCTATACGGGATGGGCCAAAACCAGGACATGCTGTGGGCGCGCTATCTGCAAAATATGGCCGATGCGGGCGCCTCGCGCGATCCCATACCCGGCTTTGAAAACAGACCCAAGAAAAAATAAACATGAGCGATTATTTCGCCATAGACCGGGGCGACACCGGTACCACCGCCACCACCGCCAGCCCTTTCAAAGTGGTACTGATTAACCCTTACGAACTCGGCCGCCAGTCCTTTAACCTGGCCGCCCCCGCCGCCTTATTGAAAGCCGCCGGCTGCGAAGTTGCCTGCCTTGACCTGACCCTGCAAAAGCTGGAACCCGACACCCTGCGCGACGCCGGGTTGGTGGCGATTCACCTCGGCATGCACACCGCCACCCGCATCGCCATCGCTGCGCTGCCAAAAATCCGCGAACTGGCGCCCAATACGCACCTCGCCATGTACGGCCTGTACGCGCCGATGAACGCAGACCTGCTACGCGGACTGGGCGTACACACCCTGTTGGGCGGCGAATTCGAACCGGAGTTGGTGGCGTTGGCAGAACGCTTGCGCGACGGTGATAGCAGTCGGCAAACCACACCGATGATACAGTTGGCCAAAGTTAAATTCTTGCCGCCCGACCGCAGCGGCCTGCCCAAACTCAGCCGCTACGCTCACCTCATGCTGCCTGACGGCGGCAAAAAAGTCGTCGGCTTTACCGAGTCCACGCGCGGCTGCAAACACCTGTGCCGGCATTGCCCGGTAGTGCCGGTGTATCAGGGAAAATTCCGCACGGTACAGGTCGACGTGGTGCTGGCCGACATCGAACAGCAAGTGCTAGCGGGCGCGGCACACCTATCCTTCGGCGACCCGGACTTTTTCAACGGACCGACCCACGCCATGCGCGTGCTGGAGGCCATGCACCAGCGCTTCCCCAACCTGAGTTTCGACGCCACCATCAAGATCCAGCACCTGCTCAACCACGCCGACCTGCTGCCCAGGCTGCGCGACTATGGCTGCCTGTTCATCACCAGCGCAGTGGAGTCGGTGGACGATGCCGTGCTGGGCTATTTTGACAAAAACCACAGCCGCGCCGACTTCGAGAGCGCACTCAGCCTGTGCCGCGCGTACGGCATCTTCCTCGCCCCCACCTTCGTGGCCTTCAACCCTTGGACGACGCTGGCCGGTTACCTGGATTTGCTGGGCGAAGTGCTGCGCCTGAAACTGGTGGAAGCGGTGCCCCCGGTGCAACTCGCCATCCGCTTGCTGGTGCCGCAGGGTTCCTATCTGCTGCAACTGCCCGGCTTCCCCGACCGGCTCGAAGCCTTCGACTCGACGTTGCTGGGCTACCCGTGGAAGCACACAGACCCACGCGTGGATGCCCTCCAGCTACAGGTCATGGCCACCGCCATGCGCATGGAAGACGCCCCGCGCGGCGAGGTGTTCCGCGCCATCTGGCAGCTCGCCCATGCCGCCGCTGGACTGCCGACTCCAACGTTGGAGCACGCCGACTTCGGCGAAACCATCGCCCGCCTGTCCGAACCGTGGTACTGCTGCGCTGAGCCTACCGAGCAGCAATTGCAGTCCTTTTAAGCCATGCAGCGCGTGCTGTTGCTGCTCCCCGTTGCCAGCTACCGGAATCAGGATTTCCTCGACGCTGCGCAGCGCTTGGGCGTGCAAGTCATCAGCGCCGCCGACCACTGTCACCAGCTCGCCCCGCAGCAGGGCTTGAGCCCCATCCTGTCCTTGCATTTCGACCAGCCCGAGGCGGCTGCCGCGCAAGTACTGGCATCCTTGGGGCGACGCGTGGATGCGGTGTTGGCGGTGGACGATGCGGGCCTGGAGCTGGCCGCCTTGCTGCGCGAAAAACTCGGCCTGCCGGGTAACTCCCCAGCGTCGGTGCGGCATACCCGCGACAAGCTCGCCTTCCGTCATTTGTTGCGGGAAAACGGGCTTAACTGTCCGGCATTTCATCACATCGCCAGCCAGCGGGACGCGCCTGCACTGGCAGCGCAATTGTGCTACCCAGTGGTGGTCAAGGCACGCCGGTTATGCGCCAGCCAAGGCGTGATTCGCGCTGATGATGCCGAAGATTTTTTGCAACAAGTGCGCCGTGTCAGCCGCATCCAGTCCAGCGCCGACCGCGATGCCAGCGTGCTTGGCCTGATCGTCGAAACCTTCATCCCCGGCAGCGAGCACGCCCTCGAAGGCCTGCTGGAAAACGGCCAATTGCGCGTGCTGGCGCTCATCGACAAGCCCGACCCGCTGGACGGCCCGTATTTCGAGGAAACCATTTATGTCTCCCCATCGCGGCTGCCCGCAGATCGCCAACAGAGCATCGCCGACAGCGTGCAACGCGCCTGCGCCGCCGCCGGGCTGGTAAGCGGCCCCATCCACGTCGAAATGCGCCTGAATGATGCCGGCGTGTGGCTGCTGGAAGTCGCCGCGCGCTCCATCGGCGGCCTATGCGGGCGCATGTTGCGCCAGCGCCTGAACATGACGCTGGAAGAACTCATCCTGCGCCATACCTTGGGGTTGCCGATTGCCCAGCCCGCGCGTTGCGACGCGACCGGCGTGATGATGATCCCGGTGCCCGCGCGCGGCATTTTCCTGGGTGTACACAAGCTCGAAGCCGCGCTGCAAGTTAGCGGCATCAGCGACATCCAAATCAGTGCCAACCCAGGTCAGCTGATTGCACCGCCGCCGGAAGGCGCGAGCTACCTGGGCTTCATTTTCGCGCAGGGACTGTCGCCCGACGCGGTTGAATCCAGTTTGCGACTAGCGCACCAGCGGCTGGTCTTCGAAATCCAGGCGGATATTCCAGTCCCCCAGGCAACGGCATAGTGCCGCTTTGGCAGTGCAGCGGCGAACCTATGGCCGCCGGCGCAATGCGGTGGGCGCTGCAGCTACTCAGCGGGGTGTGGTTCAAAATCGGGTAACATTTTTTCGGCTGGCCATCGGTTGAGTCATAGGCAAACCATCCAAAATTCACGGCTTTACTTGTGTCAATTCACGTTTTGCGTCAGCACATGCTGTTACTTATCGAATATTATTCACTTATGAGTTCATCAACTATTTCTACTAAGCGCGTCGGGCGTTGGGCCTTTTTTCTGCACTGGCTGAAAAATCCGATGGGCGTAGCGGCTGTATCACCTTCGAGTCCGCATCTGGCTAAGCAAATGATTGCAGAATTGCCGCCTAACACTAAAAAAGTTATTGAACTCGGTGGTGGTACTGGCGCGATTACACAAATATTGTTAGAGCACGGGATACTCAAAGAAAATCTTTTGGTTTTAGAATTAAATGAAGAGCTACATCAGCATTTAAGTGCCCGTTTCCATGGACTTAGAATCGAACTCGGTGATGCGCGTGATCTTTCAATGATTGCCAGCCGTACCGGTTATCTTGATGGTGATAAAGCGGACGCAGTAGTTTCAGGTTTAGGTTTGTTATCCATGCCGCGGTCAACTCAAAAAGAAATTGTACAAGCTGCATTCGAATGCCTAAAGCCAGATGGTCGATTAATACAGTTCACCTATGGACCGGCAGGTCCAGTTGCAAATGAAGTGCTTGATGAGCTGGATTTGACTTCCAGGCGCGCTGGATTTACTTGGCTCAATATGCCGCCAGCAACTGTATTCGTTTATCGCCGACGCAAATCTCAAGCAGTAGTCGCAAAATCAATGCGCTAATATTTATTGCGACCGCTGAGGGCGTGGTTCAAAAAGTAACGTTTTTGGGTAACACGGACAATGTGAATTTCGGATAGTTTGCCTATGACTCAACCGATGACCACCCGAGAAAGTGTTACCCGATTTTGAACCACGCCGGAAACTACGTTCAAGGCCATCTGCCCGGAGCTAGGGACCCTCTGCACAACTCCCTGCGGTCTGTGATTGCGCGGGCTCAAGCGGTCCGCTGCGTTGTTTTTCTTGCCAATAGCTGGGCTATTGACTGCAAAAAGGCGCCTTGCGGCCCATCTCGATCCGCACACCACAGCCTCGCCAGAGTTATGCAGAGGGTCCCTAGTAACATGGGCAGAATAATAATAAGAAAGGGGTCAGGCTCCAATGGCACAGTTGTTTGTAAGCGCGTTCATGGGTATTGCTGGCGCGAGTGCAGCACTCGCAAAATATCAACCACATCGTCGCCCACCTGATAGACCACGATGTAATTGGGATGCACCACATGCTCGCGGGTGCCAGGCACTCGACCAAGGCGGAAAAGATAGGGCATGAGTGGCAGGTTCTGAGCCGACTGCACTATGGCATCCATGAGGCTGTGGGCTGCTGGCGCGTTCCGCTGCTCTATGTATTCAATGATTTCCACCAGATCGGTGGTTGCCTCGTCAGACCAGCGAACTGTTTGCACGAGCTTTGCGGCGCTCTTCGAGCCTGGCCTGAACCTTGGCCATGGCGGCATCGTGTGGCAGGCGGGGCTTTTCGCTGTGCAGGGCTTCCTCAACCTTGGCGCGAAACCACTGGTTGTAGCTGGTTTCCTGTTCTTCAGTCTCGAACTCGGAAACGATAGGGGATAGCACGGCGTTCATTGAGCAAAGGTTAGCACAACAC
>JBCKNJ010000003.1:0-71088 GCA_038902795.1 Polaromonas sp. | reverse complement strand
GGGACCGAGCCAACGCTTCAAGCTATTCCCCGCCGTCGAGTTGCAGGCTGAGTTTCCGTGGTCTTGGTGGATACATCGGTATGGGTTCAGCATTTGCAAAGGGGCAACAAAGAGCTGACCGTCCTGCTCAATCGTGGGCAGGTGTTGTCGCACCCCTTTGTTTGGGGTGAGCTGGCCCTGGGCAGGTTGCAGCAGCGGAACGCCGTGCTGGATGCCGTGCAGAACCTTCCACGAGCGCGCGTTGCCAGCGCTGAAGAAGTTCTCAGCTTTATTGGCGCGCATGCTCTGCACGGCATGGGCATTGGGTATGTCGATGCGCATTTGTTGGCCAGCGTGCGCCTGACACCGGGTTCCGCGCTATGGACGCTTGACAAGCGTCTTTCGGCGGCGGCTGCGCGGCTGGGAATAGCTGCAAGCGCGCTGCATTGACTGCGCCGTTCCTCTGATCCGTCAGCCCAGCCGCGCGCGGTGCCGCGCAATCTGCATCCGCACCTGCGCGGGTGCCGTACCACCCAGCGTGTTACGGGCATTGAGCGAACCGCGCAGACTCAGTACGTCATAGACATCTTTTTCGATTTTCGGGTTGAATGTTTTCAGCACTTCCAGCGGCAATTCAGACAAATCAACGTTGTGCGACATGGCGGCTTTGACGGCGTGTGCCACCGCTTCATGCGCATCACGGAAAGGCAGGCCTTTTTTGACCAGGTAGTCGGCCAGGTCGGTCGCTGTGGCATAGCCGCGCAGTGCGGCGCGCTCCATGGCCTCGGGCTTGACGCTGATGCCGCCCACCATCTCGGCAAAAATGCGCAGCGTGTCTTTCAGCGTGTCAACCGTGTCAAACAGCGGTTCCTTGTCTTCCTGGTTGTCCTTGTTGTAGGCCAGTGGCTGGCCCTTCATTAGCATCATCAGGCCCATCAGATGGCCGACCACGCGGCCTGTTTTGCCGCGTGCCAGTTCGGGTACGTCAGGGTTTTTCTTCTGCGGCATGATGGACGAGCCGGTGCAAAAACGGTCGGCGATGTCGATGAAGCCAAAGCTCTGGCTCATCCACAAAATCAGCTCTTCGCTCAGGCGGCTGATATGCACCATACAAATGCTGGCGGCGGCGGTGAATTCGATGGCGAAGTCGCGGTCGCTCACTGCGTCCAGGCTGTTCTGACAAACGCAGGGCTGGCCTTGTTCGTCAACCATGCCCAGCGTTTTGGCGACCCGCTCACGATCCAGCGGGTAGCTGGTGCCTGCCAGCGCGGCAGCACCTAGCGGCAGAAAGTTGACGCGTTTGCGCACATCCGCCATACGCGCTGCATCACGCGCAAACATCTCAACATAGGCCAGCATGTGGTGGCCAAAGCTCACCGGTTGTGCAACCTGCAAGTGCGTAAAGCCGGGCAGTATGACTTCAACATTTTTATCTGCAATATCGACCAGCGCCTTTTGCAGGGCTGTCAGCAGGCCGGCTATCAAATCAATCTCGCCGCGCAGCCACAGGCGCACATCGGTGGCTACCTGGTCGTTGCGACTGCGGCCGGTGTGCAGCCGCTTTCCGGCATCGCCAACAATCTGCGTCAGGCGCGCTTCGATGTTGAGGTGTACGTCTTCAAGGTCCAGCTTCCATTCAAACGAGTCGGACTCGATCTCACTGGTGATTTGCGCCAGGCCTTGCGTGATGGAGGCGTGGTCAGCGGCGTTGATGATGCCTTGCGCAGCCAGCATGTCAGCGTGCGCCAGTGAGCCGGTGATGTCGGCTTGCCACAGGCGCTTGTCAAAAAATACGCTGGCCGTGTAGCGCTTGACGAGGTCGCTCATGGGCTCTGAAAACAGGGCAGACCAGGCTTGGGACTTTTTATCGAATTGGTTCACGTCAGGCTTTCTTTTTAACGGCGTTCAGTGCAATACTTGGCTGCAATGCATAACCCGAACACTTAATCGTTGATTTTATCTGCCCCATGAAACCCTCAACCGATAGCCATTCTTTTGCAGAATCCACGCTGCAAAGTTCCCTTGTGGGCGCTGATGAAGATGTTGCTGCGCCGTCGATGCGAACAAGCATGTTCGATGCCTGTCACGTAGGCGTGGTATTGCGTGCTGTGCTGTTTGTCGAGGTGGTGGCCGGGGTAGCGGCCATGTTCAGCGCTGGCCAGCCGATGGACTGGCTGATGCGGTTTGCATTGCTGACGGGCGCTGTGCTACCCGCCACGCTGGGCTGGCTGATTGCCGCCTGCGTCCTTAAAACCCGGCTGATGAAGCTGTTGCCGCGCTACCAGTGGGCGGCTGGCATTGCCCTCGGCGTGGTGGCCGGTTTGTATGGTTGTGGCCTGCTGGCATTGATGGGGCTGACGGGCCAGCAGGGCGCGCCATGGTGGGCCAGTGCCTTTGCCGGTGCGCTGTTGTCCGCCATGTTGCTGGCTGGCCTTTTCTGGCGTGCCAAGGCGCGTACTCCGGCCGCTACAGCTGCGCGGCTACAGGAGTTGCAGTCACGCATACGCCCACACTTTTTGTTTAACACCCTCAACAGCGCCATCGCGCTGGTACGGGACCAGCCGCTCAAGGCCGAGGCCATGCTGGAAGATTTAAGCGAGCTGTTTCGCCATGCGCTGGCTGACCCGGCCGAGTCCGTCACGCTGGCGCAAGAGATTGCGTTGGCGCAGCGCTACCTGGCGATTGAAGAGGTGCGATTTGGCGAGCGCCTGCGGGTCGAGTGGAGCCTGGACCCCCATGCAGGCCAGGCCAGGTTGCCACCCTTGCTGCTGCAGCCTCTGATTGAAAACGCCATCCGCCACGGGGTAGAGCCGAGCGCCACGGGCGCGCAAGTCAAAATTTCAACACACAGGCGCGGCAGCGTGGTGGTGGTGAAGGTGAGCAACTCGATGCCCGGCGGTAGCGGCGAGCGCGGCAATGGCCTGGCGCTGGCCAATGTGCGTGAACGGCTGCTGTTGCTGCACGATGTGCAGGCACGTTTTCAAACCGTGTTCAAGGACGGCGTGTATCAAGTGAGGCTGGAGATACCCATATGATCGGTTCGCTGCTGGCGCTTTCGGTGCTATAGGCGCGCACCGAAACGGTGCCCTTGCCCTGAAGTAATTACACTCGGCTTCTACACCTATATATAGAGGTAAATGATGAATAGCGAACAGATGAACAAGGCCAGAAGCGGCAAGGGTTTTATCGCGGCACTCGACCAGAGCGGCGGCAGTACTCCAAAGGCGTTGAAGTTGTACGGCGTCGAAGAAACTTCGTACTCGAACGAGGCCGAAATGTTCGACCTCGTGCACGCGATGCGCACCCGAATAATCAAGAGCCCGGCGTTCACGGGCGAGCGCATTCTCGGCGCGATCTTGTTTGAGATGACGATGGATCGCACGATCGATGGCAGAGGCACCGCCGAATACCTGTGGCAAGAAAAGGGTGTGATCCCGTTCTTGAAGGTCGATAGCGGACTCGCCGACGATGCCGACGGCGCGCAGATGATGAAGCCGATCCCAGAGTTGGCGGCGCGCCTCGCAAAGGCCAATTCGCACGGCGTGTTTGGCACCAAGATGCGCTCGGTCATCAAACTCGCCAACGCGACTGGCGTGACCAACGTTGTGCGTCAACAATTCGAGGTCGGCAAGCAGATCATCGCCGCCGGCCTTGTGCCGATCATCGAGCCCGAGGTCGACATCAAGAGCCCGCAGAAAGCCGAGGCCGAGGTGTTGCTTAGGGCGGCGATCTTGACCGAACTCAATTCTTTAAACGCCGACCAGAACGTGATGCTCAAACTGACGCTGCCAAATGCTGCGGGCTTTTACGCCGAGATGGTGCAGCACCCGCGCGTCGTGCGAGTTGTGGCGCTGTCGGGCGGCTACAGCCGCGTCGATGCCAACATCGCGCTGGCAAAAAATTCTGGCGTAATCGCGAGCTTTTCGCGCGCCTTGACCGAGGGTCTAACTGCGCAACAGACCGAAGTCGAGTTCAACGGCTCACTTGACGCGGCGATTCAGGCAATCTTCGAAGCGTCGAATACGTGACGCTTAAAGTCTTATTGGTCGATGACGAAGTGCTGGCCCGTTCACGGCTGCGCACCTTGCTGGGCGACTGCACTGCGCCACGGGCAGAGGTACTGGCAGAAGCCGCCAACGCCGTGCAGGCCATGACCGCATTGCAGCGTGATGTGTTTGACCTGGTGCTGCTCGACATTCATATGCCCGGCATTAATGGCATCACGCTGGCGCGCAGCATGGCCAGCATGGCTGTGCCGCCCGCCGTCGTGTTTGTCACAGCCCATGCCGAACACGCCGTACAGGCCTTCGAAGTGGCAGCGGTTGACTACCTGACCAAGCCCGTGCGGCTTGAGCGTTTGCAGCAGGCGCTACAAAAAGTAGAGCGTATTGTGCTGGCCAGTCGGGCATTGCAGCCGGACTCGCTTGAAGAAAATCTGATTATTCATGACCGTGGCCGGACCGAGCGCGTGCCGCTGACCGAGGTGCTGTACCTGAAGGCCGAGCTTAAATACATCACCGTACGCACCGCCAACCGCAGCTACATCCTGGATGGCGCTATCAACGAACTTGAAGAAAAATACGCCGCGCAGTTCATACGCATTCACCGCAACGCACTGGTGGCTAGGCGCGCAGTACGCGCGCTTGAAAAGCACTTTGACCCCGAAGAAGGCGAAGGCTGGGCGGTACGGCTCAATGGTATTGACGAGTTGCTGGCCGTGTCACGCAGGCAGCTCAGTGCGGTGCGCGAAGCGATTGTGGGCTAGGTTAGTGCGGCTGGGGTAGTTGAAATGAAGCCCCTGAATGTCGAGCAGTGATGATGTAGGCATGGTGGTTTGAGTGATTTTCTGGTTCTGCTGTTTGATGGCTGGTAGGGGATTGTAGAAACAGCAATCCCACCGCGCCGCCATGTTGCAGACGACCTAGAATCCGGTAGAAGCGGATGCAAGAAAGGAAGGGCATGCGTGGGGTGACATGGCCATCATCTGCCGCGATCACTACACCATGGACGAATGCGCGAATGCGCTGCGGCATCGCAAGCTGCCGCATCAGGTGCGCAGGCGCTCCGGCGATTTCAATCCGGGCAGTGACACCATCACCGTGCTGACCATGTATGCGAGCAAGGGCCTAGAATTCCCCGTAGTGGTCCTGCCCGGCATCGGGCAGATGCCCACCGCAGGGGAGGACGAGCATGAGGAGGCGCGGCTGTTTTATGTGGCGGCGACGCGGGCTACGCAGCGGCAGGTGATTGGGGTGGGAGGCGATGGAAAACGTGGAAAAAAGTTGGTGGCCTGAATCATTAGGCTAAGCCCCGGGCCGCTCACATAAATTCTTAAACTAAACAAGTCTTTCGAATGTCATCTACCCGTATCACATCTGTACATTTCAAGAGATACAAAGCGTTTGCAAATTTCAGCATATCGCTACAAGATTTCAATGTGCTTGTAGGCCCTAATAATGCAGGGAAATCAACAATTATTGGTGTCTTTCGCATCCTCGCGGAAGGATTGCGTCGAGCTAGGGCACGGAAAGCTGAACAATTGTTAGCAAATGGAATTAGGCGCTGGGGGCATCGTCTCAATATTGCTGATCTACCCATTTCCTCGGAAAACATATTTCATGACTATGAGGAATCAGAACCCGCAGAAGTCACGTTTAAGCTTTCAAATGGCAATAAGCTAATTCTCCACTTCCCCGAGCAGGGGTCGTGCTTTCTTCTTCCAGATGCAGCAGGTGGGAAAGTGGATACGCCCACCATTTTCAAACAAAAGTTTGATATCAGTGTTGGGTTCGTTCCAATCCTTGGCCCAGTCGAGCAGAACGAGCCCCTATATCAAGAAGAAGCTGCGCGACGAGCGTTAATGACAAACGGGGCTTCGCGAAATTTCAGAAATATTTGGCAGCACTATCCGGACGGGTTTGATCGCTTTAGAAGCCTAATCCAGAGTACCTGGCCGGGTATGGATATTGAACGTCCTGAGATTCAGCAAGGAAACACCTCTCAAGCAAGAGTTTTAAAAATGTTTTGCCCGGAGGAAAGATTCCCACGCGAAATTTGTTGGGCGGGCTACGGATTTCAAGTCTGGTGTCAAATGCTTACGCATATTGTGAAGTCGGCTGACGCGGATTTGCTAGTTATTGACGAGCCGGACATCTATCTTCATGCTGATCTTCAGCGGCAGTTGGTTGCGCTACTTCGCGACTTAGGCCCCGATATTTTGATAGCGACGCACTCAACTGAAATAATTTCTGAAACCGAGCCGAGCAGTTTGCTAACGATAGACAAGAAAAAACGCTCTGCCGCGAGAGTGAAAGATGTTAGTCAAGTTAAGCGAGTCTTTTTCGCCCTCGGATCGAACTTGAATCCAACACTGACACAAATAACGAAGACACGTCGTGTGATTTTTGTAGAGGGATTGGATTTTGATATCCTCGCCCGCTTTGCTCGCACCATGTTGTTCGATCGCTTGGCAAATCGAACTGACTTCGCTCTTGTGAAATTAGACGGATTTAATCCTAAACGGATGGAAGATCTGGCCGCGGGAATTGAATTGACAATTGGTTCGAAAACGACGCGGGCCGTAGTACTTGATCGCGACTACCGATCCACTGAAGAAGTGCATCAAATTACCAACGAACTAAAAAAACACGCGTCACTTATTTACATTCACAAATGCAAGGAAATAGAGAATTACCTTCTGAATCCAAAGGCTCTGACCAAAGCGATTTCCTCCAGATTAAACGAACGGGTGCGGCGGACTGGGTGTGAATTACCAGATTGCCCTGACGTTCCTGCGCTCCTAGATGAGATAACGAACAGTCTAAAGAGCGAAGTGCTTTCGCAGTTGGTTGCGCGTCATTTGGATATGGCGAAAAAAAACTATACGAGTTGGGACGCGGCCACCTTGACGCACAAGGTAATTCAAGACTTTGAAGTGGCTTGGAGCGACCCGACTGTACGCCTCACCATTGTTCCTGGAAAAGAGATTTTGGCCCAATTGAATACACGCTTGCAAAAATGCGTATCCATATCAATTAGTGATGTCCAAGTTGCATCACATTTTCTTGTAGAAGACATCCCTGACGATCTACGGAACTTGATTGAGGCGTTGGAAGGGTTTAGGAAAGCTGCAGTTGATGGCGACTCCGAGGTCTAGGCCCCAATGTCCAGCCACGTCATGCTCCGTGTATAGAGCTCGATTCTTACAGGTGGTTTTACTACGCCCCGTTGGTTACGCTGGGCATCGGGCCCGATGTGGCCAACTGGAGCCGCTACACCTACCGCAACCCCGCCGGCAACAAGAAGGAAATTGGGGTCAGATTCCAATTAAATCCATTTCCGCTGAGAACGTTACGCGAATTGTTTTACCGCGACTCAAATTCTCAATTTCTTTTCGCAGGTGGACGAGCCCCGCCGTTCCGGCGGTTGACCACTTTGATTTGCCGAGCCTTCATGGGCGCGCCCGCCCAGCGTAGTAAGAACCGGGGCAGCGCCGTCCAGCTGCAGTTGAAATCCAGGACAGCTTAAACTGATTGAAAAATTGTCTTGACTCTGGGGTCCACTTTACTTCGACCAGCTGGCGTTCGCTGCTCCGATCGTTGCTCTTTTTTATACGCGCTGAAGTGACCCTCTCTACCCTCATGGTTTTGACCTCACATGCTAGCATTACCTTCCCCCTGATGATTACGGGCACTTCTATAAATTCATTTTTCGGGCGAATTGCGGCGTTGCGCGGTGCTCGAAATCCTCACGTACCTGAAGTACGTTCCGGTTGCTGCGCTCCGTGCGCCTTGCACTTCATCCCGAAAATCTGAATTTCTAGAAGTGTCCTTACGAGTGAGTAGCCAGCACAGTGACTGAAAAAACCAGCAAAAAAGTAGTGATTGCCACGCGCGAAAGCCGCTTGGCCTTGTGGCAGGCCGAGCATGTCAAGGCGCTGCTACAGGCATCCTTTGGCTGGCAGGTCGAGCTGCTGGGTATGACAACGATGGGCGACCAGATTCTTGACCGCTCATTGAGCAAAGTCGGTGGCAAGGGCCTGTT
This sequence comes from Polaromonas sp., assembly GCA_038902795.1. Classification (GTDB taxonomy): domain Bacteria; phylum Pseudomonadota; class Gammaproteobacteria; order Burkholderiales; family Burkholderiaceae_C; genus Polaromonas. The sequence goes on along the minus strand of JBCKNJ010000003.1, from coordinate 63,066 downwards.
TATCAAAGAGCTGGAAGTCGCGTTGAGTGAAGGCCGCGCCGACCTAGCGGTGCATTCGCTCAAAGACCTGCCCATGGATTTGCCGGACGGCTTTGCGCTGGCCTGCGTGCTGGAGCGCGAAGACCCGTACGATGCGTTTGTGTCCAATGACTTTGCAGCGTTGGCTGATTTGCCGCAGGGTGCTGTGGTCGGTACCTCAAGCCTGCGGCGGCTGGTGCTGCTGAAAGCCTTGCGACCTGACTTGAGAATCGAGGCTTTGCGCGGCAACCTGGACACGCGTTTGCGCAAGCTTGATGAGGGCCAGTACCAGGCCATCGTGCTGGCTGCGGCAGGCCTTAAACGCTTGGGGCTCCAATCGCGTATTCGCCACACCTTTGCACCCACCGATATGCTGCCCGCAGCCGGGCAGGGCGCGCTGGGCATTGAGGTGTGCGAGTATCGTACTGATTTGCTGGAGGCTTTGAAAACACTCGCGCACCAACCAACCTGGCTGGCCGTGACGGCCGAGCGCAGCGTGTCGCGCGCCATGGGCGGCAGTTGCTCGATGCCGCTGGCGGCCTTTACGACTGGCCCAAATATTGGAAGTGAAGCTGGCGGCATGCAACTGAACGCCGTCTGGGGTGACCCTGATACCGCGTCTATAAAACCGCTGGTGTATGCGATGCAAACAGCCAGCGTCAGCACCTTTGCAGAGGCCGAGGCTTTGGGTGAAGCGGTAGCAAGCCAGCTGCGGGCGGGTGGTGCGGTGTGGGCTGATCATCCGGTTATCACAGGCTCTTTTGATGTTTGAAGGCGAAGACACCAAAGCACCCCGCGTGCTGGTGACACGCCCGGCGCTTGATGCGCGGCACTGGGTGCAGTCCTTGCAGCAAAATGGCTTTTTGGCAGAGGCTTTGCCGCTGATTGAGATTGCGCCTTTGACTACAGCAGCTGATGCAGAAGCACTGGAGCAGGTGTGGCACACGATTGACAGCTATTCGGCCCTGATGTTCGTCAGCAGCCATGCTGTGAGCCATTTTTTCGGAGAAAAAGAGGCTGCAGCCCAATCAATACGGGCGCGACTAGGAGCCTGTCGGGCTTTGGGCATCGATAGCGAAAAAGAGCCCCAGCGAGGACAGTTTTTGCCGGATTTGCAGGCCCATAGCCCAGCTATGGGACAAAAAGCCGGTGAAAAATGGACCGCTGCGGCGCTTTTGCAGCCGATGTTCCCAAAGTCCGACAGGCTCCTAGCTATCAAAGATATAGCAACTACGGTACGATTTCTGGCTCCTGGCCCGGGCACTGCTACGGCGTTGCGGGCAGCGGGTGTGCCGCAAGGGCAGATTGATGCACCGCCGCCTGACGCTGCGCAGTTTGACTCCGATGCCTTGTGGCAGGTGATAGGCGGGCAAGAAGGTGGACGCGACTGGGCGGGTCGCCGGGTGCTGATTGTTAGAGGGCATGGTGATGGAGCAGTCCGCACCGACTCACCTGGCAGGGATTGGCTGGCCCGCCAGTGGATCGCAGCCGGTGCAACAGTTGATTTTTTAAGCGTTTATGAACGCCGCACGCCGCAATGGAGTCCGGCGCAAATCAGTCGGGCCCAAAACGCCGCTGCGGATGGCTCGGTATGGCTTTTCAGCAGCTCGGAGGCGGTGGCTAACCTGGGCTTGCAGCCGGGCATCAAGGGCATAGACTGGCATCAATCCCGTGCCATCGCCACGCACCCGCGCATTGCGCAGGCCGCGCGCGCCGCTGGCTGGGGTGTTGTTGTTGAGTCACGTCCTGCGCTGGACGACATTGTGATGTGTTTACGCTCGATAGAATCAGGGTGTCCATGAGTGATAGCCCATCTTCGCAACCAAACCCGCCAGCGCAGCTCTTAGCTGGTGCTGTTGTGCCGCCTGCTTCGGCTGCTTTGTCCGCGCCCTCTGATGCGGTACAAATTCCGCGCAAATGGGTGCTGGCTATAGGTGTCGTGGGCGGCGCTGCTTTGGTGGTGAGTGGTTTGCTGTGGCAAAAGTTGGGCATCATTCAGGAAGAACTGGCACGCCGCAGCACTGATTCAGGCGCGCAGGCCATCGAAGCGCGCACGCTGGCGCGCGCTGCACAAGACAGCACGCGCGAGCTGGCTGCACGGCTGGCCTTGCAGGAAAACCGCATCAGCGAAGTCAGCTTGCAGCGCACGCAGCTTGAAGAGCTGATGCAAAGCCTGTCGCGTTCGCGCGACGAAAACCTGGTGGTGGACATTGAGTCCGCATTGCGGCTGGCCCAGCAGCAGGCGCAACTGACCGGTAGCGCCGAGCCGCTGATTGCCGCCCTCAAGTCAAGCGAGCAGCGCCTGATGCGTGCCGCGCAGCCACGCCTTAACCCCTTGCAGCGCGCCATTACCAAAGATACCGACCGCATCAAGTCCGCCAGTCTGACCGACGTGCCGCTGCTGCTGATCAAGCTCGATGAGTTGACCCGCATGGTCGATGATTTGCCGATAGCCAATGCCTTTGTCGTCAATACGCCGACCAAAAATGCGGCCCCGACTGCGCCAGTGGCTCCGGCCAAAGCCCCGGCAGCAAAAGATGAAAAGGCCCTGCCCATGATGTTTGACAAAGCAGCGCTCCAGGCCTGGTCGCAGCGCCTGCTGGACAACATGCGTGATGAGGCCCGCAAACTGCTGCGCGTCAGCCGCATTGACCAGCCTGAGGCCGCCCTGCTGGCACCGGAGCAGGCGTTTTTCCTGCGTGAAAACCTCAAGCTCAGGTTGCTCAACGCGCGCCTTGGCTTGCTGTCGCGCCAGACCGACACCGTACGTACCGATCTGGTCAACGCCGGTACCTGGCTGGGCAAGTACTTTGACTCGGCCTCGCGCAAGACCCAGGCTGCGGTGCAATTACTGCAGCAGGTGCAGGGCCAGTTGAAAACCAGCGAGCTGCCGCGGCTGGACGAGACCATGGCAGCGCTGGCCACCGCCGCTGCAGGCCGATAAACGGCAGGGAACAGCAAAGCCATGCGCGCCGCCTTCTGGCTTTTGGCCCTGTTTGCCATAGCGGTAACTGCCGCCTTGTTTGCGGGCAACAACCAGGCCGTGGTCACCATCTTCTGGCCACCACATCGGGTTGATGTGTCGTTCAATCTGATGGTGCTGCTGCTGGTTGGCCTGTTCATGCTGCTGTATGTGGCCTTGCGTGCCTTGTCGGCAGTTTTCTCGCTGCCGCTTGAAGCGCGGCGCTGGCGGGCTCAGCAAAAAGAGCGTGCCATGTACGGCGCGCTGATGGACGCGCTGGCACACCAGTTGGCCGGGCGCTACATACGCGCCACCAAGTCGGCACGAACGGCATTGGTACAGGAAAAAAGCCTGACTCTGCTGGCCGAGCATGGTGGCCAAGTCACGGGGCACAGCGCCAGTCGTTCCAGCCAGTTGCAGTCGCTGGCGCATTTACTGGTGGCTGAAAGCGCGCAGTCGCTGCAAAACAAGGCACTGCGCGACCAGCACATGCAGTCGGCCCTGCAAAGCTCTGCGCCGCGCCATGCGCAGGAGGTGCGCGAGGGCGTGCAGTTTCGCGCGGCACGCTGGGCGCTGGATGACCGCGATGCCGGTGCCGCACTTGAATGGTTGGCGCTGTTGCCGCAGGGCGCTGCACGCCGCACGCTGGCGCTGCGCATGAAGCTGCGGGCAACGCGGCAGCTGCGGCAAACGGCACAGGCGCTGGAAACTGCCCGCCTGCTGGCCAAGCACCGGGCGTTTTCCGAGGCAGCAGCGCAAAGCATTGTGCGTGGCCTGGCGCTGGAACTGCTGAACGAGGCGCATGACCCGGCGCAGTTGCAGCAGGCCTGGGGCTTGCTGGACGATAGCGAGCGCGCCATGCCCGAGCTGGTGGTACATGCGGCATCGCGTTTGACGGCCCTGCATGGTGATGTTGAACTCGCCAGGGGCTGGCTGCTGCAGGTGTGGGACCAAGCCATGCAGCCGCGATCAGATATGGGCGATGCGTTGCGCATCAAATTGATCACGGTGCTGGAAGCTGGCCTTGATAGCGTTGATGCGGCTTGGCTGGCGCGCATTGAAGCGGCGCAGATGGGCCGCCCGCGTGATACCAACCTGCAATACCTGGCCGGCATGGCCTGCATGAGCCGCCAGCTATGGGGCAAGTCGCGGCAATTGCTGAGTCAGGCTGCGCTCGGCCTGCAAGATACTGGTCTGCACCGCAAGGCGTGGCGTGCGCTGGCTGTGCTGGCTGAGCAGCGCGAAGATGCCGAGGCGGCGGCACATGCTTACAAGCAGGTGGCGCAGCTTTGAATAACCCTCTGATTTAAGCCGCTGGCTTTTCAAACGGCAAGGGCGTATCGCGCAGGTCGCGTTTGGTCTCTACCAGCACCAGTGGTGCTTCGGTTGAAACGACAACCGCTGGGCGCTCACGCGGCACGTGCACGGGCTTGACTTCGGCGGCCATGGCGGCTTTGGCCTCTGCAATTTTGCCGGCATCAGAGTTGACCCACTGCAAACCCGAGCCTGGAGCAACCTGTACCAGGTCTTGCATCGGCAAATCGTAGGACTGCACTTTGGGGAGCGCAGTACTCGCAGCGACGGCTGCTGCAACGGCTGGCGCAGCTATCGGAGCCATTGCAGCGGGCGCTACAGGCATCACGGGTGCTATGAATTCAGTAGCTGGTTGTGTACGTTCCTGTTGTCTTGCAGCCTGATCTGGCTCTGAATTGACGACTTCCGCATGGCTCTCAAAGACGGCTTCGCCAGCGGCTGGCTTTTCAGCACCGCCATGGCTGTTGTCGGCGCGCTCGCTACCTTCGGGGCGGTCATTACGGCGCTCTCCACGGCGGCCATTGCGCTCGCCACGCTCACCTCGTTCGCGGCGCTCACCTTGTGGTGTGTCTGAACGCTGCTGCGGTTCGCCGTCCATGGCTGCAGCCATAGCTGCCTGGTTGGCGAGTGCCAAGTCTTGCTCTATCGGGTCGCGGTCAATGCGCTCGCCGCCACGCTCTGCACGTTCACCATTACGCTCACCACCACGTTCACGGCGATTGCGGCCACCTTCACGGGGCTCGCGTGGTTCACGCTGCTCACGCTGTTCACGGCCTTCACGAGGTTCACGGCCTTCATGAGGTTCGCGGGCCGCGCGACCTTCAGGGCGCTGCGCTGCGTCAGCAACTGGGCGCTCTTGGCGCTCTTGACGTGGTACGCCTTCAGAGCTACGTTCGCGGCGCTCGCCGCCACGACCTTCAGGGCGGCCTTCTGCACGGCTATCTGTACGGCCATCTGGGCGTGGTTCGCGTCCTTTATTTCGTCCATCTGCGCGCCCTTCGCCACGACCTTCGCTACGGCCACGGCCACCACGCCTGCCATCACGGCCACCGCGTTCCGAACGCTCATCGCTGCGGCCTTCAGGGCGGCCATCACGACCGTCGCGGCGGGCTTCACCAGTTCCAGTTGTGGTTTTCTGTGCGCTGGCAGCAGGTGCTGTAAAGGGTGCTTCTGCGTTGCCGAACAGGCCTTTTATCCAGCCGAAAAATCCTTTTTCTGCCGGGGCTGCCGCTGCCATGGCAGGCCGTGGAACGGGTTTTGGTGAAACGGCGGCAGCCGGTGCAGCGGCTACAGGTTTGGGTACAGCCACAGGGGCAGGTGCATCAGGCAACACGCCCTTGATGATGGGTTCCTGCTTGTTGTGCTTTTCCTGGCTGCGACGTGTGACCAGCGTCGGGCCTTCGATTTCTTCAGCCATCTTGTAGCTGGCTTCGATGTTGTCCAGGCGCGGGTCGTCGTGCTTCAGGCGCTCGAGGCGGTAGTTGGGTGTCTCAAGCGTCTTGTTGGGAATCAGCAGCACATTGATGCGTTGCTTGAGTTCGATCTTGGCGATTTCCGAACGCTTTTCGTTCAGCAGGAAAGATGCCACATCAACCGGCACCTGACAAAGAACCGATGCCGTGCTGTCTTTGAGGGACTCTTCCTGGATGATGCGCAAAATCTGCAACGCCGAGCTTTCGGTATCGCGGATGTGGCCGGAGCCGCCGCAACGCGGGCAAGGGATGGAAGCGCCTTCTGACAACGCAGGGCGAAGCCGCTGGCGGCTCATTTCCATCAGGCCGAACTTGCTGATGGCGCCGAACTGCACGCGGGCACGGTCCTGCCGCAGCGCATCGCGCAAACGGTTTTCAACATCGCGGCGGTTGCGCGACTCTTCCATGTCGATAAAGTCGATGACAATCAGGCCGCCCAAGTCACGCAAACGCATCTGGCGCGCCACTTCGTCCGCAGCTTCAAGATTGGTGCGGGTGGCGGTCTCTTCGATGTCGCCGCCTTTGATAGCGCGCGCCGAGTTGACGTCCACGGAAACGAGGGCTTCGGTGTGGTCGATCACGATGGCGCCGCCCGAAGGCAGTTGCACGGTGCGGGCATGGGCCGACTCGATCTGGTGCTCGATCTGGAAGCGGCTGAACAGCGGCGCGTCGTCGCGGTAGCGCTTGACGCGATGCTCGTGCTCGGGCATGACGTGAGCCATGAACTGTTTGGCCTGTTCGTACACGTCGTCGGTGTCAAGCAAAATATCGCCGATGTCGCTGTTGAAGTAGTCGCGGATGGCGCGAATCACGAGGCTTGATTCCTGGTAAATCAGGAAAGCGCCTTTGCCGCCTTTGCCTGCGCCTTCAATCGCTGTCCAGAGCTTGATGAGGTAGTTCAGGTCCCACTGCAACTCAGGCGCGCTGCGGCCAATGCCGGCGGTGCGGGCAATGATGCTGGAGCCTTGCGGGTATTCCAGCTGGTCCAGGTTTTCTTTAAGCTCGGCCCGGTCTTCGCCTTCGATGCGGCGTGACACGCCACCGCCGCGCGGGTTGTTCGGCATCAGCACCACGTAGCGGCCTGCCAGCGATACAAACGTGGTCAGCGCAGCGCCTTTGTTGCCGCGCTCTTCTTTCTCGACCTGAACCATCAGCTCTTGGCCTTCGCGAATCACGTCTTGTATGCGCGCCTGGCTGACCGGCACGCCGGGGGTGAAGTAGTTCTTGGAGATTTCCTTGAACGGCAAAAAGCCGTGGCGGTCTTCGCCGTAATCGACAAAGCAGGCCTCTAACGATGGCTCGACGCGCGTGACGACGGCCTTGTAGATGTTACCCTTGCGCTGTTCGCGCCCTTCAATTTCAATTTCGTAGTCGAGGAGTTTTTGTCCGTCAACAATCGCCAGGCGGCGTTCTTCAGCCTGCGTGGCGTTAATCAGCATCCGTTTCATGATGGCTCTTCCTTATCGTTGTCATGTCTCAAGCCCAAAAAATGGGCCAACGATGCCAAAGAAGACGTGATGCGAACGTGGGGAATTGCCGGAGAGCTTTTGACGCATGTGCGCCGACTGAAAAATCAGCCGGGCAGGTGGGTCGTAAGCGTAGGCGCGTGGATGGAGCAAGCCGGAGTCAAACAGCTATGCGCTACAAAAAGAGTAGCTGGTCGCGCCCGTATTACAAGGGCTGCAGGCTGACTTATGCCAAAAAACGGGGCCAAAAGGCACCGCAGGCACAGGTTAATCAGATAAAGCAGCGTTGTCATCAGGGGGCTAACTGTTAAAGGACTTGTTCTCACTGGATCCGTATGCAGCCGGTTGCTTAGGCTCGGGCTGCAAGCTTGGGTATTCCGTAGTTGTATTCGCAAAACATCGACTTGTTCTCGCGTGCAATCTGCCAGGCAAACGAGGTGCCTGGCACTCATCGCTTGCGGGCGATTACCCGCGTGGGCATCGACCTACCAGCCAAGGCTGCTTGTGGTTTGTGGATGGGTTTTTTCATTGGCCCGGGACTTGTGTGGACTAAACTCCAGACAAATCAATCACTTGACAAGCGCATCGCTAGTGAAGAACATTATAAGCCCTCCTGTGCGTGAAGTTGCATCCCCATTAGCGGCTCGGGTCACGCTGCTTACCGTGACTGAAGACTACGCTGGCCAGCGGCTTGATAACTTCTTGATGCGCGAGCTTAAAGGCGTACCTAAAACCCATGTTTACCGCATCATCCGCAGCGGCGAGGTGCGCGTGAACAAGGGCCGGGCGCAGGCCGATACACGGCTTGGAAGCGGCGATGTGGTGCGATTGCCGCCCGTGCGCACGTCGGAGCGCGCGGAGCAGAAGGCCGAAGCCATGGCTCATGTGGTTGCGCGCCACGGTGCGACTTCAACGCTGGGTGGCTACGCGCCTGCGGCGGAGTTTCCAATACTCTTTGAAGACGATTTTGTGCTGGCCATAGACAAACCCGCAGGCGTGGCCGTGCATGGCGGCAGTGGTGTGAGCTTTGGCGTGATCGAGCAGCTGCGCATGGCGCGACCCGAGGCGGATTTTTTAGAGCTGGTGCATAGACTGGACCGCGAGACCAGCGGCATACTGCTGATCGCCAAGCGGCGCATGGCGCTCAAGCTGTTGCAAGAGCAGTTCAGAGAGCGCGAGACCGATAAGGTGTACTTGGCCCTGGTCAAAGGCGACTGGGCCCCGAACAAGCGCGTGATCGACAAGGCGCTGCATAAGTACTTGATCGAGGGAAAGGCAGGCACCTCCGGTTTAGGCGAGCGCCGCGTCAAGACCGTGCCGAACGAGCACCCTGACGCTATGCGCTCGGTCACGCTGGTCAAGGTCAAGGCGCAAATTCCGGCGAATGCCGTGCTACCCCATACGCCGTTCACGCTGCTAGAAGTGACCATCAAAACCGGCCGCACGCATCAGATTCGTGTTCATCTGGCGGGCGAGGGCCATCCGATTGCCGGGGACGACAAATATGGTGACTTTGAGCTGAACAAGGCCCTGCAAAAAACGCTGGCTGGCCAGGCTTCCTTAAAGCGCATGTTTCTGCACGCCTGGAGCCTGAAGTTCAACCATCCCAAGCTGCGTAAAGTCATTCATTTGCAGGCGGCGCTGCCCGATGAATTGCAGCAGTTTTTACTTCATCGCCATGCAAACCCGACACTTTGACCTGATTGCCTTCGACTGGGACGGCACGCTGTTTGATTCGACCAAAATCATCATTCGCTGCATTCAGGAAGCGGTGCGCGATGTGGGCGGCACGGTACCGACTGATGCGGCTGCAGGCTATGTGATTGGCCTGGGCCTGCGGCAGGCACTGGCCCACGCCGCACCAGACGTGCCGGTTGAAAAATACCCGGTGCTAAGTGAGCGCTACCAGCACCACTACGCGGTGCATGCCGATGACCTCAGTCTGTTCGATGGCGTGCCGCCCATGCTGGCCAGCCTGAAGGCGCGCGGCTATTTGCTGGCGGTGGCCACTGGCAAGTCACGGCGCGGGCTGGATGACGCGCTCAGTCGCGTCGAGATCAAAGGCGTGTTTGATGGCTCGCGCACAGCGGACGAAACAGCCGGTAAACCCAATCCCTTGATGCTGCATGAGTTGATGCGCGAGTTGGGTGTGGTGGCCAGCCGCACCCTGATGGTTGGTGACACCAGCCACGATTTGCAGATGGCCGTCAATGCAGGCTGCCCCAGCGTTGGTGTGAGTTACGGCGCGCATGAGCCGCAGGCTTTTGCCGCCCTGAAGCCCTTGCATGTAGCGCATTCCGCCCGAGACTTGGGCAGCTGGCTGCTCGCCAACGGCTAAACCAAGCTGTGCCTCTTTTCTTGCCTGTTATGAACGCACAGCTAGCCCTCTGCAATAGCCGCGATCTGCTGGATGCGGGGCAGGCCGTGCCTTTCGACGTGGTGTATGCAGGCCAGACCTGCCGTGCCTTTGCCGTCCGCTTCAAGGGCCAGCCGCACGCCTACCTCAATCGCTGCACCCATGTGGCGCTGGAGCTGGACTGGCAACCGAATCGTGTTTTCGACAACACTGGCCAGTGGCTGCTGTGCGCCAACCACGGTGCGGCCTACCAGCCAGACACCGGCCAGTGTGCTGGCGGGCCGTGTAACGGCGGGCTGGTCAAAATAACGCTGTCGGAAAAAGATGGCGTGGTTTACTGGCATTGTGCTTACAACCTCAAACCACCAGAGTTCTCATAGCTACTAAACTAGACCCCATGAACGATTCCAATCGCCCCGGCCCAAATGATCCTGATCGTGAGCCTTTTCTGCACTCCGACTTTGAACAAAAACCCTCTGGAACACCCGACCTACATACACAACCAGTTCCTGAAATGAACACCAAAAAATCATCTTCCGACCCACTCGATGCACCCGGCTGGGAGCGCGTCACGCTTGAAAAGCTGGCCTTCGCTTCGCTCAACGAGCAAAAAACCACGCGCCGCTGGAAAACATTTGTGCGCCTGTCCTGGCTGGCCTTTTTTATTGTGCTGGTCTGGCTGGCCCTGCACCGCGGTACGCCGGTCGGCAGAGCCACCGTTGCGCATACCGCGGTGGTTGAAATCAAGGGCGAGATTTCAGCCGGCGCTGATGCCAGCGCAGAATTTATCAACGCCGCGCTAAAGGCCGCGTTTGAAGAAGACGCTGCCAAAGCCGTGGTGCTGCTGATCAATTCGCCGGGCGGCAGCCCGGTACAGGCCGGCATGATGAACGACGAAATCCGCCGCCTGAAGGCCAAGCACAAGAAGCCGGTTTACGCCGTGATTGAAGAAACCTGCGCCTCTGCGGCTTACTACATTGCCGTGTCGGCAGACAAAATTTTTGTCGACAAGGCGAGCATCGTCGGCAGCATTGGCGTGCTGATGGATGGCTTCGGTTTTACTGGCCTGATGGACAAGATTGGCATCGAGCGCCGCCTGCTGACTACGGGCGAGAACAAGGGCTTTATGGACCCCTTCAGCGCGCAAAGTGAAAAGCAGCGCGCCTTCGCGCAGACCATGCTGAACCAGATTCATCAGCAGTTCATCAGCGTCGTCAAGGCTGGCCGTGGCCCGCGCCTGAAAGAAACGCCAGAGATGTTCAGCGGCCTGTTCTGGACCGGCGAGCAAGCCATTGAACTCGGTCTGGCCGACCAGCTTGGCACACTCGAATACGTGGCCAGGGAGGTCGTCAAGGCCGAAGCAATCATCGACTACACCCGCCGCGACAACGTGGCCGAGCGCCTGGCCAAAAAGTTTGGCGCGGCGATGGGTGAGGGTGCGATGAAAGCTTTTAAGGCGATACCAGCGCTGCGATAGCAAAAATTTCTATCGTCCAATGCAAAAAACGGTCGGCAGCCCCAGTGCGGCACTGGACTTGTCTCGCTTCCACTGACTGACCTGCATACTTTTCGACCAGCCTGTATCCAAGCTCAGGCCGCAGCTCAGTGCCAACCGGGTGTTGCCTTGCAGCGCTTGCAGCAGCGCCTGTAGCAGGGCGGCGTTGCGATAAGGTGTCTCGATAAAAATCTGTGTCTGGCCGGTTTTCAGTGCCAGTGATTCAAGCTCCCTGATGCGCTGTGCGCGTTCGCCGCCGCCCAGCGGCAGGTAACCGACAAACGCAAAGTTTTGGCCGTTCAGTCCGCTGGCAGCTAGCGCCAGCATCAGCGACATCGGCCCTGTCAGCGGCACGACCTGCATACCGAGGTCATGCGCGGCCCGCACCACTGACGAGCCGGGGTCTGCAATGGCCGGCATACCGGCTTCACTGACCAGCCCTATGTCACGCCCTTCCATGGCGGCGATCAGCAGCGGGCGGGCGTCAAAGTTGCCGCCGTGGTCGCCTTTTTTGTGTACCTCGCGTGGCAATTCCTGAATCTGCAGCGACTGCACGGGCTGGCTCAAGGGCTTGATGTCGTTGATGCGTTTGAGGTAGGCGCGTGTGCTTTTGGCGTTCTCGCAAATCCAGCATTGCAGGCGCGCCGCTATCTGTAGGGTGGCCAACGGCATCACGTCCTGTAGCGGAGCCTGGATGTCGCAACCGAAATCCAGCGGTGCGGGCACGAGGTAGAGCTTGCCCTTAAGTTGGGTATTTGTCTGGGTACTCATTCAGTAGCCTTCGAAGGCGGGAGTAGGGCAATGCCCGCAGCGCGAATCATGTTGCAGGTGCGTATCAGGGGCAGGCCGACCAGTGCGGTGGGGTCGTCGCTTTCAATCGCTGCCAGCAGCGTAATGCCGAGGCCTTCGCTTTTGGCGCTGCCCGTGCAGTCGTAGGGTTGTTCGGCGCGCAGGTAGTTTTCAATCTCGTCATCTGTCAGGTCGCGAAAAGTCACTTTGACGGCGGCCAGGCTGCTTTGCTCGAAACCACTCTCTTTGCAGACCACCGCTACCGCTGTCTGAAAAATCACTGTCTGGCCACGCATCTGGCGCAGTTGCGCGACGGCGCGCTCATGCGTGCCGGGCTTGCCAAGCGGTTGGCCATGCAGGTCTGCCACCTGGTCCGCGCCTATGACCACGGCATCAGGCGCTGCGTCAGCCACTGCGCGTGCCTTGGCCAGAGCCAGGCGTGCAGCCAGAACGGATGGCTTTTCGCCTGGCAAAGGGGTTTCGTCCACATAGTGGGCCAGTACTTCAAAGGGGGTTTGCAAACGCTGCAACAGCTCGCGGCGGTATCGGGATGTCGAGCCCAATATCAGGCGGCGGTTTGGTGGTGGATGGGGGTAAGTCATACCGTGATTCTCTTACACTGCACGCATGACCAGACAGATCCAAGCCAGCCGACTCAACATGCAGGCATTTGCACAGCAGGGCGAGGCCCTTGTAGAAACCACGCCGCTGCACGATCTGCATCGCCTGACGCAGGAGGCGCATAAGACGCATGAGGTGCAGCCTGAGTCGGTTGTCAAATGGCGAGCGCTGGGCGAGTTGCGCGAGCGTACAGTTGCCGAGGCAGATGTCTGGCTGCGTCTAGAGGCCAACACAAGTATTGCCCTGACCTGCCAGCGCTGTATGCAGGCGGTCTTGATGCCGCTTGAGGTCGATCAGTGGTATCGCTTTGTGGCCACGGAAGACATCGCCATGGCGGAAGATGATGCCTCGGAAGAAGATTTGCTGGTCATGGAGCCGCAGTTTGACTTGCTGGCCTTGCTGGAGGATGAGTTGCTGATGGCGCTGCCGCTGGTGCCCATGCATGAGCAGTGCCCTGAGAGCATCTCACAGGCCAGCCAGTCGCTCAAGAGAAATGACGAAGAGGACGCAGATGAGCCGGCTGAAAAACCAAACCCTTTTGCAGTTTTAGCCCAGCTCAAGAAGAAATAATAATTCTTTTGAATGCCTTGCCCCGTCGGTGACTCAAGGGCGCTTCTAGAAATTCAGATTTTCGGGATGAAGTGCAAGGCGCGTGTCGCATCGCCCTTTGGGCTCATGCGAGAGTCGCGCAGCAACCGCAATGTACTTCAGGTACATGAGGATTGCGAGCACCGCGCAACGCGGCAATTCGCCCGAAAAATGAATTTATAGAAGTGCCCCAAGAGTTTTGTCAGTGAGGCGGCTTGTCGCGCTATAATCAAGGGCTTCGCGTACTGTCTGGCAATGTAGCTAGCCCCGGGATTTCATGCGATTCTTGGCTTTCCAAATTTCAGAAGTTGGTGCGCAATTACCAACCCTTACCCCCTCAGGAGCGGATTATGGCCGTCCAGCAGAACAAAAAATCACCTTCCAAGCGCGGCATGCACCGCTCGCACTATGCACTCAACGTGCCGGGCATCGCAGTGGAATCCACCACTGGCGAAACCCATTTGCGTCACCACATCAGCCCGACCGGTTTTTACCGTGGTCGCAAGGTGCTGAAAACCAAATCAGAAGCGTAAATTCGCGCTCAAAATACGGGCCCGCACTTATCCTGCGGGCTTTTCTTTTGGTACTTGCCACAGGTTTTTGCCTTGTTCCTCATTGAATTGACCGCTCTGGCTGTGGCTGCTTTCCGGTTGCCTGCATGATCCGAATCGCTGTTGATGCCATGGGTGGCGACATTGGCCCCGCCGTCACGATCCCGGCCAGCCTGGCATTTCTGGATGGCCATCCAGATGCCGAACTGATCGTTGTCGGCCAGCCGCTGGTGCTTGCTGCCCATCCGCAGTACGCCCAACTGAAGGCACACGCCCGTTGCCAGGTGGTGGAGGCCAGCGAGGTGGTCACCATGGACGACCCGATTGAAATTGCACTGCGCCACAAGAAAAACTCTTCCATGCGCGTTGCCGTCAATCAGGTCAAGGATGGCACAGCCCAGGTTGCGGTGTCTGCCGGCAATACCGGGGCGCTGATGGCGATTGCCCGTTATGTGCTCAAAACCATGGACGGCATCGACAGGCCCGCCATCGCCACCCAACTGCCCAACGCCATCGGCGGTGCCACAACCGTGCTCGATCTGGGGGCCAATGTGGACTGCACCGAAGAGCATCTGTTGCAGTTCGCTGTCATGGGTTCTGCCTTGGTGGCCGCGATCACGGGCAACCCCGCACCCAGTGTTGGCCTGCTTAATATTGGTCAAGAAGCAATAAAAGGTAGCGAAATCATTAAAAAAGCCGCTGAATTGCTGCGATCTGCTGCTAATTCCGGCGATCTTAATTTTTATGGCAATGTCGAGGGTAACGATATTTTCAAGGGAACGACAGATATCGTGGTTTGTGACGGGTTTGTCGGCAATGTGGTGCTCAAAACCAGTGAAGGCCTTGCCAGCATGATAGCGAGTTTCATCAAGGCGGAGTTTTCGCGCAACATCTTTATGAAATTTGCTGCCTTTGTGTCCTATCCGGTGCTAACTGCATTTAAAAACCGTATGGACCACCGACGTTATAACGGTGCCGCATTGTTGGGCTTGCAGGGCCTGGTATTCAAGAGCCATGGCTCTGCAGATGCTTTTGCCTTTGAGCGTGCCCTGAATCGGGCTTATGATGCGGCTCGGAACCAACTGCTTGAGAAGGTTCGGGAGCGGATTGCCCGCGCAGCACCATTGCTGGCTGCAGCAAAGCCTGCTGACGCAGAAAGCACTTCCTGAATGCGGATTGAGCCAGCAGCTCTGATATCGACTCACTGAAACACCTGACATACTTTTCAATCAATGGCCCGATATTCACGCATTACTGGCACTGGCAGTTATCTCCCGCCACGCCGTTTGACGAATGCCGATCTGGCCTTCGAACTGGCTACCAAAGGCATTGAAACTTCGGACGACTGGATTGTGGAGCGCACCGGCATCCACGCCCGCCACTTTGCTGCGCCAGATGTATGCAGCAGCGACCTCGGGGTGGAAGCGGCCAAAAAAGCGCTTGAAGCGGCAGGCTTGCTCCCTGGCGATATTGATCTCATCATTGTTGCGACATCCACACCCGACATGGTGTTTCCGTCTGTGGCCTGCATACTGCAAAACAAGCTCGGCATTGCTGGCTGCGCCGCATTTGACGTGCAGGCGGTTTGCAGCGGTTTTGTGTATGCCCTGACGGTTGCCGATGCCATGATCCGCACTGGTTCGGCCAGCAAAGCGCTGGTGATAGGTGCTGAGGTGTTCTCGCGCATTCTTGATTTCTCAGACCGCACAACCTGTGTGCTGTTTGGCGACGGTGCCGGTGCTGTGGTGCTGGAGGCATCAGACACACCTGGCATTCTTGCCAGCGACCTTCATGCCGATGGCAAGCATGTCGGCATATTGTGTGTACCCGGTACCGTGTCTGGTGGCAAAATTCTGGGCGATCCGCTGCTCAAGATGGACGGTCCAGCGGTGTTCAAACTGGCTGTTGGCGTTTTAGAGAGCGCAGCGCGCGCAACGCTGGCAAAGGCCAATCTGACGGATGCCGACATCGATTGGCTGATTCCACACCAGGCCAACCTCCGCATCATGCAGAGCACTGCCAAAAAGCTAAAGCTGCCACTTAAAAAGCTGATCGTCACCATCGACCAGCATGGCAACACGTCTGCTGCATCCATTCCGCTGGCGCTTGATGCTTCAGTGCGCAGTGGCAAGATTAAAAAGGGAGACACGCTGATGTTGGAAGGCGTGGGCGGTGGCTTCACGTGGGGCGCGGTGCTTCTCAAGTACTGAAATGGCTTATGCCTGTGCCTGACGGTCAACAGAACACCGGTGACGGCGTGAATGTCAAGCGTCTCAGGCCGCGCGACTATGTTCTTGCGCTAGGGCTGCCAGAGGAGAAGTTGTTTGAAACCATTTGCTTTTGTTTTTCCTGGTCAGGGCTCGCAGTCGGTGGGCATGCTGGACGCGTGGGGTGATCACCCAGTCGTTATGCAAACCCTGGCGGAAGTGTCCGACGCACTGGCCGAAGATATCGGCCAGCTCATCAAAAACGGCCCCAAGGAAGCGCTGGCCCTGACCACCAACACCCAGCCGGTGATGCTGGTGGCGGGTGTTGCTGCTTACCGGGTGTGGATGGCTGAAACCGGCGTGCTGCCTGCCGTGGTGGCAGGTCACTCGCTGGGCGAGTATTCCGCGCTGGTGGCTTCTGGCGTTTTGACGCTCGCACAGGCCGCACCGCTGGTGCGCTTTCGTGCGCAGGCCATGCAGGACGCCGTGCCCGTAGGCAGGGGCGCGATGGCCGCCATCCTAGGCATGGATGCCACCCGGGTCATTGAGGGCTGCGCTGAAGCCGTGCAGACGTTTGGACCTGGAACGCTTGAGATTGTCGAGGCGGTCAATTTCAACGACCCATTGCAAACTGTTATCGCTGGCAGCAAGGCCGCCGTGGACAAAGCTTGTGAAGTCCTCAAGGCCAACGGTGCCAAGCGCGCCTTGCCGTTGCCGGTTTCTGCGCCTTTCCATTCCAGCCTGATGAAACCAGCAGCCGAAAAACTGAAAGAAAAGCTCTCTGGCATCCAGTTTGCTGCACCGCAAATCCCGGTCATCAACAATATTGAAGTGGCGATTGAGCATGACTCGGAGCGCATTAGCGCCGCGCTGTACCGTCAGGCATTCGGCCCGGTGCGCTGGGTTGAATGTATTCAGGCCATCAAGGCCAGCGGGCTTGTCAACATTGTTGAATGTGGTCCGGGTAAAGTGCTGGCAGGACTGGTCAAAAGAATTGATCCTGAGTTGACCGGTGCGCCCCTGTTTGATCCGGCATCAATGGCCGCAGTGAAGGAGTTACTGGCATGAGTGAAGTGAAGTTTGAAGGACAGGTTGCACTGGTTACCGGTGCATCACGCGGCATAGGCGCAGCCATTGCGCTGGAGTTGGCCCAAAAGGGTTTAAAGGTCATTGGCACGGCCACCAGTGATGAAGGCGCAGCCAAAATCAGCCAAGCGCTGGCGGCGTTTCCCGGTTGCGCTGGTAAAAATTTGAATGTAAATGATGCTGCCGCTGCCGAGCTGCTGATTGACGGCATTGTCAAGGAGCACGGCGGTTTGCAGGTGCTGGTCAACAACGCCGGCATTACCCGCGACATGCTGGCCATGCGCCTGAAAGACGACGACTGGGATGCGGTGATTGAAACCAACCTCAAAGCGGTGTTTCGCATGAGTCGCGCTGTGATGCGCACCATGATCAAGCAGCGTTATGGCCGCATCATCAGCATCACCTCGGTGGTCGGGGCAACAGGGAATGCCGGGCAGTCGAATTACGCTGCGGCCAAGGCTGGTGTGGCAGGCATGACGCGCGCACTGGCGCGTGAATTGGGTTCGCGCAACATCACGGTCAACTGCATCGCACCGGGTTTTATTGAAACCGACATGACGGCCAAGCTGCCTCCGGAGCAGCAAAAGATTCTTCTTGCACAGATTCCGCTGGGCCACCTCGGCAAGCCGCAGGACATAGCGCATGCCGTAGCGTTTGTGGCTAGCCCGCAGGCGTCTTACATCACGGGTCAAGAAATTCACGTCAACGGTGGCATGTACATGTAGTGATGTGCTAACGCGCTAAAATCACGGATTAATTCACAACCCTTAGAGGGAACTATGAGCGATATCGAAGCACGTGTTAAGAAAATCATTGCCGAGCAACTCGGCGTGGAAGAAGGTCAAGTCACCAGCGAGAAAGCCTTTGTGGCCGACCTGGGTGCTGACTCGCTTGACACCGTAGAACTGGTCATGGCTCTTGAAGACGAATTTGGCATCGAGATTCCGGACGAGGATGCCGAGAAAATCACCACCGTCCAGAACGCGATTGACTACGCCAACACCCATCAAAAGGCCTGATTCCCGGGGCATCATGCCCATGGAATTGTCGTCATCAAACCTGAAAAGCCATTCACGGCCCTTTCAGGTTTTTTTCCAGGATTGCTGAATGAGTCGTCGTCGTGTCGTCGTCACAGGTTTGGGGTGCGTCAGTCCGGTGGGTAACACCGTGGCTGAATCCTGGGCCAACCTGCTGGCCGGGAAACCCGGCATTGATCTGATCACGCAATTTGATGCCAGCAATTTTGCCTGCAAGTTTGCCGGTGAGGTCAAGGGCTTCAATATCACCGACTACATCCCCGAAAAAGAAGCCCGGCACATGGATCGCTTCATCCACCTCGGGCTGGCTGCGGCCTGCCAGGCGGTGGCGGACAGCGGCCTGCCTACCGGGGATGCGCTGGGTGACGAGCTGGCTACCCGTATCGGCTGCAACATCGGTTCGGGCATCGGCGGTTTGCCGATGATCGAGCAGACGCATGCCGAGCTGACCAACCGCGGACCACGCCGCATTTCGCCATTTTTTGTACCTGCGTCCATCATCAACATGATTTCGGGGCATGTGTCGATCAAGTTCGGTTTCAAAGGCCCCAACATTGCAGTCGTCACGGCATGTACGACCGGCTTGCATGCCATTGGCCTGTCGGCCCGCATGATCGAATATGGCGATTGCGACGTGATGGTGGCTGGCGGGGCAGAGTCCTGCATTTCGCCTTTGGGTATAGGCGGCTTTGCGGCGGCGCGTGCCCTTTCGACCCGTAATGAAGACCCCAAAACCGCCTCACGCCCCTGGGATAAAGACCGCGATGGTTTTGTGCTGGGCGAAGGTGCTGGCGTTGTCGTGCTGGAAGAGTACGAACACGCCAAGGCACGCGGCGCAAGACTCTACGCTGAAGTCACCGGTTTTGGCATGAGTGCTGACGCTTATCACATGACAGCGCCTGACATTGACGGCCCACGCCGCTCCATGGTCATGGCCCTGAAAAATGCAGCTGTCAATGCCGATCAGATCGGCTATCTGAATGCCCATGGTACGTCTACCCCGCTCGGTGACCTGAACGAAACCAATGCCATCAAGGCCACATTTGGCGACCACGCCAAAAGCCTGGTGGTCAGTTCCACAAAGTCCATGACAGGTCACCTGCTGGGCGGCGCGGGGGGCATTGAGTCGGTCTTCACGGTGCTGGCCTTGCAGCACCAGAAAATCCCGCCAACCATCAATATTTTCAACCAGGATCCGGAGTGTGATCTTGACTATTGCGCCAACACCGCACGTGATGCAAGCTTTGAATTCGCGATGAAAAACAATTTTGGATTCGGTGGTACCAACGGCACTCTGGTGTTCAAACGCGCTTGACCACACATAACGCCCCACCGGTTGTCTACCCGCTGGGGCGTTCAGGTTTTCAGGGCTGCTTGCTGGCGGGCCTGTGGTTCATCGGCTTGCTGGTGTTGCTGCTCTGGTATGACACGATGCGGCAGGTAGACTGGCGCATCTGCTCAGGCGCTGCTGCCCTTGTCGTAGCCGGCGTGGCTGCAACCATCGGCTGGATGAACTCTCCCGTCGGGCAGATCGCCTGGGACGGGCAATTCTGGCGCTGGGAAAGTCCGCTCTACCAGACGGGTGTTGCACAGCAGCAGCTTTCAGTGATTGCCGATTTCCAGCATTTTTTGCTGCTCAGGATTGAAAACCAGGCACATGCGAGTTTGTGGCTATGGGTCGAGCGCAAGGCTTTTCCAACGCGCTGGCTGGACTTGCGGCGTGCCGTGTACTCCCCAAAGCGTTTGCAAGGCCCCGGGGTGACTGGGGTTGCACAGTCTCCGGAGGCTGTGGCTGCATCAGGCCCTGCTCACACGGCTGATCTTTTCAGCACCAAACCATGAGCACCGACGTGCCTGTGCCGCAAGTGGAAAAAGCCATTGACAGCGATGCCATGCTGGTCGAGCGTACGGTGGCGGGCGACCAGAAGGCATTTGAGCTGCTGGTCATCAAATACCAGCGCCGCATCCAGCGCCTGATAGGGCGTATGGTTCGGGACGTGGATCTGGTTGAAGACATTGCGCAGGAGACCTTTATCCGCGCTTACCGGGCGCTGGCGCAGTTTCGCGGCGAGGCCCAGTTTTACACATGGCTCTACCGTATTGCAGTGAATACGGCCAAAAAGGCCTTGCTGGACCTCAAGCGCGACCCGACCATTTCGGAAAATTCCTTCAAATCCGGTCAAAGCGATGAAAGCGATGAAACTTCCCCGCTGGAAAACGCACTAACCAGCTCGGAAACGCCGGAGTCTGTGCTGGCCAGCAAGGAAATAGCAGCCATCATCCATGCTGCCATGGAGGCCTTGCCCGAGGAACTTAGGCAGGCGATTACCCTGCGCGAAATTGAGGGGCTGAGTTACGAAGAGATATCAGAAGTCATGAATTGCCCCATAGGCACGGTACGTTCCCGTATCTTCCGGGCGCGTGAAGCCATCTCGGGCAAGGTCAAGCCACTGCTTGAGAACCAGACGGGAAAACGCTGGTGAGGCAGCAAAACGCTGGTGAAGCAGCAGCACGAAGAAACAAACAGACATGAGCAATTTACCCAACACCCCTACCGACCCGCTGACCTGCGAGATCCTGTCCGCACTGGCTGATGGCGAACTGGCTGGCGCAGAATTCGCCGTCGCACTCGAGGCCTGCCAGCGTGATGGCGATGCAGCATTTTCCAGCTGGAGTTCCTATCATCTGATCGGCGACGTGCTGCGCTCCCCTGCGAGTGGTTTGCGAGCAGCTGATGCGCAATTTCTTGCACGCTTTAACCAGCGCCTTAACCCATCCCTTAACCAACCCCTTGGAGGCCAAGCGTATGCCCAGGACAGCAAGGCTTATTCCGCTGGCCTTGAACCCGTGGCACAAAAAATTCAACCGGCCATGCTGCTAGACCGCCGCGCCGCTTCAAATGATGGCAGTTTTCGCTGGAAACTCGTGGCAGGTTTTGCCTCGCTGGCCGCTGTTGCATCCGTAGTCTGGAACATTTCGGGCCTATCGTCATCCGCCAGTACAGCGCAACTTGCCCAGGCCCAGGTGCCGCTCCAGCAGGTGCTTGTGGCATCGCCCCAAGGGCCGGTGTTACGCGATGCCCGTCTTGAGGAACTGCTGGCCGCGCATCGGCAGCTTGGGGGCAGATCCGCACTCCAGGAGCCATCGGGCTTTTTGCGCAATGCCACGTTTGAAAACCCTCGTGATGGCAGGCGCTGATGCCTTTTTGCAGCCTGAAAACATTCAAAGTACTATGAATTCAAAGCATTTTCGCCTTGTAGCCCTTTATTTATGGGCGCAACTAGCTATGAATTTTGTAGCAGCTGAGGTTTTTCCCGCAGGGGCAACTACGACTGCGACTGCGACTGTGGCTACGACTGCGCCAGCGGCTTCAGCGCTGGAAGCCAAAAGCATCAACGAATGGCTGATGCGCATGCAGGAGGCCTCCCGAAAGCGCGCCTACATCGGTACCTACGTCGTCACATCTGGCGCTAGCATGTCCAGCGCCAAGATCTGGCATGTCTGTGAAGGTGACCAGCAAATGGAGCGTGTTGAGACGCTGACAGGCGCGCCGCGCTCCATATTCCGGCATAACGACCGTGTCGTCACGTTCATGCCTGAGCACAAAGTTGTGCGAAGTGAAAAACGCGAGTCGCTGGGCATGTTCCCCGACTTGCTCCAGTCCACTGACGGACGGATTGCCGACTATTACAAGCTCAAGCCCGAAGGTGTTGACCGGGTTGCGGGTGTGGCGGCCAATGTGGTTGTGCTGGCCCCTAAAGATTCCATGCGCTTTGGCTACCGCGTCTGGACCGAGCAGAAGAAGGGCCTGGTGGTGAAGCTGCAGACGCTTGACACGGATGGCAAGGTGCTGGAGCAGGCTGCGTTTTCAGAACTGCAACTCGATGCGCCGGTCAAGATGGACAAACTCCTGCAGATGATGGGCAAGACAGACGGCTACAAGCTGGAGCAGCAGCCGGTACTCGTCAAGACCACGGCCAGCGCTGAGGGCTGGGTATTGAAAGCCCCGGTGGCGGGGTTCAAGCCCATGAGCTGCTACAAACGCCCGGCAGGGGCAAGCGGTTCTGCCGCACAGGACGCGCCGCTGCAGTGGATTTTTTCCGATGGACTGGCTTCGGTTTCGATTTTTGTGGAGCCTCTGGATCGCCAGCGGCATGACAGGGAATCCAGCATGTCCATGGGCGCTACCCAGACGATGAGCCGGCAACTGGGAGCCTATTGGCTGACCGTCGTGGGCGAGGTACCGATGGCAACCCTGCAACTTTTTGCGAGTGGCCTTGAGCGAAAGAAATAAGCTGTCGCTTGACCATTCAACCTGACTTTTTACGTCTGATGATCAACATTTACAACGAGGCTGATGATGCTTGAATTGAACTTGAAACCGCTGCGCTCCTCATTGGGCTCCTGTCTTGCTGCGGGACTGATTGCGGTGGTGTCTAGCACCGCCCTGATACCGATGCAGCCTGCGTGGGCGCAAAACCGCACGCTGCCTGACTTCACCGATCTGGTCGAACAGGTCGGGCCGTCGGTCGTCAACATCCGAACGTCTGAGAAAGTCAAGGCTGCGGCTGCCGGTGGTGTTGATGAGCAGATGCTGGAGTTTTTTCGCCGCTTTGGCATCCCGGTGCCGCCTGGCTTACCGCGCTCGCCCAGGCCAGAGCGCAGCCAGCCTCAGCCCGATGAAGGCCAGCCACGCGGTGTGGGCTCCGGCTTCATTCTGACCAGCGATGGTTTTGTGATGACCAACGCCCATGTGGTGGAGGGTGCTGATGAAGTCATCGTCACCCTGACTGACAAGCGCGAGTTCAAGGCCAGAATCATTGGCACTGACAAGCGCAGCGATGTGGCGGTAGTCAAAATCGAGGCCACCGGTTTGCCCGCCGTCAAAATTGGCGACACCAACCGCTTGAGAGTCGGCGAGTGGGTGATGGCCATCGGTTCACCCTTCGGCCTTGACAACACCGTGACCGCCGGCATCGTGAGTGCCAAGCAGCGCGACACCGGCGACTACCTGCCATTCATCCAGACCGATGTGGCGATTAATCCGGGCAACTCCGGCGGCCCCCTCATCAACATGCGTGGTGAAGTGGTCGGCATCAATAGCCAGATCTATTCGCGCTCCGGCGGCTTCCAGGGCATTTCATTTGCCATCCCGATTGACGAGGCCGTGCGCGTGTCTGACCAACTGCGCAGCAGTGGCCGGGTAACGCGCGGGCGGATCGGCGTACAGATTGACCAGGTCAGCAAAGAAATTGCTGAATCCATAGGGCTTGGCAAACCCCAGGGCGCGCTGGTCAGGGGCGTAGAAAGTGGCGCACCTGCCGACAAAGCCGGCATTGAAGCGGGCGACATCATCACAAAGTTCGATGGTAAGCAGATTGAAAAATCCAGCGACCTTCCGCGTCTGGTGGGTAACGTCAAGCCCGGTACCAAGTCGGTGGTGACGGTGTTCAGGCGCGGCGCGTTCAAGGATTTTCCCGTCGTCATTGCCGAGGTGGAACCTGAAAAACCCATCCGCAAAACATCTGCACCAGAGCCAAAACCGCCCGTAGCTGGCCCGGCTCAAGTGCTGGGTCTGGTAGTGAGCGAATTGCCTGACGCGCAGAAAAAAGAACTCAAGCTCAAAGGCGGTGTCAAGGTTGACACTGCAGACGGTGCGGCGGGCAGGGCGGGCTTGCGCGAAGGTGACGTGATTGTGGCGGTAGCCAACTCTGAAGTGACAAGCGTCAAGGAGTTTGAGGCAGCGCTGGCAAAGGCAGACAAATCAAAATCCGTCAATGTGTTGTTCCGGCGCGGTGAGTGGGCGCAGTACGCGCTGATTCGGCCTGTCCGCTGAGAGTGGTCGACCAACGGGTTATTGGGGTCAGACCCCAAAAACTCTGCGTACCCGCTGTTTGCAGGGCTGGGTCAAGACGACGCCACTCGCCAAGCGGCTTACCGCGAACTCTTCAACCAAGTGCTGCTAGAGAAAACCATTGGCGACATCCGACTGGCGCTAAACCAGACGCAACCCTTGGGCAGCAGCCGGTTTATTGATGCGATCGAACTGGCAACGGGCCAGCGACGCGAAGCCAAACTACGCGGCAGGCCCAGGCGGCAAGAGTCTGACGCTTCACCTGCAAAGCAAACAGGGCAGCTTTAATTCGAGCCTGACCCCTTTCTTCTGCCTCAAGGCGTTCACCGGCATCAGGTGGCGCGGTGCAAAATGCCAGGATGAAACGAATTCTGAAATGGCTGGTGCTGGCCGGACTCGCGCTGGTGTTGTTGTTAGCAGTAGGCGCCTGGGCTTTGCAGCGCTGGATAGCAACGGATGACTTCAGGGCACGGGCCGAGCGGGAGGCCAGCGCAGTTTTAGGCGTGGCCGTGAAGCTCGAGCGTATTGAGGTAGCGGTGTGGCCGCTGCCAGCACTGGCCCTGGGTGGCGTCCAGATTCAAACTCGCCCGCTGTTGACCTTGGAGCGGCTGGAGGTGCGACCGGCCTGGCGCGGTTTGATGGCGGGTCGGCTGGAACTCGACAGCGTGCTGGTGCGAGGCGCGCTGCTGCCGCAGTCCGCGCTGGAGACGCTGTTGGCGGCGCTGGAAAAAAACAAGCGCTCCATGCCCATCCAGCAAGGGCCAGAGGCTGACAAGGCGTCAAATTTTCAATTCATGCCGCGGCGAGCGGTGTTGGACAACGTGACCTGGGTAGGGGCCAAGGGCGCGAGCATCACGCTGGCGGCCGAAGCGCACTTGAGCGCGCAGGGCTGGCCTGATGACGTGTCGATCCAGGTTCTGAAGGGGCCGTTGCAGGGCGCGACGCTGGCGCTGCAGCGCCAGGGCAATGACTGGACACTGGCCATGGCGGTGGGCGGCGGCACGGTGAAGGGCACGCTCGAGCTGCAGCCAGCGCCCCAGGCGGGTGCGGCGTTTTCCCTCAAGGGGCAACTGGAGACCCGGGGGGTGGAAGTGGCCGCGCTGACCAGCTCACCCAAGCCGGTGTTGAGTGGGCGTCTGGATGCACTCACGTCACTCTCGGCGCGCAGCACCAGCCTTGGCGCACTGGCTGAGGTGCTGCAGACGCAGAGCAAATTCACGGTGCGCCATGCCGTGCTGCATGGTATTGACCTGGAAAAGGCCGTGAAGACGGTCGGCCTGAGCCGGGGGGGCGAGACGCGCCTGGACACGTTGGCCGGTCAGGTCAATACCCAGGGGCGCGCCGTGCAGTTGAGCAATCTGGTGGCGACATCCGGGGTGTTGAGTGCCAGCGGGAATCTGGCGGTGGCCCCGAGCCGCGCCTTGAGCGGGCGTGTCAGCGTAGACTTGGCGGCAGCCGCCTTGGGCGGTGCGGTCGGTGTGCCGCTGGTGGTGGGCGGTACGCTGGACGCGCCCGAGGTCATGCTGACGCGTGGCGCCCTGATCGGCGCGGCCATTGGGACGGTCTTCATGCCGGGACTGGGCACCGCTGCCGGTGCCTCCTTCGGGGACCGGGTGGGCGAAGGTGCTAAGAAGATTTTTGGCAAGTAACCATCGTGTTTACTTGTTACGTGGCTATTAAATCAATAGCTTTAATACGAGCCTGACTCCTTTCCCATTTCCCCAATGGCTTGCACAAATGCGATGTTGGCCGTGGCCAAGCTGGCTTCTTTCTCCTGCGAGCGGTAGGCACTATCGGCATAGATAGTGCGCTTCTTGCCGCCTTCGTCTTCGCTGTGATCCAGCAGCGCTTCAAACACCTGACTGTCGTGTACAGCGGCATCGGTGACATCGTAGCTTTGCACCAGTTTGTTGCCTTGGTCTGCGTTGATGTGATTCTTGAAGCCGTAGTGGCTTTCGGTGTTCTTCTTGGTCCAGCGGGCATCAACGTCTTTCTGGCGCAGCTTGGGAATTTGTTGACCGGCATTTGCCAGTCGGCCGGCGTTTCGCCCGCTTTGACCTGCGCGTTCTCGTCGCGCGTGTTGCGCTGGCGCGGCACTTCGACGAACGTCGCATCAATCATCTGTCCGGCCTGTGCCGCGTAGCCTCGGGTGGCCAGTTGTTCGTGGAAGCGGGTAAAAAGAACCTCCACCAGTTTCAATTCCTTGAGCCGTTCACGAAATAGCCACACCGTCTTGGCATCCGGCACCCGATCTTCAAGCTGCAAGCCCTAGACGCCGCATGAAGGAGAGCCGGTCGCGTATCTGGTATTCGATGCGGTCATCCGACAGGTTGTGCAGTTGTTGCAGTACCAGCAGCTTGAACATGAGCGCGACATCAATCGGTTTGGCTCCCGCGTTGCTTTTGCGTTCCTTCTCATGCACGCGGTTCAGGTCGGGCCGGAACGCTTCCCAGTTGATTTGCTCATTCAGCCCAACCAACGGATCACCCATCCGGGCGAGCTTGGCCGTGCGTTCCGCTATGTCAAAAAATCCGGGTTGTATTTTACGTTTCATCGTCTGCGTCCATGATTAACTGTGCCTTGGCAAATAACGCATCAGGCTACTTGTTCGTGTACGTGTAGCAGCAAAATATCAGCAATTTTTAGAGGTGCCCCTTAATCGTTCCGACTGGATGAGACAGGCTATGCCAGATGTCAATTATTGAAAAGTGTCAGTCCGCATAGGGTTGGGCTTTTTTCACTTATGTAAAGTCTGCCGACATACAGGCTGGAGCGGGAAGGGTGCTTCCGCTGAGGCTGGGCGAGAGGTAGGCGAAAAAACCGACAGTCATCCCATAGTAAGAAATGGCAGCCTGCGCCTAAGGGTGCTAAGTGTTCGCCAGAAACAACAAGATTGGCCGTATGTTGGGTCGAAGGGTGACAAGAGGGCGGGCGGGGCGGCCTGTCGAGAGAGCGAGTGAGGGTTAATGGTGGTCTGTCCCTTATTTATTTCGTGCTGGGCGCACATAAAAAACGGCGGCCGAGGCCGCCGTTTTGCTGTCAAGTAATCCGACAGGTCAAGCCGTCTGCTTGCGACGGCGCGTGGCTGCCAGACCGGCCAAGGCAATGCCGACCAGCGCCAGCGAGCCCGGCTCGGGCACGGGCGTCTGCGTGATACCCGTGACCGTGAACTGCGACGCGTCGGCGTTCCCGTCCACCGCCGACAGCACGCCGGTCAGGCGCTGGCCGTCGGAGAAGTCGATGATGGCCGTGGCGCCGATCATTTCGTTGCCGAACACGGTCACGGCGTTCGCGTCGCCCATCTGGTCCACATCGATGTCCCAGCTGAAGATATCCGTCGGATCGAAAGCCGTAAACGAAATGTCCAGCAGCTGCGAGCCATCGGCCACCACTGGCGTGCCCACCAACCCGGTGAGCGCAGCGCTGCCGCCGTCCGGGGTAAAGGGCACGCCAACGTTTGAGTTGATGTTGCAGACGGTATTGCTCGCGGTGAGCGTATCGAAGCAGAAAAAGCCCGTGCTGATGGTGGACAGGTTGAGTTGGAATCGCGTCACCCTTTCGCCGCCGCTCGAGGTGTTGGTGATGGCGAAGGGCTGAGTGAAGGTGTCGCCGTCGATGAGGAAGAACAGCGACGGGGTTGCGCTGGCCGCGCCTGCTGCGGCAAGCAGGCCGGCGGAGATGAGCTTTGTGAATCGCATGGTGGAATCCTTGAGGGTTGAGATATGAAAGCCATGAATGCCTTGATTTGCGGCGCATCCTTATCCGTAAGCTGAACGCATTGAGGTCAAGCAATAATCGTGCCGAAATTGAGAACAAATTTCCAAGCTGTTGATTTTACTGTCATTTTTCCTGATACCCTGGCATGGAATATGGTTACTCCCCTGGGTTGAAGCCGCGGCTGTAAAGTTTTTCGACGCGCGCTCGCTCGTGTGCGCCGCAGCCGCGCTGGCTTGCGGTCCGGCGGGCTCGGTGTCCAGCCACCTCACTTGCCCCACCCTTGCGCTCAACTCTCGTGGCCTGACTGGAGGGGTCAGGTCTTGACATCAATCATAAATAAACGATGTCAATGCTGCACGCGTCCCGCCAAGACGAATTGCGCCCTCGTTTCCGCCCTAATCCCTGATCGCGAGTTGCGCAGCTTTTGCCAACAAGCCGGAGCGCGTCATATGCTGCGCCGCCGCATAGCGGTCAATTTCAACCACCAGATTGGCGGGCAAGGAGATATTGAGGCGGACAGGCTTGGTGTTCACACGGGACAGGTCAATATCAACCATTAACCAGAAGCCGTCTTGGTACGCCTTATCATCCTTCATGCCCTCAATATCGGAGGCTATGGGTAACACCAAGTCCTCGCCTTCGCAATACACCTCGACGGCTTCCTGCGCCATGCGCGGCAAATCCGCCATATCATCGGCCGCAGAAAAACATCCAGGAAAATCCGGGATGGTCGCGGAATATGCGCTGCCTTCATCTTTGTGTACATAAACTGGATACAACATGATTACCTCCATTTCCAACCGGCCTGCCGGTATATGTTGCGCAACGTGCCAGTAGCAATATCCTTGCGCGGGTGTGGCACCACTACATGCATAGGCTTGGACGGATGCTTGAACTTACGGGCACCTCTATTAATCCAAATTTCGTCGCAATACGTTGTTGCTCACAAAAAATTTTTCCTTACATATCAAACATATGCCGCGTCAAAATTTTTTGTTCGCGCCTAGTCTTGCTTAGAACTTTGAATTAATAGAGATGCCCTTAAATCAATAGCTTTAATACGAGCCTGACTCCTTTCCCATTTCCCCAATGGCTTGCACAAATGCGATGGGGGTTGCGGCGGGTGATAAGGTAGCCATGCCGGAGTGTGCCAAAGTTTTTGCCTTGTGGCACGATTTACAACCTTGATGGCCTGTCAGGCGAAGCCGCTACCGATCAAAATACACGTTGCACCGCAACCACCCACCGGAACTACCCGATGCCCGCTTTGGAGACAAAACTCAACGCCCGTTCCGCCGACTTCCAGGCCAACGCCGCTGCCATGCGTGCGCTGGTGGATGACCTGGCCGAGAAGGTTGCCAAATCAGCCGCAGGCGGTGGCGATACAGCGCGTGCCAAGCACACCGCGCGCGGCAAGCTGCTGCCGCGTGACCGGGTGCAAATGCTGCTCGACCCTGGCACACCTTTCCTTGAGCTTTCGCCGCTGGCCGGCTACGCGATGTACCCCGACCGTGACGGCACCGACAGCGCGCCCTGCGCGGGCATCATCACCGGCATTGGCCGCGTCAACGGCATCGACTGCATGGTGGTGTGCAACGACGCGACGGTCAAGGGCGGCACCTATTACCCCATGACGGTCAAAAAGCATCTGCGCGCACAAGAGATCGCGCAGCAGAACAATCTGCCGTGTGTGTACCTGGTCGATTCGGGCGGTGCCAACCTGCCGAACCAGGACGACGTGTTCCCTGATCGCGACCACTTTGGCCGCATCTTTTACAACCAGGCGCAGATGAGTTCGCTGGGCATCGCGCAGATCGCCGTGGTGATGGGCAGTTGCACGGCGGGCGGTGCCTACGTGCCGGCCATGAGCGATGAGACCATCATCGTCAAAAACCAGGGCACGATTTTTCTCGGTGGCCCGCCGCTGGTCAAAGCTGCGATTGGCGAAATCGTTTCAGCCGAAGACCTGGGCGGCGGTGACGTGCACACGCGGCTGTCAGGCGTGGCCGACCACCTGGCGCAAAACGATGCACACGCACTGGCGCTGGCCCGCCAGGCCGTTGGCAGCCTGAACCGTAAAAAGAACGTGCAGCAGGTGCTGCGCACACCTGAGCCACCACTGCACAGCCCGCAAGAGCTGTACGGTGTGATACCAATCGACACACGCAAGCCCTATGACGTGCATGAGGTCATCACCCGCATCGTCGATGGCAGCGAGTTTCACGAGTTCAAGGCGCGCTACGGCAGCACGCTGGTCTGCGGTTTTGCGCACATCGAGGGCATGCCGGTGGGTATCATCGCCAACAACGGGATTTTGTTTTCAGAAAGCGCACAAAAGGGTGCGCACTTCATCGAACTGTGCTGCCAGCGCAAGGTGCCGCTGATCTTTTTGCAGAACATCACCGGCTTCATGGTCGGCCGCAAGTACGAAAGCGAAGGCATTGCCCGTCACGGTGCCAAGCTGGTCACGGCAGTGGCCACGGCCAGTGTTCCGAAGTTCACTGTCATCATTGGTGGCAGCTACGGCGCGGGCAACTACGGCATGTGCGGCCGGGCGTATTCGCCACGCTTCTTATGGATGTGGCCGAATGCGCGCATCTGCGTGATGGGCGGCGAGCAGGCATCAAGCGTGCTGGCCAGCGTCAAGCGCGACGGCATCGAGGCACGCGGCGGCAGTTGGAGCTTTGAGGAAGAGGCCGCCTTCAAGCAGCCGATACTGGACCAGTTTGCCCATCAGTCGCACCCCTACTATTCCAGTGCCCGCATCTGGGACGACGGTGTGATTGACCCGGCTGATACGCGGCGCGTGCTGGCGCTGGGTTTGTCGGCCACGCTGAACCAGCCGATTGGTGAGCCGAAGTTCGGCATCTTCCGCATGTAATTCCATGTTTACTTCAACACGATACGTTGTTGCCCTGCCTTGCCGTGCTACAGCACTGCCTGCGGCAGCGCGCCTAGTCTCGCATTGAATTAAACATGGAATATTAATCGTCGAATAAAGGTATTTATGGACAACATCTTCATCACCCCCGAACACGAACTGCTGCGCGAGCAGATTGCACGCTTTATCGCCCGCGAGGTCGAGCCCTTTGCCGCCCAGTGGGAAGAAGACGGCTGCGTGCCGCGCGATGTGTTGCGCCGCATGGGCGCGGCGGGTTTTTTTGGCCTGATGTATGACAGCGAGCACGGCGGCAGTGAGGCCGATGCACTGACCAACCTGGTGTTTGCCGAGGCGCTGTCGCAATCCACCTTTGGCGGTTTCATCGTCACGGTGCTGGTGCACACCGACATGGCCAGCCCACATCTCTTTCACGCTGGCAACGCAGCGCAAAAAGCGCGCTATATGCCTGGAATCATTTCTGGCGAGACCATTACCGC
Source organism: Polaromonas sp. (assembly GCA_038902795.1). Taxonomy (GTDB): domain Bacteria; phylum Pseudomonadota; class Gammaproteobacteria; order Burkholderiales; family Burkholderiaceae_C; genus Polaromonas. The sequence continues at coordinate 32,155 of JBCKNJ010000003.1, read as the reverse complement.
CATCGCTATCAGTGAGGCCGGCGCGGGCTCTGACGTGGCAGGCATACGCACCACAGCTAAATTGGAAAAGGGAGGTGATGGCGAGGAATGGGTCATCAACGGCACCAAGATGTTCATCACCAACGGTGTACATGCCAACCTGTACTTTGTGGCGGCGAAGACCGGGCCGGGCAAACGCGACATGTCGATGTTCATCGTCGAAAAAGGCACGCCAGGCTTCAGCGTCGGCCGCGCGCTGAAAAAATCTGGTTGGCTGTCGTCCGACACGGCCGAGCTGATTTTTGACAACGTGCGCATACCGGCCGGCAATCTGTTGGGAGAAGAAAACAAGGGCTTTTATTCAGTCATGAAAAACTTCCAGACCGAGCGCATTGCACTGGCCGCGATGGCGGTAGGCCACTGCACCCGCGCACTGGAAATGACACTCGACTACGTGCGCCAGCGTCAGGCCTTTGGCGCAACCTTGTGGGACAAGCAGACCATTCGCCACCGCATCGCCATGCTGGATGCCAAGACCAGAGCCGCGCGCCAGTTCATGTACCACTGCGCCTGGGCTGTCACGCAAAACCGCGACATCGTGCAAGAGGTGTCCATGCTCAAGGCGCTGACGGGCGAGCTGGTCAATGAGGTGTTGCTGACCTGCCAGCAGTTCCACGGCGGTATGGGCTTTATGCGCGAGACAGCGATTGAACGGCTGTGGCGCGATGCCCGCGTGCTGGCTATAGGCGGCGGCGCTACAGAGGTGATGTTGGAAGAAGTGGCAAAGAGGTACTGATTCCATTTTCAGATCAATATGATATGTTGTTGCTTCACCTTGCCGTGCTACAGCACTGTCTGCGGCTTCGCGCCTAATCTCCTATCGATCTGAAAATGGAATGATATGACGCATTTGAATATCCACGTAGCGGGCGCTGTCGCCAGCGTCACGCTCAACCGCCCCGATGTGCGCAATGCCTTTAACGACGAAGTCATTCTTGAAGTCACGGCGGCATTCAATGACTTGGGTGCGCGGGCAGACGTGCGCTGCATCGTGCTGGCCGCCAATGGCACGGCCTTTTGTGCAGGCGCAGACCTGAACTGGATGCGCAGCATGGCCGACTACACGCGAGAGCAGAACCTGGAAGACGCTGGCCGCCTAGCCGAAATGATACGCACGGTTTATGAATGTCCCAAGCCAACGATTGCACGCATACAGGGTGATGTGTATGCGGGCGGTACCGGGCTGGTGGCGGCCTGCGACATCGCTGTTTCGGTTGACACCGCGCACTATTGCCTGAGCGAGGTCAAGCTGGGTTTGCTGCCCTCAACCATCAGCCCGTATGTGATCCGCGCCATGGGTGCGCGTGCGGCGCAGCGTTATTTTTTGACGGCAGAGCGCTTCAGCGCGGCAGAGGCCTTGCGTATTGGTTTTGTGCATGAGGTGGTCACTGCCGATGCGCTTGATGCCAAGGTGGCAGAGCTTGCACAGGCACTTAGCAACGCTGGCCCGGCTGCGGTGAAGGCCTGCAAGAAGCTGGTGCAGGACGTGGCGGGCCATGACATTACGCCGGAGCTGGTGGCAATGACGGTCGGTAGCATTGCCGATGTGCGGGTGAGCCCCGAGGGGCGCGAGGGCCTGCAGTCCTTTCTGCAGAAGCGCAAGCCGAACTGGTTGCCGACTGCCTGAAACTGCAAGGCCCCTCAATGTTTAAAAAAATCCTTATTGCAAATCGTGGCGAGATAGCTTGCCGGGTGGCGGCGACTGCACGCCGCATGGCCATCAAGACCGTGGCCGTGTATTCGGATGCCGATGCCAGCGCCAAACACGTGAGCTATTGCGACGAGGCCGTCCACATTGGCGGTAGCGCCCCCAAAGACAGCTACTTGCGTTGGGATCGCATCATTGAAGCGGCCAAAGCCACAGGTGCAGAGGCGATTCACCCCGGTTATGGTTTCCTGAGCGAAAACGAAGAGTTTGCACGGGCCTGTGCCGATGCAGGCCTGGTGTTCATCGGCCCACCAGCATCCGCTATCAAGGCCATGGGCCTGAAAGCCGAGTCCAAACAGCTGATGGAAAAAGCCGGTGTGCCGCTGATGCCCGGTTACCACGGCAGCGACCAGAACCCCGCCTTGCTACAGAGCGAAGCTGATCGCATTGGCTACCCGGTGCTGATCAAGGCCAGTGCCGGCGGCGGCGGCAAGGGCATGCGCGCGGTTGAAAAGTCCGAAGACTTTGCGGCCGCGCTACAGTCCTGCAAACGCGAAGCTAGCAGTAGCTTTGGCGACGATGCCATGCTGGTTGAAAAATATGCCCAGCGTCCACGCCATATCGAGATACAGGTGTTTGGCGACACACACGGCAATTACGTTTACCTGTTTGAGCGTGACTGCTCGGTGCAGCGCCGTCACCAGAAAGTGCTGGAAGAAGCACCTGCACCCGGCATGAGCGACGCGATGCGCAAGGAAATGGGCGAGGCTGCGGTGGCTGCTGCACGCGCCGTGAAGTACGTGGGCGCAGGTACGGTTGAATTTATCGTTGAACAGCGGCCTGATGGCACGATGAAGTTTTACTTTATGGAGATGAATACGCGTCTACAGGTGGAGCATCCGGTGACGGAGGCGATTACGGGCCTTGACCTGGTCGAATGGCAATTGCTGGTAGCCGCTGGTGGCAAGCTGCCGCTGGCGCAAGACGAACTCCGGATCAACGGTCATGCGATTGAGGCGCGCATTTGTGCTGAAACGCCAGACAAAAACTTCTTGCCCGCAACCGGAACGCTACACGTTTACGACAAACCCGCCTGCACCAGTTTTGAGAGTGGCGATGTGCGTGTCGATGATGGCGTGCGGCAGGGCGATGCGATTTCACCGTTTTACGATTCCATGCTGGCCAAGCTCATCGTGCACGGCAAAACGCGTGAAGAAGCGCTGGCCCGGTTGGACCAAGCGCTGGCGCAAACCCGCATCGTCGGCCTGAGTACCAATGTGCAGTTCTTGCGTTACGTGGTGCGCAGCCCGTCGTTTGCCAATGCCAACCTGGACACGGCCCTGATCCCGCGCGAAAGTGCCGTGCTGTTCAACCAGGAGCCGGTGGGCCTGGCGATGGCAGCCGCAGCTGCGGTGGCGCAAACCCTGCTGGACGAAAAAGAGCTGGAAGGCAATGACCCTTTCAGCCGCCGTGACGGCTGGCGTTCGCATGGTGTGAACGTCCGCCGCTTTGAGTTCGAATTTCACGGCGAGCCGGCCAAGGCCGAGCTGACCTATCTGCATGACGGAGCGCTGCATTTGAGCGTGGGCGACGCGTCGGGCTTGCTGGTGTTCGTCAAAACCGCGCAGGGCACCGATGTGCAGTTTGCCGGCCAGCGCATCAACGCAATGGTGTACCGCCAGGGCGAAGTGGCGCATGTGTTTGCGGCATCGGGTGCCACGCAGATCACAGTGGTTGACATGCTGGCACATGCCGGCCAGGGGTCAACGGAAGGCGGCCGCCTGACAGCACCCATGCCGGGCAAGGTGGTGTCGTTTGGCGTGAAGGCCGGCGACAAGGTTGTCAAGGGCCAGCCGCTGGCAGTGATGGAAGCCATGAAGATGGAGCACACGATTGCGGCACCTGCCGATGGTGTGGTCGAAGAGTTGCTGTACGCGCCCGGCGACCAGGTGGCCGAGGGTGCGGAACTGCTCAAGCTAGCGATGGCCGCTGCCTGACGCGTTTGGTCGGGCTGGTCTAATATTCAGGCCTACCTCCTTTGAGGCGACTCTACAGGAAGCATCATGAAATATCCCTCCAAAGTCAAACTAGTCGATGTCGGCCCACGTGATGGCCTGCAAAACGAAAAAACGCTGGTACCGGCGGCAGTAAAAATCGAGCTGGTACATCGTCTGCAGGACGCAGGCTTGCTTGAGATTGAAGTCACCAGTTTTGTGTCGCCAAAATGGGTGCCGCAAATGGCCGATGCACTGGAGGTGATGGCCGGCATCAGGCGCAAACCGGGTGTTCGCTATTCGGTGCTGACTCCCAATCTGAAAGGCTTTGAAGCCGCAGTACCTTCGCGGCCTGATGAGGTGGTCGTGTTCGCCGCTGCCAGCGAAGCCTTCAGCCAGCGCAATATCAACTGCTCGATTGCCGAAAGCATTGAGCGCTTTGTACCGGTAGTGGAAGCTGCCAGGGCAAAAAACATTTACGTACGGGGTGCCATTTCATGCGTTGTGGGTTGCCCTTATGAAGGCGAGATTGACCCTGAGCGAGTGGGCATGGTCGCGCGCCTGATGAAGGGTGTTGGTGTGCAGCACATCGGGATTGCCGACACGATTGGTGTCGGTACGCCGGTCAAGGTGCAGCGCGCCATGGAAGCTGCGCTCAAACACTATGCGCTTGACAATATCTCCGGCCACTTTCACGACACCTATGGCCAGGCGCTGGGTAACACGCTGGCCTGTTTGCAAATGGGTATCTGGCAGTACGACACCTCCTCTGCCGGCCTGGGCGGCTGCCCGTTTGCCAAGGGCGCAACCGGCAATGTGGCGACGGAAGATGTGGTCTACATGCTGCACGGTATGGGCATTGACACCGGGATTGATCTCGATAAGCTGATTGATGCGGGCAAGTTCATTAGCGACTTTCTGGAGCGCAAGCCGAACTCGCGTGCTGCAACGGCTTTGTTGAACAAGAGGATGAACTGATGGGAGGTTCTGAACTGCTTGCCTCATCTGAAGGAGTTCTGCGCGTTAACGAAGTTAACGAAGAAAAATTCACCCTTCAGCGTGCCATCGCGCTTGTGAAAATGCGCGCTCCAGGCGTTACCGTTACCGAGCAGACGGAGGTTCAGTCCCCCTGCATTTCAGTTTGTAGCATGAGCGACCACTCGGGTTTGTGTATCGGCTGCTTCCGTACGGGCGATGAAATTGCCGGCTGGAGCAGTGCAGGCGATGGCGGCAAGCGCGGTATCTGGAAGCTGATTGAGCAGCGCATGGCCGCATTGCAGGCATGAAACACATCACCTTCTACCTCGACTTCATCTCGCCCTATGCCTACTTGGCGTTTGAGAACCTGCCCGAGGCCTTGCAGGGTTTGAGCTACAGCGTCAGCTACAGACCGGTACTGCTTGCCGACCTGCTCAAGCAGCATGGGCAACTTGGCGCTGCCGAGATCGCGCCCAAACCAGCCGCCCATCCATTTAATCCGCTGACCTTGCTGCGCCTGGCCACAGCGTGTTCAAGGTCGCTTGAGGCTGGCACACCCAACCGCTATGTTTGCGAAACCATTTTTCGCCACGTCTGGCAAGGTAGGGCAGATGCGGCTGACGCACAGCGGCTTGAAACACTTGCGCAGCAGCTTGCCGCGCAAAATCATGTGTCAGCTGATGAAGCGAAAGCCCTGCTCAAGAACAACACCGATGAAGCGATTTCAAAAGGTGTTTTTGGTGTTCCAGCGTTTGAAGTTGACGGCAAAATTTTTTGCGGCTTTGATGCCTTGCCCATGCTGCGTGACTACCTAGTACTGTGACTCAACCGATGGCTACCCGAAAAAGTGTTACCCGTTCTTGGGTCACGCCCTTTTTGTGCCCCCATGTTTTTTGTGAAAACAACGATGTCAAGACCTGCCACCTTGCGTTTGTGCGTTTGTGATTACAGCAATTTTTGTATAGCTGCCACTGCCGCCATGCCTGCAAAAATGGCTGTCAGTGTCCAGCGTTGGGTATCTGCCAGAGCCTTCATTAGGTCGGCTTTTAGTTCACCTCCGTCAGCCTTTGTAAAAAGCTGTTGAGCATGCAAGGCATACCGCTTGTCGATCTCCCGGTTGATCGATTCCACGGCTGCTTTAGCGTCCGCTTCCGGCACGCCTGCTTTGATAAATGCATTATAAATTTCGAGTTCCATGTTTTAAGTCTACTCTTTCCTTTACATAAGTCGCATTGTAGGGGGCGCTGCGAACTCAAAAAACCCGTGTGATGTCTGACCCCAATAACTCCTCGGACAATGTGAATTTTGGATGCCTATGACTCAACCGATGGCCACAGGAAAAAGTGTTACCCGATTTTGAGCCGCCCCCTTTTTGTGAAAACAACGATGTCAAGACCCCTTGCGTTTTTTGAGTAGCCAAACAAGATAGGCCGGTCACAGCAACCGCGAAAAGATATTTGCAGTGAACATCCCGCGCTGACGGACCGGGCTCGTCCAACAACCGGTTCAGATCGTGGCTTCGCACGATCTAACCTGGTTATACGTCCCGTCCTTAGATAATTTCCTCAAATCTGGTAGCCCTACGCAGACCAGTTTCGCAGACCTGGTGGCCGAAATCGCTCGATCGTCACCGCTCGAGGAGCCTGCAGGAGCTTGGTAGCCCTACCCACGCCAGCTTTTTGGAACTGGTGCCGGAAATCGTTGGTTCCCCAAAACTTTCGTCCGGGAAGCAGCCCCCTGCGATACCAATCAAATGGGGTCGATTTGATGCATAGAAAAAGAGCGTTGTCCCGCACCTGCTACAGAAATGACGTTCCTGATTGTGGTCTTCCGCCGCGTGATGAAACGCGTAGACCAGCATTTCTCCTTTTGTTTCAGTCACGTCTGATCGCAGAAAATACGCGGATACGCCAAATGCGCTGCCTGTGCGACGTTTGCAGTTAGTGCAATGGCAAAGGGCGTACATTCGTGGCTCGCCGCTGACCGAAATTGATGCTTCTCCACAGGCGCATTGCGCGACTCGAATCATGATACGACCTCTGAGGACGTGATGTGATGTAGATCGTCGGATATTCTGGGAATCCAGTTTATCCGACCGGATAAAACCAGCAGCCCACACCCCAAAGGACTGCGCCGCCGACTCGTAAGCCGCAGTATGACATCGTTCATGCGGAGTCGCATTGGGAGTTATTGGGGTCAGACACCAATAACTCCCGTGTGGACCGACCAGTTAAACCGATGCGTCACGAAACGCCCGCAGCACGGTGTTGATTCGGGTCTGATAGCCCGCGCCCTGTGCCTTGAACCATTCCAGCACATCCTGATCCACGCGCAGTGAAATGGATGCCTTTGATGGCAAGGGCTGAAGTCCGCGACGAACAATGCCGCGAACAATGTGCTTTACGGCAGTTTCTGGGTGCTCTGGGTTTGCCACAGCGTCACCGGCCTTGAGGTGAGCCCAATCAGTTTTGGATTGCATCGAAGTAGATTTGCGACTTGCGCTTAGTGGCTTTGCGAAACGAGATGATGCGGATTTCATGTTCATTCTCCGTATGCACGACTGAGACAGTAATTCCGGCGAGCAAGCCTAGCGTGACAAAGCGTTGCTCTCCGTAGGAGAAGCGGTCATCTTCAAAGGTGTAGGTCATGCCTTCGAATACGCTTTGCGCGTCAATGAAATCAAGCCCGTGGGCTTTGATATTCGAGGCACGCTTCGATTCTGAGCAAGTGAACTCCATGCCCGAAGTGTATATACAAAACGTAGTAGCGTCAAAGGCTCATTTTCAGGGGATGTGCTGCAAGCTTTTATTTGTTCCATCAAGCATGCAACACCACACTAGAATCTTTGGGCACTTCCAGAAAGACCATGCGTATGAGCCAGAGTGACGAGAAAAAAGGGACCATCCGCATTCGCGGCGCACGCCAGCACAACCTTAAAAACCTTGACCTCGACATTCGCACCAACGAAATGACGGTGGTGACCGGCCCCAGCGGTTCGGGCAAGTCATCACTGGTGTTCGACACCCTGTTTGCCGAAGGCCAGCGCCGTTACGTTGAGACTTTCAGTGCCTATGCGCGGCAGTTTCTGGACCGCATGGACAAGCCTGCGGTAGATAAAGTTGAAGGCGTGCCGCCGGCGATTGCGATTGCCCAGACCAACCCGGTGCGCTCCTCGCGCTCCACCGTTGGCACCATGACCGAGCTGAATGACCACCTGAAACTGCTCTACGCCCGCTCGGCGCAACTGTTTGACAAAAAAACCGCGCAAGCCGTGCGGCACGACACGCCAGAGTCTATTTACGCAGAGCTGATGGCGCGCACCAAAGACACCGACCGTCTCATCATGACCTTTCCGGTTGAACTGCCCGGCAACACCAGCGCAGAGCAGCTTGAGCAGTGGCTGTCTGCCAGTGGCTTCACGCGGGTGCATGCGGAGCGGGAGATCAGCACACCGGCCGGCCCGCACAAGCTGCTGGATGTGGTTGCTGACCGCTTTCGCCTGCACACGACTGAAAAAATCCGCGTCATCGAGGCGATAGAAACGGCACTGAAGCGTGGTGGCCGGCTCAATGTCTATATTCAGGCAGCCGAAGAGGGGCAGCCCGAAGACATGTGGCGTTTTTCAAGCGGCCTGCATTGCCCCGAAAGCGACACCCGCTACACCGACCCAACCCCCTCGCTCTTTTCATTCAACTCTGCCATGGGTGCCTGCACCACCTGCAAGGGCTTTGGCCGCGTGATTGGGGTTGACTACGGTTTGGTGATCCCCAACGACAAGCTCACGCTGCGCGCTGGTGCCATCAAGGTCATGCAAACCCCGGCCTGGAAAGAGGCGCAAGACGATTTGATGCGTCACGCCGAGGCCTGCGGCATCCCGCGCGACACGCCCTGGTCCAAGCTCACGCCCGAACAGCAGGCCTGGGTGATTAACGGCTCGCCGAACTGGAACGGCAAGTGGAATCGGCACTGGTTCGGCATCAAGCGCTTTTTTAAATATCTTGAAAGCAAGGCCTACAAGATGCACATTCGCGTGCTGCTGTCCAAGTACCGCAGTTATACGCAGTGCGAAACCTGTGGCGGCGCGCGCTTGAAGCTCGAATCATTGCAGTGGCGGCTTGGCAGCAAAGAAGCGGCTGATGCGGTGTTGCCGCCCGCGGAGCGCTTTATGCCCGTCGGTGTGCAATGGACGCGCGCACAGTTAGAGGCCATGCCCGGCCTGTGCCTGCATGATTTGATGCGCCTGCCGATTGAGCGCCTGCAAAAATTCTCCAGCAGCCTTTCGTTCGCAGCACTTGGCGACGATGCTGAACAAAAAGCGTTGAAGTCGTTGTTCGAAGAAATCCAGACCCGACTCAAATACCTGTGTGATGTTGGCATCGGCTACCTCACGCTTGATCGGCAAAGCCGCACGCTCTCGGGCGGTGAGGTGCAGCGCATCAACCTCACCACGGCACTCGGCACGTCACTTGTCAACACACTGTTTGTGCTGGACGAACCCTCGATCGGCCTGCACCCGCGTGACATGAACCGCATCACCCAGGCCATGCACCGCCTGGTTGACGCCGGCAATACGCTGGTGGTGGTGGAGCATGACCCGGCTGTCATGCTGGCCGCTGACCGCATCATTGACATGGGCCCCGGCCCCGGTGAGCGTGGTGGGCAAATTGTGTTTGATGGCACGCCTGAAGACTTGAAGTACGCCAATACGCTGACGGGTGATTATTTGGGCTCGCGCAAGCAGGTCGGCATGGTCTGCAAGCGTCCGGTGACGGACGCTACACCGCGTTTGATTCTGGAAGGCGCACGCGACCACAACTTAAAAAACATCACGGTTGATTTCCCGTTGCAGCGGCTGGTGTGTGTGACTGGCGTGAGCGGCTCGGGCAAGTCCACTTTGATGCAAGACATTTTGGCGCCCGCACTGCTGCGCCAGTTCGGCAAGGCATCTGAAACGCCCGGCTTGCATGACCGCCTGATGGGGGCCGATCATCTGACGGGCGTGGTGTTTGTAGACCAGTCACCGATCGGCAAAACCGCACGTTCCAACCCGGCCAGCTACGTAGGTGCATGGGACGCGGTACGCGAGCTGTTTGCCCAGGCACCACTGGCGCGGCAACGCAGCTATAGCGCGTCCAAGTTCAGCTTTAACAACGGCGACGGGCGTTGCCCGACCTGCGGCGGCTCGGGCTTTGAGCATGTCGAGATGCAGTTTTTAAGCGACGTGTATTTGCGCTGCCCAGATTGCGATGGCAAGCGTTACAGACCTGAGATTTTAGAAGTGACGATTGAGCGAGACGGTTACTCGCTCAACGTCTCCGACGTCCTCAACCTAACCGTCAGCGAAGCCATCAAGCTCTTCGCGCAAGACCGCGACGTAGTCCGCGCTCTGCAACCCATCGTTGACGTAGGCCTTGAATACATCAAACTCGGCCAGCCCGTACCCACACTGTCGGGCGGTGAGGCGCAGCGTTTAAAGCTCGCAGGTTTTCTGGCCGAAGCCGCAGGCCGGCGCAGCACTGCATCGCGTCAACCCATTGCTACAAAAACTCACAAGGGAACGCTATTTTTATTCGATGAGCCCACAACCGGCCTGCACTTTGATGACATTGCCAAGCTCATGCGCGCGCTGCGCAAGCTGATTGATGCAGGCCATTCACTGATCGTGATCGAGCACAACCTGGACGTGATCCGCTCGTCTGACTGGCTGATTGATCTGGGGCCAGAAGGTGGTGAAGGTGGTGGTCTGCTGGTGGCCGAGGGCACGCCCGAGCAGGTGCGCGAACACCCCACCAGCCACACCGCCAAAGCCCTACGCGACTACGAGTTGACGATGGCTAAAACTTACGGCGTTGAAGAACCACGCCCCAAAGCCTTGAAGACACGGCCCGTGTTTTCAAACCTGATCCAGATCGTCAACGCCAAAGAAAACAATCTAAAAAGCTTGTCGGTTGATATTCCGCGCGGTAAGTTCAATGTGGTCACTGGCGTATCAGGCTCGGGCAAATCAACACTGGCATTTGATATTTTATTTAACGAAGGCCAGCGGCGTTATTTAGAGTCGCTCAACGCCTACGCACGCAGCATTGTGCAGCCAGCAGGTCGGCCCGAGGTCGATGCGGTATACGGCATTCCGCCAACGGTGGCGATCGAGCAGCGCCGGTCGCGCGGTGGGCGCAAATCAACGGTAGGCACATTGACCGAGGTGTGGCACTTTCTGCGCCTGCTCTACGTCAAGCTCGGTGTGCAGCACTGCACCAAAGACTTTGCTGCCGTCATGCCGCAAAGCCCCGAGAGCATTGCCGCGCAACTGCTTAAACATTACCGGGGTAAACATATCGGCCTGCTGGCCCCGCTGGTGATTGCGCGCAAGGGTGTGTACACCGAGCTGGCCGACTGGGCACGGCCACGCGGCTACACGCATCTGCGCATCGATGGCGAGTTTTTACCGACCAGCAACTTTCCGCGTATTGACCGTTTTAAAGAGCACACGGTGGAGCTGCCGGTGGCCGACATTCACGTCACACCGGAAAACGAAGCGCTGTTGCGCGCCGCGCTTGCCGTGGCATTGCAACACGGCAAAGGTGTGGTGCATGTGCTGGCCCCGCTCGATGGCCTCAAAGGTGCCATGCTGGCGGGTACATCGACTAAAGCGATTGGCAAGCTGGAGGTCGCGTCTACCAAGCGTGCCTGCCCGGTGTGTTCAAGCTCATACCCCGAGCTGGATCCGCGCCTTTTCAGCTACAACAGCAAGCACGGCTGGTGCCTTGAGTGCGTAGGCACGGGCGTGAAGCTCACCAAAGAGCAGCGCAAGGTATTTGACGATTCGGTACGCGATAAAGACAACAAAGGCAGAGAGAAAAGCTTTGAAGAGCCTGATGTTGAAGATGTTGAAGGTACACTGTGCCTCGGCTGTGACGGCACGCGCCTGAATAAACAAGCCCGTGCTGTGCAGTTCAATGGTGTCGGCATTGCAGACATTGCGCGCCTGTCAATCACTGACGTGCGGGTCTGGGTTGAAAAGCTGGCGCTGGTTGGTCGTGAGGCCGGCATCGCACGCGACCTGGTTCCCGAGATCAAAAGCCGGCTGGAGTTTTTGGAAGATGTAGGCCTTGGCTATCTCACGCTGGATCGTGGCGCGCCCACGCTCTCAGGCGGCGAGGCGCAGCGCGTTCGTCTGGCCGCGCAACTCGGCTCCAACCTGCAAGGCGTTTGCTATGTGTTAGATGAGCCGACGATTGGCCTGCACCCGCGTGACAACCAGATACTGCTGCGCGCCCTCGGCAAACTCAGCGAGCGCGGCAACACGCTGGTGGTGGTCGAGCACGACGAAGACACGATTCGCCGCGCCGACAACATCATCGACATAGGCCCCGGCGCCGGCAAGCGCGGCGGGCGGCTGGTGGCGCAGGGTACGGCAGCAGAGTTGGCGCTAGTGCCCGATTCATTGACAGGCCGCTACCTAGCGAGACCGCTGATCCACCCGCTACAACTGCGCCGCGAAACGAACGATTCCATCACCCCATCGAAATTGGGCTCTGACCCCATTTCAGCGGACCCCAATTCAGCGGGCCAAGAAAAAGCCGTCGGAAAAAAAACCAAAGCGCTCCTAAAAGCCGCAGCCCTGAAAGCCGCAGCAGCCACAGCCAGCGCCCTGCACAACGCAGCTCCTGCGGTAGCAAGTGCTAACACCTCCTGGCTAAGCGTAGCAAAAGCCAACCTGCACAACCTGAAAAACGTCACTGTGCAAGTACCACTCTTCAGGCTGGTCGCCGTCACCGGCGTATCCGGCTCAGGCAAGTCCACACTCGCGCGTGACGTGCTGCTCACCAACGTCCACGCCGCCGTCATGCAGCGCTCCACCAAAGCCGGCCGCGATGCAGACGACGCAGGCAAACACCCAAGCTGGACTGGCTGCGAAAGCATAGAAGGCTACCGCGTCGTTGACCGCGTGCTCGAAGTAGACCAAACCCCCATCGGCAAAACACCACGCTCATGCCCCGCCACCTACATCGGCTTTTGGGACACGATTCGAAAACTATTTGCCGACACACTGGAAGCACGCGCACGCGGCTACGCAGCCGGGCGCTTTAGCTTTAATACCGGCGAAGGTCGTTGCCCGACCTGCGAAGGCGCGGGCGTACGCACCATAGGCATGAGCTTTTTGCCCGACGTAAAAGTGCTGTGCGAAACCTGTCACGGCGTACGCTTTAACCCCGAAACGCTGGCGGTCACCTGGCGCGGCAAAAGCATAGGCGATGTGCTGAAGATGGAGGTCGATGAGGCGCTAGAGTTTTTCAAATCCATGCCCGCTATCGGCCACCCGCTGCAACTGCTGAAAGACGTTGGCCTCGGCTACCTCACGCTCGGCCAGCCGTCACCGACGCTGTCAGGCGGCGAGGCGCAGCGCATCAAACTCGTGACCGAGCTGTCTAAAGTCAGAGACGACATCACGCGGCGCGGCCAGAAAGCGCCACACACGCTCTACGTGCTTGATGAGCCGACCGTAGGCCTGCACATGGCCGACGTTGAAAAGCTCATCCACGTGCTGCACCGCCTAGTCAACGGCGGCCACAGCGTGGTGGTGATAGAGCACGACCTCGATGTGATCGCCGAAGCCGACTGGGTCATCGACCTCGGGCCAGACGGCGGCGATGCCGGTGGGCAAGTGGTGGCGGCCGCGCCGCCCGAGCAGGTGGTGAAGCTGGGAACCGCGACCGGGGTAGCGCTGGGGCCGGTGCTGGCGCGGGGTTTGGTGAATTTATAGAAGTCCCCTATAGTGCTTGTAACGTAGCACCTCGCTCACTTGCTCCAGCAGACGCTTGGATTGGGGAAGATAGGCGACAGAGTTCATGGAATCAAAGTCATGTATAAAAACACGGTATTGGCGCCGGGATGCGAGATGTCAAGCGGGGTAGCGGACTGTTGTTCGACGCCCAGCCGACCTGTTTCCCAACTTATCCGACCGGATAAACTGGCCCGCCAGAATATCCGACGGTCTACATTACGTTAGACATCAGTGGACGCAATCATCTCCTTGAGCAATAGCGTAGAGACGGCCGAAGTGCTTGAACTCTACGAGGCGAATCGATGGTCATCGGCCAAAAAGCCGGTCGAGCTTTTGGCAGCGCTAAGAAATTCTCATTCGTTGGTGACGGCGCGCGTTGGGGGGGAGTTGGCGGGCCTGGGAAACGCTATTTCGGATGGCACGTTGGTCGTCTACTTTCCACATTTACTAGTGCATCCCCGTTTTCACCGGCAAGGGCTTGGACGCAAAATGATGGAGGCTTTGCTCACCCGCTATAGGAACTTCCACCAGCTCATGCTTACGGCTGACGGTGCAGCGATACAGTTCTACGCCGCGCTGGGGTTCAAGCGCGCAGGTAAAACCGAGCCAATGTGGATCTATAAAGGGGAAGAGCATTGAACACCAGAAGAAGGTCTAACTGGTCGCTCGGCACGGACACGCAACCCAACGCTGCGCCTCCGGCGCAAGTGTTGCGTGCCGGGCAGCTTCGACGTTCGGTGGCAGAACGGTTACAATTTTCGCTCATTGCTCGGGAATGGCCCATTAATCTTCAAAGGATGAAATCATGAAACGCCTTAGCACGCTCACCGCAGCTACCACTTTGCTCCTGCTTCTCGCACTCGCGGTCCCTGCCGGCGACGCCACCGCGCAGAGCGCCAAGGACCTTGTCGGAACCTGGACGGTGGTCGCGGTCGACACCATCGACGCATCCGGCAAGAAGACCCCGCAGTTCGGGTCCGATCCGCGAGGCTCGCTGATATTCGATTCCAACGGCCGCTATTCGCTCACCCTTATACGCGCCAGCCTGCCGAAATTCGCCTCGGACAACCGCGCCAAGGGAACCGCGGAAGAAAATCAGGCCGTCGTCGCGGGCAGCATCGCGCATTTCGGCAAGTACGCCGTGGACGAGAAGGACAAGGCTTTCACGTTCCACCTCGAGGCCAGCACCTATCCCAACTGGGATGGCATCGCCCAGAAACGGGCCTTCACCATCTCCGGCGATGAGTTGAAGTACGGCATTGCCGTCGGCACGACAGGTGTACGCGCCGAAGTGGTCTGGAAGCGCGCCAAGTAGGCCATGCGCAAAACAAAATAACTGCCAGAGAATCCCACCGCCCCGCTTCGGCGTGGTTCTTGTTTGTCACCGGCTAAGCTTCCCAAGCTGATGACATGTTTTTTTCGATAAATCGAATGTCGCTTTTGGCCGTTTGCTGCCTCTCGGGACAACGCCGTTAGAGTGCGTGTGCCACCGAACAACGGCTTGCAGGGCGACGCGCCGTAAACGGCGCGCGCCTGAAGCCGGACGTTAGAGCTCGGTCGCTATGACCTACCGGGAGGAATGATGGCAGACGATCCGATGTATCACGATGGAATGCGGCGGCTTCAGGATGCTCGTGAGACGCGCCCCCTAGCTGACCGCCTGGAGCAGGTGACCGTTCGCACAACGTTTACCGACGAGGATCGAGCGTTTATTCAGCGTTGCCCGATGTTTTTCATAGCCACAGCTGATACCCACGGCCATCCTGATTGCTCTTATAAAGGTGGTCTACCCGGGTTCGTGCGCGTCCTGGACGATCGCACCCTTGTTATTCCTGATTACGACGGTAATGGCATGTACCGAACTTGGGGCAACGTGCTGGTCAATCCCCATGTTGGGCTGCTGTTCCTGGACTTCGAGCACCCCAAGCGAATCCGCGTAAACGGCACAGCTCAAGTTAGCGAGGATGATCCTTTGCGCACTGAGTACCCTGGGTCGGTGCTCATTGTTCGAATCACGGCGACGCAAATCTTTCCGAACTGCCCTCGCTACATACATAAGATGCAACTTGTCGAACACTCGGTGTACGCACCGCGGCCTGACTACACGCCACCAGTCCCCGCGTGGAAGACGTTTGACGCCTTTCGCGATTCTCTCCCGGCTCGCGACCGCGCGGATGGCAAGCAGGAGTGAAGACCTTGGATCACTATTTGTCCTTGCTTGACGTCCAAGGATCACATTCAGCACCAACTGAAATTCGAGCCTTAATCGGGTAGCCAGAGGCTTCTAACCTCCGGCCCCCACACCACCCACCATGCGGGTCCGCAGTGGGCGGTTCAACAAGCTGGCTTGCACGACGAAGCTTTCTTTGGCGTGTAGCCCTGGGCCTTGCACCACAGATCCTTCACGCTCAGTAGTCCCTGCGCTGCCAACCATGTGTTGTTCAGCGCCTGTTGTGTCACCGGGGTTCGCGCCATGTGCCAGTAGCTCTTGCTACTCACACCATGCTGGATCGCTGACTTCAAGCTCACGCCCAAAGCCAACAGGTTCTTGATCTTCGTGCGCGGCCAGCGCCACCGTTTCCAGTAGCACATGCGGATTCGCCTTCTGATCCACTCGTCCAGCTCGGGAACAGGTCGGTAGTATTGGCTGATACCAAAGTAGCCCACCCATCCCCGCAGGTACTGCCCCAGTTTGTGCAGCCGGTATTCCATGGACACCCCCCAGCTTCTCCCCGTCAGTTCCTTGATCCGGTGCTTGAAGTTCGCTTCGGACTTTTCAGTCCAGCGGGTCTTCTTGCCCTTGATCGTGAAACCCAGGAAGCTGCATTCGCTCATCGGTGCCACTTTGCTTTTGGCAAGGTTGACCGTGAGTTTGAGGGTGCGCTCCAGATACCGTGTCAGACTGCCCATGACACGCTCGCCCGCACGCTTGGACTTGACCAGAACGATCAAATCATCGGCATAGCGGGCAAAACGGTGTCCCCTGTGCTCCAACTCCAGATCAAGTTGGTGCAGCAGGATATTGGCCAACAGTGGCGAGAGTGGCCCCCCTTGGGGTGTACCCACCTCGCTGGGTTCTATGTGCCCACCGACCAGCACCCCGGCGCGCAGGTAGCGTCCAATCAAAGCCAGCAACCGTTTGTCGCCAATGGTGCGGCCCAGCAGGCTCATCAACAGGTCATGGTTGACGGTGTCGAAGAACTTGGCAAGGTCAATGTCCACGGCGACAGGGTAGCCGTCTTTGACGTAGGAGCGAACCTGGCGAATCGCCTGGTGTGCGTTGCAGCCTGGTCGAAAGCCAAAACTCGATACCGAGAAGGTCGGATCGAATATCGGCGTGAGCACTTGGGCGATAGCCTGCTGGATGACTCGGTCCATCACGGTCGGAATCCCCAGCATTCGTTTGCCGCCGTCGGGCTTGGGTATTTCTACCCTTCGCACGGCCTGCGGTTGGTATCGCCCCTCTTTGATCTGTGCATGCAGCTCTGGCCAGTGCGCACGCAATTCGGCGGGAAATTCCTCAATGGTCACGCCGTCAATGCCCGGCGCGCCTTTGTTGGCCTTTACCCGTTTCCATGCGTTGCGCAGGTTGTCGCTGTTCAGTACCGCTTGCAGCAAATCTTGGTTGATCGCTTTCACTTCGTCTTGTTTCAAGGCTCGGTGCGTGGCCCGCGCCGGCACATCTCCCCCGGTCGGGTTCGGTGATGCATTCGAGTTGGCCACGTCTGCTCCTTGTGTCTCATTGTTCAGCCCTTCATTGGCCCGACTCCTGGCCAACTACTATGGCGTCTGCTGACTTCTGCCTCGTCACGACTCACATTTCTGTCAGTCGCGCTGTACCTCTGGATGATGTTGCTGCCGCTTTCTTCGACACGCAGCGGGCAGCTCGCCACGGCGCTTGGGTCTTGGTATCCCGGTTGAACCGATCCGGGTGTTGTCATCATCCAATTGCACCGCACGCGGTGCAGATCTCCCCAGGTAAGGACGCGAACGTTCCATGCGCAAGCGCCGCATTTACCATGCCCACTGAACCAAAGGGCTTTGTCGTCATGTGCCAACTCGCCCCGCAGGCTTGGCCTTGTATGCGGTTTCTGTTCGTCGCCTCGCACTTTTGCACTCGGGCTTCCTCCAGACAAGACCTCGCGGGCCTGCCCTTGCCGTCGGCTAGTGGTTAAGATTGCTCTCTATGAGTCCAATTTGGTTCTCCCACAGGGGACTTTCACCCCATAAGTTCGCGCCCATGCTGGGCGCACACCCCTAGCTGCTGCGGACGGGCCACCAGCGCTCTGCCTCATCAAGCGTCGGCGCTGGCCCGCCGCAGAGCAGGACGTTAGGCGCCGCACGCAGACGCCCGTCCGATCTGTCAAGCGCGGTCTACACGACACTGAAAGCAGTTGAACTTGGAACGGATATGAACATAGGCGACGCGGTCGTCATTCAAAATTTTCTTGCATTCAGCGGTTAGGCTCGAGCCAGCTACAACATTGCCAGTCTCGTACAAGATCCAATCGTCATGTCCGTAGCCTCTAATAATTGCCGGTTGCAGGTACGCAAACCAGGCTGGAAGCGCGTCGCTCTCGTAGCGCTGACAGGGCTTCATGTGCAAGAAAATTGGCCCGGTCTCTGCATAAGGATGCATTGTGGAAAACGGCCGATAGGAAAGAACCAATTTGTCGTCGCCTGTCCCTATGAGTTGCAAGCAATGACGGCAGGGGTTGGCTTGCCCTTCCGCGGTCCGGACCACGGCAGGCTGATGGTTGGCATCAGGCCCGCCTTTCCGAATTGAGTCTGCATGGTCACTTGGAATTCCTTGCACAGTAATTTTCATCAGTCTATCTCCTTGGTTGCTGAATGTTCTGAATCAGAACGAAGTCAATTACATCGTGCTCCACGGACGCCTGCACGCCGTTTTCGGACATTTGATTCGATGCTTGGGAAAAAAATGAAAGGCATCGGCCAAAGCCGGACTGACGATGACGACGCAAGTGCGGGATGCTGAATCGGGCATGGCAAACAATGTAGCAGGGGCTCGCGTCTTGTTGGGCGCAAGGGTTTTCGTTGTCGGGTTTAATACCGTCTGGCGTTTTCCACTGACTGTTCAGGAGACTTCCGTGTTCAAACTTGCCCGATCCGGCGCCCTCCGGGCCTTGGCTGCCTGCGCGGTACTGGCTTTTTCAGGTGTGTCGCAGGCGCAAGCCGTTTTTCGCGTGACGACGATTCCCGAAGAGGTGGCGACCGAGCAGATGCGCAAGTTCGGCCCCATCGTCAAATACCTGGAGCAAAAACTCGGCATGAAAGTCGAGTTCACGCCAGTCAGCGACTACCCGGCCGCCGTCGAGACGCTGGTCAACAAAAACATCGACATGGCCTGGCTCGGCGGCTTCACCTTTATCCAGGCGCAAAACCGCTCTGGTGGCAAAATCATTCCGATCGCCCAGCGCGAAGAAGACGCCAAGTTCCAGTCGGTCTTCATTGCCAAAACCGGCTCGGGCATCAAGACGCTGGCCGACCTCAAGGGCAAGCAGGTCAGCTTTGGCTCGCCGTCCAGCACCTCCGGCCACCTGATGCCGCGCAGCTTTTTGCTGCAGGCCAAGATTGACCCCGACAAGGACTTCAAGCGCGTGGCTTATTCGGGCGCGCATGACGCGACGATTGCCTCGGTCATGAGCGGCAAGGTCGAGGCCGCCGCGCTGGACATTACGGTGTGGAACAAGTTCGTCAAGGAAAACCGGGTCGATACCAAAAAGGTCAACGTCTTCTACACCACGCCCGGCTACTACAACTACAACTGGGCCGTGCATGCCGACATGCCCGCTGCCCTGCGCGAGAAGGTCACCAAAGCTTTGATCGATCTTGACCCGGCTACTCCGCAGGGCAAGGAAATCCTCGAGCTGAATCGCGCGACGCGCTACATCCCGACCCAGGCAGGCAACTACAAGGGCATAGCGACGGCCGCCCGCAGCGCCGGTTTGCTGAAGTAGGATTGCTATGAAAATCGAGCTACATCAGGTGTCGGCACGCCATCCTGCGGCAAAACGTGATGCTGCGGCGGCGCTGCGCGGCCTGTCACTGCAGGTGGCCGCTGGCGAGCAAATCGCCGTGATCGGGCCGTCGGGCGCCGGCAAGACCACGCTGCTGCATGTGCTGGCCTGCGCGCTGCCACCGTCGTCCGGCAGCCTGCAGCTGGACGCGCGCGACCCCTGGCGGCTGCCGCGCAGCAAGCTGCAGCTTCTGCGCGGCGAGCTGTTTTTGGCACCCCAGGTGCCGCCCTTGCCGCCGCGCCAACGCGTCGTCACCTCGGTGCTGGCCGGTCGCCTGCCGCATATCGGTTTGTGGCAGAGCCTGCGCAGCCTGTTTTACCCGACCGCGATTGCCCAGGCTGACGCTGCCCTGGCACGCTTTGATTTGAGCGACAAGCTGTTTGCCCGGGTGGACCGGCTGTCGGGCGGTGAGCGCCAGCGCGTCGGACTGGCCCGGGCGCTGGTCACCGAGGCGAGCCTGCTGCTGGTCGATGAACCGCTGTCAGCGCTGGACCCGACGCGTGGGCAGCAGGCGATTGCTTCCCTGACGCAGGCGGCACGCGAGCGCGGCGCCACCCTGGTCTGTACCTTACATCATGTCGAGATGGCGCTGCAACATTTCCCGCGCATCATCGGCCTGCGCGACGGCGAGCTGGCTTTTGACCTGCCCGCTGCCGAGGCGACGCCGGAGCGCCTGCAAGCGCTGTACGCGCAGCATTTGCATGAGCTCACCGGACCGGCGCCCGCGGCCTTCGATCTGCAGTCGGCGCTCACGCCCCCCGCGGTCATGCATTGCCGCTGACCGGCCCGCCGCCCATGATCAGCCCGCCGCCCATGACCAGCGCGCCTGCCCGCCTGCCCCCGCGCCCCGAGCTGCGCGACCCGGCCTGGCGCGGCCGCGTTTTCTGGGCGCTGGCTGCGCTGCTGCTGCTGTGGCCCGCGCTGGTGCTGACCGAATTCAAACCCTGGGTGATGGTCGAGCCCGGCACGCTCAAATCGACACTCCATTTCCTGGGCGATTTTTTCCCGCCCAAGGTCGAGTCGGAATTTTTGTGGCTGGTCGCGCGCGAAACCTGGCGCACGGTGGCCATGGCCACCGTCGGCATGGCGCTGGCCCTGGTGCTGGCGCTGCCGCTGACGCTGCTGTCGGTGCGCGTGTTGTCGGTGTCTGCCTTGAGCGGGCGCATGGCGCTTATGCCGGCGCTGCTGCGCCAGTCGGTACGCTGGCTTTTGATCCTGCTGCGCAGCGTGCCCGAGCTGATTTGGGCGCTGATTTTTGTGCGCGTGGTCGGCCTGGGGCCCACCGCCGGTGTGCTGGCCATTGCGCTGACTTACAGCGGCATGCTCGGCAAGGTCTATGGTGAGATTCTGGAAAGCGGGGAAAGCCACGCCACGGCATCGCTGCTGCGCAACGGCTCGGGCCGGCTGCAGGCTTTCTTTTATGGCTTGCTGCCGCAAAACGCGGCTGAGCTGACCAGCTACAGCGTCTATCGCTGGGAGTGCGCCATCCGATCATCTGCCGTGCTGGGCTTTGTCGGGGCCGGTGGCCTTGGGCAGCAGATGGACGCCTCGATGAAGATGTTCAATGGTGCCGAGGTCAGCACCATGCTGCTGGTCTTCATGGCGCTGGTCTGGCTGGCCGACCAGGCCAGCGCCTGGCTGCGCAAGGCCCTCGGCTGATCGCAGGTCGGACAATGCCATGAACCATCAGCGAGCCTCTGCACCTGCGGCCAACCAGGTCTATCGCCTGCCGCCGCCGCTGTTTGGTGCGCGCTGCAAGGCCTGCTGGCTGGTGACCGGGGTCGTCGTACTGGTGGTCCTGAGTTTCTGGACGCTGGATTTGAAATGGGCGCAGTTCTTTTCTCTGGATGCGCTGCGCAAAATGGGTCGTTTTGTCGCTGAGCTCATGCATCCCACCGGCGCGGCCGCTTTTCTGCAAAAGCTGCTCTGGGCCACGCTGGAAACCCTGGCCATGTCGGCCCTGGGCACCTTGATTGCAGCCGTGCTGGGCCTGCTGCTGGCTCTGCCGGCAAGCCGCACCCATGCCCAGGACAAAGCCCGCTTCAAAGGCATCACGCGGCTGCTGCTCAATGCACTGCGCAGCATTCCCGAACTGGTGTGGGCGGCACTGCTGCTGATTGCGGCCGGTCTCGGCCCGCTGGCCGGCACGCTGGCGCTGGCGCTGCACACGACGGGCGTGCTCGGGCGGCTGTTCGCCGAGGCGATTGAAAACGTTCCCGAGGGGCCGGGTTTCGCGCTGCGGCTGCGTGGCGTGGGCGAAGGGCGGGTGTTTTTTTACGCCACCTTGCCGCAACTGCTGCCGCAACTGCTGAGCTACACGCTGTACCGCTGGGAGAACAACATTCGCGCTGCGGCTGTGCTCGGCGTGGTGGGCGCCGGCGGCCTCGGGCAAATGCTGGTCTTTCACATGGGGCTGTTCCAGATGTCCGAAACCAGCGCCATTTTGCTGGCCATGATCGCGCTGGTAGCGCTGGTCGATGCCTGCAGCTACCTGGCGCGGCGCGTCATGGCTCGCTGATCGACTTCAAAGATCGAACGGTAACTTGGGCACCCTCCTTGTGCGGGCTAGCCCGCATACGAGGTGGATCATGAATGGTAACGAAGCTTGTCAAGCAGCAACTCAAAGCACTACTGATGTTTTTGTAGGCATCGATGTTTCCAAACTCAAACTGGACGTGGCTAGGCTGCGTTTAGGCAAAGTCAGAAACAAAGTCTTCAGCAACGACCGAACAGGGTTCAGGGCTTTGGCGGCTTGGCTAAGTGAGGACAGTATTACGCCAGCCCAAGCCCACTTGTGCATGGAGGCCACCGGCCCCTACAGCGAAGAAGGCCGCACCCTTGTGAGTAAGCGGGGCCACGCTGGTCTGCGCAAGGCTTTGTACATGCCGGGCATGGTGGCGATCCGTTACAACCCGCTAGTTAAGGACATGGCGCAAAGGTTAAAAGCCAAAGGCATGATGCCCCGGCAATGCACAAGCTGATGCACTTGATCTTTGGGGTGCTTAAAACACGTCAGCCCTTCAATGTGAATTGGGCTAAAAAAGCTACCGAGGTGATAGAAACAACAATCTCCATTGCAGTCCCGGCAAAAACTAATGCCTTAGCTCTTGACTTTCAAGACGGTATCTGACCCCTTCATTTCGGGGGGTGCTCTAAGGCATCAGGCGGTTGCCGGCGGCGGTGGTTGCTCCCTATGAAACTACGCCTGCGAGTGCGGGCGACAGACTGACTCCATAGTGGAAGCTGCCCTCGTTGTTTTAAGGCTGCATCACTCGAACCAGCAGCCCTTCGACAATCAAGCGCTGAATTAGAGCTATCTTTCCTGGCTCATCAAGCCCGCCGGGTAAGTCATGTATCGAGTATCGGGGCGTAGCGAGGGCAAATCTCGAAGCCGCTCCCGCGGAGCGCGGGAGACTGATTTCCCTCCCGTGACATCGAATTAGAAGCCCAGTCGGGCTTTCCGACAACCGGTAGATCACCCCAGGACGTGGGGCAAACACGTCAGAAACCGACACCACTTGAGTATGCGTTAACTGCGCCAGTTGATCCTGCATTAACGGTCGGCGCGTAGTAACGAAATCATCGGCGAAGCGATCAAATACCGCGTCCAAATCCACCTGCACCATTCGCGACAGCAGCTTGGCAAAAGTCGCGCGTCTCGCGGTCTTGTCGGATACTGAATTGGCAAAGCCTACGGGAATCGCGCGCCGGAATTCTGCGTCTGTCAGGCAAAGGTTTGAAATCGCCTCGACCACGATATCACTCCATGTGTATGAGAGCGCCCCCAATGTAATGTGAAGAGAGATTTCGTCGTGCGACTTGGCGTAGTGAATCCATCCCCGCGGGATGTACAGTAAATCTCCGGCATGCAAATTCGCCAATAAAGTCGTTTCACCGATCGCGTGCATACCTGAATCAAATGGCTGGACTCGAAGCGGAAGCTGCACCGGGCAGCCGGCTATCGTCCAGGCCTTGGAGCCGGCCACCTGGAGGAGAAATACATCATGAGTATCGTAGTGCGGTTTGAAACCCTGTGCGCCGGGTGGCGTCAGGTAAATGTTGGTCTGAAAAGGCGCGCTGAACTCCGCTTCCAGCATTCGGCAAAGAAACGCGAGCGACGACACGCGTTTTTGCAGTTCTGGTAGCAAAATCGACGCGCCCTCGGAAAATAGCCGCCAAACCTTTAGTACGTCGATCAATCCATTTGTCATGAAATCGCCGCGTCCTATCGGTGAATTCGCATTTACTACGTCGAGAGCGGAATCGGGCAGTTCCGTCTCGTTTATTATGGATTCAATCTGCCCCAAGGACAGTAGCCGCGCGTAGTTATCCCGATCGTCGCGGCTGATCAGCAGTGGCTGTTTTTCCCAGTAATCCTGGAAAAAATCGGAAATGGATACCGGATTGAGAAGAGCGGCTAATCCGAACGCGGACGAATCGACTCCGGACATGCTGATGTCCCTTAGCGCAAAAGCCGCGGCGTCGTTCCAGGCTCCGCCCGGAAAGCCACTCCATTTTCTTGAAGCATTGTCCCCAGTTCCGTGGCGCTTAAATACAAGCGCCGCAGTGGCCCCTGATTGGGATCCATCATCTCATCTTTGCAAGGGAGAAACCAAGAAATATTTTCCGACACCTTCGTTATCAAAGAAGTCGCCCGGCGTAATATCGATCGGACCCAGTCTATTGCCCGTCAGCAGCAACCCTGAGGCTTTTGCGATTGCTATTCCAGATCGCTCCGAGCAAACCGCGTTATTTCCCAAAATACCAAAGTCCGACTTGCGCTGTAGCGCCGCTTCTCTGGCAACTTCCCACAACTTCCGTCCATCTACCACCGTCTGCGGCCTGGCAACGTACATTCCACGGTGCCCGTATTTCCTTAGAAACTCCCTGCTGTCGAGAATTCTGGTGCCAATCGAAGTGTGATCCATGTATAGCAGGTTACCTCCGACGGACTTAACAACGGTCACGATATGCGAGACAGGCTCCCTTTGAGTTCCCACAGCTCTAAATACTTCTCCCCTTCCAAGATGATCCACGGCCCTGATAAATCGGTCCCCTTCGCTTATGGCGCTCCCCAGTATTCCCTCTGGAGCGAGTAGAACAGTATCACCTGATTGAAGATCGGCGAGCTTCGTCGGTCGATGAGCCGGCTCTGGAACACGAAGCTGCCTTATGGAGTTGAGAACTTCCTCTCTCCACTTCTTATCTCTTTCTACGGCACTACGAATCCACTCCTGTTGCCTGCGCAGCCAGGCGGCATTCATACGCTCAAATTCGTCCTGTTCTCTGGAGGCCTCCGATGTCTCTGCAGACGCTTGTGAAACAAGATTATTAAAGCTCTTCACTGCCTCCACATAGGTCGCGATCTCGCCCTGCATTCCGGTCATCACTTGACGGCACTCGGTTGCAAGCGCCGTATTCTTCGGAACATTGCTGCACCTCTGATTGTGCCCATCCACCTTGGAGCGTAACACGCCCCACCGCCCTTCAAGCGTCGACCTCTGTTGAACAAGGTTCTCGCGTTGAGGCGACGGAACATTGTTCGGCACCTCGCCCAGATCCGGGATTTGGCCGTAGGACGCCGTCGCGTACAGGAACGCCCAAGCCCACCAAAACGCTGGCCATCGAAGCCGTTTCACGATCGTGTATTCACTGTGAGTTCGAGAGGGCAGAGGGCGGCGGTTTCGGGGACGTCGAATTCGCGCGCGTAACGTTAATGACGAAGCTTTCCGTCTGGACATCTACCACGGCGATCTGGCTGGTTACATTCGAGATGTCCTGCTTGGCCTTTGCTTCCTGCACTTCCAGCTGGCCGCGGTCTGCCGGCGAGCGAGATTTCTGCTCGCGAATGGTGGCCAACCTTTGCTCGAGACTCTGCAATTGCCCGACAAGGCCGGTTCTCTGCGTCTGCAAGCGCCTTATTTCCGGGTTATTCGCCAGCGCCGGCGGTATCTGCATGCGTGCCTGCGCGGCACGCGGGTTGGCGCTGCCCGCGGATGCTGATACGCGAGTTCCTACTGTGTCAAACACCTTGCGCGCTTCTTCGCTGCTGCCCTGCGCCGCTGCGGCCTGACCATGGCTCTGTGCGGAGCGTAATTGGTCGAGTGCGGTAGAGGGACTGGCCGCGGCGGCGGCCACAGATGCACGAGAGGCTGCAGCGCGGCGATCCGATTCTTCGCGAAGCTTGGTGCGTGTAGCCCTCAGATTCTCAAGAACTGTCGGGTCGTCCGGATCCTGCTCAAGCGCCGTCTGAAAATACCGTAACGCATCCGCATAGTTACCACGCTTGAAGGCCTCCGTTCCACCATCATTCGCATCGTGCATCGCCCGCTCGCTTTGCTGCTGCAATTGCTGAGGAGTAGGACCTGTCGGGGCTGGAAGATTAGGGCTGCTGCCACCACCTCCTCGACTGGATGTGCTGCCGCCTGAGAGGGAAACACAGCGAGGGGGATGAAACAGAGCGGACAAACCCTGCGCTCGACACATGGCGGCAAACTCGGCCGCATTTCGCACGGCGAGTGCCGATGACGGCAAGAGCATCGTCATCGTCAGGGCGGTGATTGCGATGATTCGGGCTGGGGTAAGCCACGTGTGCATGAGGTGACCTCCTTTCCGTACGGTTCCAGCGTTAGTGTGCTTCGGAAGGCCTTCGATGCGGATCCGGATATTTCCACCCGACGAGGCCTGCTGTGCGTCACTTCCCCATAAGTAGATAAACGAGTCGGCAATCATGCTGAAGGCCCCTTATATTTGCGATGCGCCGTTCGAATATAGCACCAACAATTCCTGCATGGCTGCGTATCGGGCAATGAGGGCCAACCACGTAATTTGCAATCATCCGTAGCTGATACGCTGGTCATCGGACCGAACTGGGAGCTGAACTTCCCTCGGTGATGATTTGCATCGTCTGTATTTCATCGTTGTAACTTGAATTGTTGCACTTGATTCCCGCAAACCGGAGCCGAAGATTCCAAGTCCCGGCACGCGTTGGTATGCCGACGATCCGGCGATTTTCGATGCGAAGTCCAGGCGGAAGACCACCGCCAGGCTGCACCACTTCCAAATGATCGAAATTCCAGGTGGCCGAACGGCCATCAGGTCCGCGACAATTCGCGGTCGAACCCCAATCAACCGGCAGGCCGACCCTAGCATTGAATACCCCCGCGAAATTAGGCCCGCTGTAGAGGCCCGGCTTGCCGACTTTGCTGCTGTCAGGATCCCTCGGATCACTGTCGTCCCGACGCGATCCGGTGCTACTGCCCGATCTTGTTGCGCATGCGCCAAGTCCAACCACTGCGACGGTCGCGGCACCAGCACCCAATGAGGCCAGGAAAACTCGCCTGTGTTGTGCCGGTCGAGTGACAATTTGGTCGTCACTCAAGGTTCCTGAATTCCCCACTCCCAGCTCCGGATCGACAACAATCATGTTCGTAACCCCTCTTGTAAGGTAGCCGCAATGGCCATATCGCCGTTTTACAAGCGTTGACAAGTAGCTCATTCTCATTCAACATCGTTGAACGAATAGAAATTCTAACTGCATGAGCCCAAGTCTCTCACCGTATCGCGTCCTCAGAAAACGTGTTTACCCTTAGACGGCAGGCTGACTCGCCAAGAATTTTTGCCCCATTGGGCACAAGCGGGGTGCCGATCTGCGAAATAGCGCAGCCCTACCCCGGCGGGAGCTTCAACAACCACCAGTCTATGTACTCCCGACAACAGTGTATACCAAGCCATACTTGCGGTTCGCCAACATGTCGCTTTCGCTCAGACCATAGCCCACGTATATCTGAGTCCCGCCGTAAGCCGACAAGTTTGCGTTGCGCACCACCTCAATGCTTCGATTAGCCAGTAGCCCGACAGCATAGACCGGCAGCAATCCGCCGCTCCACGATACCCAGCTAGACCCGTTGTGCACAAACCATGCGCTGCCAGTATTGGCGGCGAGATAAACGTTGCCGTTCAGACCACCCGCATCCGCGTCGCCAATACTCAGGCTGGCAGTCAGGGTAAGGTTGCTGGTTGTGCCGCTGGCTGTGGCAGAAAATGTCGGTGCCGGGGCGGCAAACGCGGTAGTTCCGGACACAACAGCGGCCAGTACTAATGCCATAAACCATATCAGTGGGTTGAAACGGCTCTCGAATATGTTCATTATGTTTCCCCAGAAATCTAAATAGTTACTACGGAAATTCAACCGCATGAGGTCAAGTATGCCGCCGAAAAGCGTCCTCAAGAGATAGTGCTTTCCTTGATGTGGTGACCTGAATTCCCAAGGTTTTTCCGCCCATCGGCACAAACGACATGCAAAGCAGGGGCAGATCAGCGGGAACACCTCGTAGATACGTAAAACTTGGGGTCAGGTCAGTATTTTCGCCTTGACAGGGCGAGCCGTATAGAATAGCGAACGTTCGAGGAGCGATGCAGCCCGCCACACACTGACCCGGTCAGAAGGCGAGTGAGGCTCGGACACCAGGGTGCCCGCCGACTCTGCTTCCCAACCGCGCTCACCCACTGTGCTGTGAGGTGAGTTGACCCCCGCAGTGGTTTTTAAAAGCCTGTTTTGGAGTCACCATGAGCGCCGTTCTTAAACCTACCGCCGATTACATCATTGCCGACCTGTCGCTTGCCGCTTGGGGCCGCAAAGAGCTGAACATTGCCCAGACCGAGATGCCCGGCCTGATGGCGATTCGCGAAGAATTCGCCAAAGCCCAGCCGCTCAAGGGTGCGCGCATCACCGGCTCGTTGCACATGACGATCCAGACCGGGGTGCTGATCGAGACGCTGCAGGCGCTGGGCGCCGACGTGCGCTGGGCCTCGTGCAACATCTTCTCGACGCAGGACCACGCCGCTGCCGCGATTGCCGCCAAGGGCACGCCGGTGTTTGCCATCAAGGGCGAAACGCTGGCCGATTACTGGGACTACACGCATCGCATTTTTGAGTTCAGCGGCGCCAAAGGCACGCCCGAAGAAGGCCCCAACATGATTTTGGACGACGGCGGCGACGCCACGCTGTTGATGCACCTGGGCACCAAGGCGGAAACCGACGCATCGGTGATCTCTAAACCCGGCAGCGAAGAAGAAATCTGCCTATTCAACGCCATCAAGGCCAAGCTGGCGATTGACCCGACCTGGTACAGCCGCCGCCTTCAGTGCATCATCGGCGTGACCGAAGAAACCACCACCGGCGTGCTGCGTTTGAACGAAATGTCGGCCAAGGGCACGTTGGCCCTGCGCGCCATCAACGTGAATGATTCAGTTACCAAGAGCAAGTTCGACAACCTCTACGGCTGCCGCGAGTCACTGGTGGACGCCATCAAGCGCGCTACCGACGTGATGATTGCTGGCAAGGTGGCTGTGGTGGCTGGCTACGGCGACGTCGGCAAGGGTTCGGCACAAGCACTGCGCGCCCTGAGCGCACAAGTCTGGGTGACTGAGATTGACCCGATCAACGCGCTGCAAGCCGCGATGGAAGGCTACAAGGTGGTGACGATGGAATACGCTGCTGACAAGTGCGATATTTTCGTGTCTGCCACCGGCAACAAAAACGTCATCACCTACGAGCACATGGCAAAGATGAAAGACCAGGCCATTGTCTGCAACATAGGCCACTTCGACAATGAAATCGACGTGGCTTCTCTGGAAAAATGCCAGTGGGAAGAGATCAAGCCGCAAGTTGACCACGTGATTTTCCCGGACGGCAAGCGCATCATCCTGCTGGCCAAAGGCCGCCTGGTCAACCTCGGTTGCGGCACCGGCCACCCGAGCTTCGTGATGTCGTCGAGCTTTGCCAATCAGACGATTGCACAGATCGAACTCTTCACCAAGCAGGCTGAATATGAAGTCGGTAAGGTCTATGTGCTGCCAAAACACTTGGACGAAAAAGTCGCGCGCTTGCACCTGAAGAAAGTCGGCGCTATGCTGACCGAACTGAGTGATGAACAAGCCGCGTATATTGGTGTGTCGAAAGCAGGCCCCTACAAGGCGAATACGTACCGTTATTGAAGGTCTTTGGGCTTACTCCCTCTCCCAAAGGGCGAGGGGATAAGAGCTAATAGAAAAACACATGCGCGCTGACTTATTCCTCGTCGAACACGGCTTTGCCACCACCCGCTCCCAGGCCCAGCGCCTGATTGCGTCTAGCGTGCAATGGCGCGTGCTGGTAGAGGGCGATGTGGCGCCCGCGTGGAAGCGCGTTGTCAAAAACGGTGATGAGGTACCTGACGCAGCCGAGCTGCAGATGCTGGACAACACCGAGGCCAAATACATTTCGCGCGGCGGGCTGAAGCTTGAAGGTGCTTTGAAGCTCTCCGGCGTACACATCAACGGCCTGCGCTGCCTCGATATCGGCCAGTCCACCGGCGGCTTTACCGATTGCCTGTTGCAGCATGGTGCCGCCAAGGTGGTGGGTATTGATGTGGGTCACGGCCAGTTGCACGCGACCATGCGCGGTGATGCGCGTGTGGTCTGCATTGAAGGCGTGAATGCGCGCTCGCTCACGGTTGATGATCTGGCCGAGCACTATGCGCGTGCGGTGCAGCTTGATGATGAAGCTCGCGACGAGGATAGGGGCGATGACGACGAAGACAGGGGCGATGATGGTTTCAGTCCGCTGTTTGATTTTTTAACCGGCGATTTGTCTTTCATCTCTTTAACGCTGGTGCTGCCAGCTGTTGCGCGCCTGCTGAAGGCCGACGGCCATTTGCTGATGCTGGTCAAACCGCAGTTTGAATTGCAGCCCGGTCAAATCGGTAAGGGCGGCATTGTGCGTGAGCCCGCATTGTTTGAGTTTGTTGAAAAGCGCCTGCGTGACACCTGCGCGGGGCTTGGCCTTAAAGTGCTGGGCTGGATGGACTCACCAATTGCAGGTGGCGACGGTAGCCGCGAGTTTTTTATTCATGCGCAAAAAGGCCACAACGTAGAAGGCGAAGACCAGCCGCTGGTGGCCGCACCAGCGCGCAATCTACCCAAGCGTACACTGCGCAGCGAGCAACGCGCGCGGCATGCGGCGCATGAAGACTCAGAAGAAGCCCACGTCGGCCAGCACGGCCCGGCGCGCGCCAAGTCCAAAAAAAGTAAAAAGACCATTGATGAGGATGCTGCTGAATGAACACGAATCAATTGCCCATCAGCTTCGAATTTTTCCCCACCAAAACCCCCGAAGGTGCAGTCAAACTGCGCGCCGTTCGTCAGCAGTTGTATGCGCTCAAACCCGAGTTCTGCTCGGTCACTTTTGGCGCGGGTGGCTCGACGCAAGCAGGTACCTTTGCGGCAGTGAGCGAAATTCTGGCCGAAGGTGTTGATGCTGCAAGCCATTTATCATGCGTAGGCGCAACCAAGGCCATCGTGCGCCAGCAACTCGCCACGCTGCAACTGATGGGCGTTAAGCGCTTGGTCGCTTTGCGTGGTGATTTGCCCAGCGGCTACGGCTTGGGCGGCGAGTTTCATTACGCCAGCGATCTGGTTGAATTTATCCGAGCCGAGACCGGTGATGCCTTTCACATTGAAGTCGCGGCCTATCCTGAAATCCATCCACAGGCCAAGTCGGCGGACGCAGACCTGCAAGCCTATGTGCGCAAGGTCAAGGTGGGTGCCAACTCCACCATCACGCAATATTTTTTTAACAGCGACGCTTACTTCCGCTTTGTAGACGACGCAGCAAAGCTGGGCGTAGACGTGCCCGTGGTACCCGGCATCATGCCCATCACCAGCTCGACACAGATCATGCGTTTTAGCGATGCCTGCGGCGCCGAAATTCCGCGCTGGATCCGCCTGCGCCTGCAGGGCTTTGGCGACGACACGGCATCGATCAAGAGCTTTGGCCTGGACGTGGTCACCGACCTGTGTGACCAGCTCTGCACGGCGGGTGTGCCAGGCATTCATTTTTACACCCTGAACCAGTCGCAGGCGACGCTGGAAATTTGCAAGCGGCTTGGCTGGTAAGTGCGGTGCGGATCCATCTGTCGGCCGCAGCAGTCCCTCTCAGCCGCCGTGGTCCAGCGTGAAGCCGGCATTGCGGTCCTGCCCCAGGCGCGCCACCATTTGCGGCAGCGCTGCCTGCAACTCGGCCTTGAGCGTGTGCGGCGGGTTGATCACAAACATGCCGCTGGCCGGCAGGCCGGGGCGCTTGACGTCGCCGGCCTCGTCGGTGGTGAGCTTGCTGGACTTGACCGTCAGCGTGGCGTTGAGCCAGGGGCGGCCCGCCCTGGTCGCCAGGGTTTTGAGCTTGCGCGGCAAATCGTGGGCTTCGGGGCGCGGAATGATCGGGTACCAGACCACATAGGTGCCGGTGGCAAAACGTTTGACGGCATCGGTCATGCAGGCCACAACGCGCGGGTAATCGGACTTGATTTCGTAGCTTGGGTCACACAGCACCAGCGCGCGGCGGGAGGGTGGCGGCAAAAAGGTTTTCAGCACCTCAAAACCGTCTTCACACGAAACCGACACCTGGCGGCCCACGCCGAGCTGCTCGATGTTGCCAGTCAGTGATTTGAAGTCAGTGGGGTGCAGTTCAAACAGCTTGAGCTTGTCGCGGCCACTCAAAAATTGTTGGGCTATGAAGGGTGAGCCGGGGTAGATTTTCAGGTGAGCCGCATCGCCGGTCTCGGCAAACTGTGGGTTCAGGCCGCGCAATACGTTGGCGTAGGCCTCCAGAGCGGGCGCAAGTTGGGCGGGA
>JBCKNJ010000002.1:0-91967 GCA_038902795.1 Polaromonas sp. | reverse complement strand
CTGCCTAACCACGGTGAGCTTTTTGCCGCAGGCCTGGCACAGCTTCAGGACGCGCGATGTCAGCGGTGTGTCGCTCGGCATGTACAGCCTGTTCACCGCAGGTGTGGCGCTGTGGCTGGCTTACGGGCTGCTGCTGCGCGCCTGGCCCATCGTGGTGGCCAACGTGGTCACGCTGACTTTGGCGCTGGCCATTTTGTTCATGAAGCTCATGTACGGCCATGCACAGAACGCGGCAAAGTCCGGGGAAACTGAACCAAAACACTGAAGATTTGGTTCTGTCGCATTAAGCATTTTTTGTTTTCGCGACACACCAGGGGTAGCGTATTCGCAAAGGTTGCGGGCGATGCCCAGAAGGCCTACGGCGACGCCAAGGAAGCTGTCAAAGACGCGACCAAGTAAAGCTTCGCTGTCGGGTCGCCTGCGTAGGAATGCCACCCCTATGGGCTGATTTATCTGCGCCGGGAGACGAGACCGATTAGCGCTGAGCGGCCATGGTGGCGGTCGCCTTCGGTCAGCTCCGCCTCATAGTCGCGCAGGTGAACCAGTTCAAAATCGGCAAAGGCCTCGCGTAGCAGCGCCTCGGTGTAGAGGTGCGAAAGCTGCGCTGGTCCACCGGTCTTGTAGTCGATCTGCCTGGGCGTGTAGCCCTGCAGCACGAGTGTGCCGCCGGGCTTGAGGCAGCGCTTGATGTTGGCGAACAGGCGCGCGCGCATCGCCGGATCGGCGAACTGCACGAAGACCGCCAAAGGCCAAAAGTGGCGCGTGGGGCGGAGCGTTGCGGTGAGTGGGTTGCTATATAAATAGTAGCTGGTTACGCTCGTTTTGATTGGGCCACATAGGTAATTGGAGTCTGACCCTAATTGTTACTGCAGCTCGAAGGGGCCAGCGGCGACAAGGTCCAGACCTGGCTGGTGCTGGGCGAGGTGGTGGCCGTGCATATTGCCAAAGCGCTGCTGAAAGACGGCGCAAAATTTGGGGTCAGATTCCAATTTCGTAGCGACGCAAAGCGCCGCAGCATAGCCTGTCCGAAATCGGACAGACGAATTTGGAATCTGACCCCAATTTTTGCTGCGCGGCGGCGGGCCGGGGGACTATTTCACCATCGGGCCGGAGTAGTTGTTCCGCATGGTCCGGCCGCGGTAACCGGGCGACAGCGGCCGGCGACAAGTTCGCTTAAAGTCAGCTCACCTCATTTTTTTTAAGACTCCCATGAACATTCCCTCTCTCAAAGAAGTTGTTAGCGCCGAAGAATGGCAGCTGCGGGTTGACCTGGCCGCCTGCTACCGCCTGGTGGCGCTTTACGGCTGGAGCGATCTGGTCTTTACCCACATCAGCGCGCGGGTGCCCGGGCCGGAGCACCACTTTCTGATCAATCCCTATGGCCTGATGTTTGACGAAATCACCGCGTCTTCGCTGGTCAAGATCGATCAACAGTGCAACAAGGTGATTGACTCGCCCTACCCGGTGAATCCGGCCGGCTTTGTGATTCACAGCGCGGTGCACGAGGCGCGCAACGACATGGGGTGCGTGATGCATACCCACACGCGGGCGGGCGTCGCAGTCAGCGCGCAAAAGTGCGGCATTTTGCCGATCTCGCAGCAGTCGGCCTTTGTGCTGGCCTCGCTGGCGTACCACGACTACGAGGGCGTGGCTTTCCGCGACGACGAAAAGCCGCGCCTGCAGAAAGACCTCGGCAGCGCCAGGCATCTGGTGCTGCGCAACCATGGCCTGCTGACGGTGGGCAAGACCATTGCCGACGCGTTCATGAACATGTACCGCCTGGAAAGCACCTGCCAGATCCAGCTCAGCGCGCAAGCCGGCGGCGAGTTGATTCATTTTGGCGAAGAGATCTACGCCGGCGACGACAGCGCGGCGGTCTATATGCGCAGCGGCGGCATGGGCGGCTCGTTTGTCTGGCCGGCGCTGCTGCGCAAGCTGGACCGCATCGACACCAGTTACCAGAACTGAGCGTCTGCGAGCTAATTGGAGTCTGACCCCAATTCTTTTGACCCCAATTCTTTGATCAGATATGAGGCGCTTTTCCCCGCTTGATCAGTCGTTTGCTGGCCGTGGAGTTGAAAAAAAATAGAGCCCTTTACACACCCAGACTGAAGAGGAGCTGAGCTAATTGGAGTCTGACCCCAATTCTTTTCAATTCTTTTTCGCGTGCGGGGAGGAAATTCATATTGGCCTGCGCGTCGCGGTGCAGTACCATCCAGCATGGATTGCACCGTCGCTAGTCCGGGCGACAGGACTGACACTTGGTGTCTTTTCGAGGAGTACTGAAAAATGAGACTCGATCTGGTCACCGCGCATATCGTTGAAACCGGTATTGAATTGCAGCGCACGCATGGCGTAGCGTACGCGGCGGCCTATCTGAGCGAAAACGGCGTTAACTTCGGTGTCATCGTGCGCGTGCTGTCCGAGCCAAGCCAGCGCCGCAAGCCTTGAGCGCGCCGGGCAGACAGGGTACTAATTCGTAGCCGACGTTTGCAGCGTCCGACCAAAGCACGTGCGCACCTTCGAATTGTCGTTGCAACGCCAGCTTGGGCGCGCAGGTAATGGTGATGTGACCCTGGTCGCCTTCCGGCTCGCGCATCCTAATCTGAACAATTAGGGTCAGAACAATTAGGGTCAGACTCCAATTACCTATGTGGCCCAATCAAAACGGGCGTGACCAGCTACTATTTAGATAGCAATCCACTCACCTCAACGCTCTGGCCCGCGCGCCACCTTTGGCCTTTGCCGCTTGCCGGGCGTGACGGCAATGTCAGTTTTGCTGTCTTTGCGCAGCACCGTTAGGGGCGCGGCTACACCGGGCTTGAGGGCTGCCACTGCACCCAGCAACTCCGTCACATTACCCACTGCCTTGCCGTTGACTGCTGTGATCACGTCGCCGGGCCGTATGCCCGCCTGCGCAGCCGGGCCGTTTTGCAGTACGCCGGTGATGATGACACCGCTTTTTGTTTTGACATTGAAGGTCTCGGCCAGCTCGGCGTTCAGATCTTGCGGCTCTACGCCTATCCAGCCGCGTGTGACCTGGCCGTCTTTGACAATGGCCTCCAGCACCTGCTTGGCCGTTGATACGGGGATGGCAAAGCCAATGCCCATGGAACCACCCGAGCGCGAATAAATCGCAGTGTTGATGCCCATCAGGTGGCCGTTCACATCAACCAGCGCACCACCCGAGTTGCCGGGGTTGATGGCTGCGTCGGTTTGAATGAAGTTTTCAAACGTGTTGATGCCAAGCTGGTTGCGGCCCAGCGCGCTGACAATGCCGCTGGTGACGGTTTGCCCGACGCCGAACGGATTGCCGATGGCCAGCACCGGGTCGCCGACCAGCAGTGCATCCGAGTTGCCCAGCACGATGACCGGCAGCTTGTCGAGCTCGATTTTCAGGATGGCCAGGTCGGTCTCGGGGTCGGTACCTATGACTTTGGCTTTGGCTTTGCGGCCGTCGTTCAAGATGACTTCGATCTCGTCTGCGCCTTCGACCACATGGTTGTTGGTGAGGATGTAGCCGCTGGCGCTGATGATGACACCGCTGCCCAGGCCAACCTGCGGCTCGCTCTGGCCACCCTGGTCGCCAAAGAAGAACCTGAACCAGGGGTCATCAGCCTGTGGGTTTTTAGCAGCTGCCTTGCTGGTGTTGATGCTGACCACGGCCGCCGACGCAATTTTTACCGCCGAGCTGAAGCTGCCCATCGGCCCAGCACTGCGCTGCACGTTGCCTGCGGGCGCTTCAATGACCGACACCGAACCCAGGCTTGGCCTGCGATCCAGCCACTCGGGCTTGAGGGTCGCGACGACAAAGTACGCCGCCACAAACACAGTCACGGATTGGGAAAACAAAAGCCAGAGTTTGCGCATGTAAGGGGGTGTAGGGATAAAGTTGAAAGCGGGTTATGGGCTTAGGAGATTTTCGTCTAGTTTGCCCTTGGAGCAAGTACCGACTTTGCATGACCGCAAAAAGCGATAATTTAAAAGCAGCCCACACTACATCAGGAAACCGCCATGAAAGCTCAAAGCGTTCTCGCCACTATTGGCAACACCCCGCACATTCGCATCAACCGCATCTTTGGTGCGGCCTGCCAGTCGCACCAGATTTACATCAAGTCCGAACGCAGCAACCCCGGCGGCTCGATCAAGGACCGGATTGCGCAAAAGCTGGTGGACATTCCCGCAGGTAGCACGGTGCTGGGCTTTAACTACGACACGGGTGAGCGCTATTTGTCGGTCGAAGGCTTTTTACCGTGACGGATATGACCCCCACGCTCCCCACTGCGTGTGGTTCGCTGCCCCCCGAGGGGGCTGGCTTTGCTCGGGGCGGCCCAGCGCGGCAGCCGTCTAGAGGCGAGTTGCTAGCCGCGTTTGATACGCTGCTACAACCCGAACGCTTTAAAGACTACGGCCCGAACGGCCTGCAGGTTGAAGGCAAGCCCGAGGTGCGTAAAATCGTCTCGGGTGTCACGGCCAGTCTGGCGCTGATTGAAGCCGCCGTCGCCGCGCAGGCCGACGCGATTTTTGTTCATCACGGCCTGTTCTGGCGCGGGCAAAGCGGCGCAGTCACAGGCTGGATGAAGCAGCGCCTGGCCTTGCTGCTCCAGCACGACATCAACCTGTTCGCCTACCACCTGCCGCTGGACGCGCACCCCACGCTGGGCAACAACGCACAGCTTGGCTTGAAGCTGGGTTTGGCCGCGCATGAAGGGGTGGCAGGGCGCTTTGGCGAGCAAAACCTCGGGTGGATGGGCGGCAAAGAAGATGGTGGCAGCTTTGAAAGTCTGCGCGCGCTTGAAAGCACTGTAAAACGTGCTCTAGGACGTGAAATAACGGCTGTAGCCCAACAAATACGCACACGGCATGCTATTAAAAACATAGCGTGGTGCAGCGGTGGCGCACAAGGTTATTTTGAAGCCGCCATTGCCGCAGGTGCCGATGCTTTCATCACGGGTGAAATCTCGGAGCCGCAAGCGCACTATGCACGCGAGATGGGTGTGGCCTTCATCGCCTGCGGCCATCATGCGTCAGAGCGCTACGGCGCGCCCGCCGTGGCGGCGCATGTGGCTAGCCAGTTTGGTTTGGCGCATGAATTTATCGACATCGACAATCCGGCTTGAAGAACATGAACAAGCCAATCCTCATCACCATGGGCGATGCCGCTGGCATTGGCCCTGAAATCATTGCCAGGGCTTATCGAAACTCGCCGGATGACATGCTGGGCTGTGTGGTGGTGGGCGATGTGGCCACATTGCGCCGCGCCGCTGGCCTGGTGGCTGACCCCTTGGCCTTGCCTGTGGTGCTGCTTGAGGATCTGGAGTCGGCCAATAGCCTGCCACCCAACTGCATTCCGGTGCTACAAAAATGTGAGCTTCTTTCGTCGATATGGCCCGTACCTATTGGGCTGGTGAGTGCTAAGGCAGGGCAGGCAGCGGCAGATTGCATCGTTTGGGCCGCCCGTGCGGTGCTTGCAGGCGAAGCGGCAGCCATGGTGACTGCGCCTATCCACAAAGAAGCCCTGGCCGCTGCTGGCGGCTGGGCGGCCCGCTTTCCCGGACACACCGAAATGCTGCAATTTGAAGCGGCTACGTTTTTGAACAAGCCTGTGAGCGAAGTGCCGGTGCGCATGATGCTGGCCAATGACGAGCTAAAAACCGTGCTAGTCAGCATTCACATGTCGCTGCGCCAGGCGATTGAGGCGGTGACGTTTGACAGCGTGCTGCAAACCCTGCGCATCACGCATGCCGCACTCAGCGCCAGCCTGGGGCGTGCACCGCGCATTGGCGTGGCCGGGCTCAACCCCCACGCAGGCGAGGGTGGGCTGTTTGGCGTGGAGGAGCAAACCATCATCGCCCCGGCCATAGCTGCCGCCCGGGCTGAAGGTCTGGACGTGAGCGGCCCCTTCGCGCCCGACACCGTCTTCATGCGGGCACGCGATATTGCTGGCAAGCCGGGCGAGTTCGATGTGGTGGTGGCGATGTACCACGACCAGGGGCTGATTCCGGTCAAGTATCTGGGTGTGAAGCAGGGCGTTAACGTCACGCTCGGCCTGCCGCTGGTGCGCACCAGCCCGGACCACGGCACGGCTTTTGACATCGCCGGCAGCGGCAAGGCCGACGCGTCCAGCCTGATCGCGGCCATCCGCATGGCGCGCCAGTTGTCGGCGTGAGCTGTCAGACGCAGTTGGCCTGCCCACCCGGAATGACAAACTAAAAAGGCTTGGGGCACACGGCAGGCGGCGTGCGATGCCACAGTCTGCCTGTCGGAGAGGGTCCGCAGCAGCTTGAAAAACGCACTTCGCGCTCCGTTACAATCCCGGGTTGGCCCCCATAATGTGGCGTAGTTAGCATAAGTTCAGGATCGTGGGCATCTCGCCCACATGCGGGCAAGATGCCCGCGATCCACCAGCTACAAATACACCAAGCTGAAGAGGTTTGAGTAGGCAAGCCGCGTAGCGGCTGCTCGCAAAATTGTTCATAGTCACTTAACTTTTTATATTCTGGGGTAGGAGCATGAACGAAGAACAAGCCGTGCTGGAATTTTTCGCGCAGACGGAAAACCTGCCGCTGGCGCTCAGTGTGGCCGATCAGGTAGATGGCACGCGCCAGAAATTAAATAATACTTTTTGGCCGGCCTTGCGCGATCGCATCGCAGCGGGTGCGCCGTCATGGCGTGTGGAAACCACGGCCGGACGGATGGATGAGGCGACGTTGCGGATGTGGGCTGCGGCGGACGAAGACTGCAATGCCGCGGAATGTCTGGTGGGTGTGCACCTGCAGCCCGCACAAAAACAAACGCTCTACCTGCGCCCCATGCTGGAACAGCAATCTCTGGGTGACACCCTGCGCATTTACTACGGCCTGATGTGGAGTGCTGCGCCCACGCTGGAGCTGACCCGGCTCAACACCATCCATACGCTGCACGACACTTTACAGACAGCGGGTTTTAAAACTAACGAGAATTATCTGGCATGGCAATGGACGCCCTACCACCCGCGTCGCAAAGATTTTTTGTTGCGTTTTTCCACGGCGAAGGATGCGCTGCTGGATGAAGCCGCCGGACTGCTGGATGATCTACTGGTGAAGCACGGAGCTGCCTTGCACGCCGCCAACACGGCTTTGCGCGAAGCACCGAGTAATGCGGCGGAAAAATCAATCGAGTCTGACCCCATTGATTTATGGCGCATGCGGCGGTGGGCATCGGGATGATGAATCTGGCGCGCAACTTGTGCCGGGTCGAGACGCTGATTCGCCATCGGGTCTTTGACTTTGACAGGATAGGTGTGTCCAGCGCAGCGCAAAGGGCGTGACAATACGATAAAGTGAGGAAAAAACGGCGAGACGAGCCCGGAAAATAAGCAGTTTCGGCATTTGAAGTACAATGGAAAACAGGATTCTGAAATAATCAGAATGCTTGTTCGAGACGGGCTGAGAATTAAGAATGGCTATTTATAAAAATGACTAATTGTTTGTTGGGGGAGCCACTTAGGATGCACCGTTTTTTACGTTTGGCCGTTCTGCTTGCCGGGTTGTTCGCTGCCACTGCGGCGCAGCCCCTTACCAGCGCTGACGATTTGGGCCCAAAAATCGACCAGCCCATCGAGTTTCCGCATGACCGCCACGCCGGTGACGCCGCCAAAGGCGGCATGCAGATCAACTGCATGTACTGCCACTCTGCCGCGCGTCGCAGCGACGTGGCGGGCATCCCGCCGTTGAACAAATGCATCGACTGCCACAAGAGCATCCCGTCGGTGAGGGAAACGCCGCGCATCAAGAAATTGTTTGAATATTGGCAAGCCAAGCGGCCGATACCCTGGAAGAAGGTGCATGATCTGCCGGACTTTGTGCGTTTCAGCCACGAGCGCCACATCCAGCGTTTCGTGTTCCAGCAGGGCCAGCCGGTGCAGGCAGTATGTGCCCATTGCCACGGCGACGTGAAGACGATGACAGTCGCGCGCCGCACCAAGTCGCTCTCCATGGCCTCCTGTGTGGATTGCCACCGGAAGGATCATGCGCTGGATAGTTCAATAGGCGGGAAGACTTCCAAGGGCCCGCACGATTGCACGGCGTGCCATAAGTGAGCGGCGCGTCCACAAGATAAAGATTTCCAAGAGGGTTCAACGATGAGTGAAAACGGTTTTGTTCGGCGGGATTTTCTGAAGGTGTTGGGCTGGAGCGGTGCGGCGGTCGCGTTGAGCGGGTGCGGTATCACCTCGATCGAGGACGGCCGGGAGATTGTGACTTCCTATGTCGACATGCCGGAGTACGCCATCCCCGGCATCAGTGTGTATTTCAATTCGAGCTGCGCGCAGTGCGATGCCGGTTGCAGCATCATGGGGCGAGTGCGCGAAGGCCGCGTGCTGAAGCTGGAAGGCAACCCCGCTTCATCCATCAACCGCGGCAAGCTGTGCGGTTTGGGGCAGGCTGGAGTGCAGGCGCATTACAACCCGGACCGCCTGCGCGAACCGCTGCTGCGCAATGGCGACCAGGGCGAGACCATCACCTGGGAAAAGGCGCTGTCCCTTATCAACGAGAAGCTCAGTGGCGTGCAGGGCAAAGAAGTCGCCTTCCTGACTGGCGGTATCAGCGGCCATGTCAAAGTGCTGCTGAAAAATTATCTCGAAGCGCTGGGTTCCACCAATCACTATGCTTACGAGGCGGTCTCGCCCTCGGTGGTGCGCGCCGCCAACCAGAAGGCGTACGGCGTGGCCATGCCGCGTTTACGTCTGGACAAGGCCAAAGTGGTTGTTTCCTTTGGCGCGGATTTCCTCGGCGCGTGGGTGTCGCCGGTACATTTTTCGCAGCAGTATGCGCAGTTCCGTAAGGGCACTCGCCCTGAGGGGCGCGGGGTGCTGGTGCAGGTCGAATCCAAGATGACGCTGACCGGTGCCAACGCGGATCGCTGGCTGGCCATCCGCCCCGGCACCGAGGGTATCTTCGCGCTGGGTCTGATCAACGCGCTGGGTACGGCAGGCATGGCGATACCGGCGAATGCCGCTGCGGTGGCGCAAGATTACACGACCGAGCGCGTGAGCCAGGATACCGGCATTTCCGCCGAACAGATCGCCAAGCTGACCGCTTTGTTGAAGGAGCGCACGCCCAGCCTGGTCATAGCCGGTAGCGCTGCCGAAGGTTACGCGCACGGCTCGCAGAACGCTGCGGCGATCGCGCTGCTGAACCAGGTGCTGGGCAACGTCGGCAAGACGCTGGAATTCCCGGCCAGTGTGCCGTTCCCGCAGATCGCGCCGACCAGCGGTAACCGCTATGCGTTACAGGCGCTCAACGACAGCATGGCGCAAGGCAATATCAAGGTGTTGTTCAGCTATGGTGCCAACCCGGTGTTTACCGCGCCCGCTTCCATGAAGCTGCGGGAGAGCCTGAAAAAGGTATCGTTCAAGGTGGTGTTCGCGCACTACATGGACGAAACCGCGGTAGAGGCCGATCTGGTGCTGCCGCTGGATTCCGCGCTGGAAGACTGGGGTAGCGCGGTGCCGGAATATATGGCCGATGGTGCGCAACTGAACATCCAGCAACCGATGATGGAAAAGCTGTACCCCGGTACGCGCGGCATGGGCGACATCCTGCTTGCCTTGCTCAAACAACGCCGCCCCGACGAGTACAAGGATTACGAAGATTTTTATGCCTACTTGCGCAGCGCAGTGGTGCAGAACAAGGCCGCGCTGGGCGGTGCGAGCGCGGACGACGACACCTTCTGGAGCGAAACCCTGAGCAAGTGTTTGATCAAGTGGCCGAACGCACACGGCAAGCTTTCTGCCACCCTTTTCGGCAAGGCAACTACCGCCGGCCTGGTATTGCCCGCCCCATTTGTGCAAGACAGCGCATATCCGCTGCACCTGATACCGGCAGTCACCGCCAACATGCGCGATGGTCGCCATGCCAATCAGCCGTGGTTGCAGGAGTCGCCCGATCCGCTGACTACTATTGTGTGGGATAGCTGGGTCGAGATGCATCCCCAGACCGCCGCCAAACTGGGCATCGTGGAAGGCGACATCGTCGAAGTGGCGTCCAGGAGCGGCACGCTCAAGACGCAAGCCTATATTTTCCCCGGCATCCATCCGGATGCGATTTCGATGCCGCTGGGCTATGGCCATGAGGCGATGGGTCGTTACGCCAAGGATGTCGGCGTCAACGCCTTCAAAATTCTCGATCCGGTGTTCGATCAGGCAACCGGCGAATTGGCAATCAACGAGACGCGCGTGAAAGTCAGCAAGACTGGGCAGCGTGTCAAGGTAGTCAAAGATGAAGGTCCGGCCGGCGGCGGTCAGGCGGGCAGGAAAATTGCCGTCAGGATGCCGTCTGATACAGTGAATCTTACAAAAGAGGTGTGAAGTGGCTATTACTAACTTATTGGAAAATTGGTCTAAATTACGCCATAGGCATCCGTCGGAGGATCAGCCGCATAAGGAATACAAATGGGCGATGAGCATAGATATGGATTCCTGCACCGGCTGCAATGCCTGTAGCGTGGCCTGTTACGCTGAAAATAACTTGCCTGTAGTAGGCAAGGAAAAATTCGCGAACGGCCAGTCACACCATTGGATACGTATCGAGCGTTACTGGCATGACGACGGCCACGAATTCGCCGATCGGGGCGCACAATTCCTGCCCATGATGTGCCAGCATTGCGAGGCCGCACCGTGCGAAGCGGTGTGTCCGGTCGCCGCCACCAACCACACTGAGGACGGCCTGAACTCGCAGATTTACAACCGCTGCATCGGTTCGCGTTACTGCAACGCCAACTGCCCGTACAAAGTGCGCTACTTCAACTGGTTCGATTACCCGAGCA
The DNA here is from genome assembly GCA_038902795.1 of Polaromonas sp. GTDB lineage: Bacteria > Pseudomonadota > Gammaproteobacteria > Burkholderiales > Burkholderiaceae_C > Polaromonas. Next base: position 81,161 of record JBCKNJ010000002.1, on the reverse strand, counting down.
CCGAAAACGTGTGGCCGGAGCCGATGAACCAGCAGCTCAACCCCGACGTGACCGTGCGCGGCAAGGGCGTGATGGAAAAATGTACGTTCTGCGTGCAGCGCACGACCGCCGCCAAGAGCAATGCCCGCAACGAAGGGCGTCTTGTGCGTGATGGTGAAGTACAGACCGCCTGCCAGCAAGCTTGTCCGACGGGCGCTATTACTTTTGGCAATCTGGTTGATCCGGAAGCCACGGTCGGCAAGCAATGGTTGAAGCAGCTAGTCGTATTGGGCAAGGATAAGCAGGCCAAGGATGCCGCCGAAGAAACCATCAAGCTGCGCGGCTACCGCGTCCTGGAAGAGCTGCGCACTTATCCGTCGGTGATGTATCTGGAGCAGGTGCGCGAAAGCGCGATCTAAGGCACAAGGGAAGAGATTTAGAGCATGACGCAAGATATCCGCGAAGACCTAGCCTGGGCACAGATCAACCAGGATGTGCTCAAAAGTTTGGAAGCGCCCAGAAAGCTGTACTGGGTGATTATATTTATTGCGCTCGCCATGATAGGCGTGGCGATGGGCTGTTGGATTTACCAGTACCGCACCGGCATGGGGGTTGCCAATACGAACAACTCCATGGTGTGGGAGTTGTACATCGTCACCTTCATTTTCTGGATTGGCATGAGCCACTCCGGCACCTTGCTGTCGGCGATTTTGCTCCTGATGCACGCCGACTGGCGCAAGCCGATCTTCCGTTTCGCCGAGGCGATGACTACCTTCTCGCTGATGATAGCCGGTCTGCTGGTGCTGGTGCACCTGGGGCGCGTGTGGGTGTTCTACTACGCGATACCGTATCCGGATGTGCGTGGGTTGTGGCCCAGCTTCCAGTCCCCGCTGCTGTGGGATTTGGTTGCGATCTTCACCTATTTGAGCGCTTCCGTGATCTTTCTGTACATCGGCATGATTCCGGATCTGGCGATCTGCCGCGACCACATGCGCGCGGGCTGGCGCAAGAAGCTGTACAGCTGGCTGGCGCTGGGCTGGGAAGGCACCGCCCGCCAATGGCGTAACTTCCGCGTGACCTACCTGACGCTGGCGTGCTTCATAATTCCGCTGGCGGTGTCGGTGCACTCCATCGTCGCCTCCGACTTCGCCATGTCGCTGCAACCGGGCTGGCACGTCACTTCCTTCCCGCCGTATTTCGTGGCGGGTGCCTTGTATTCAGGCTGTGCGGCGATCATCACGCTGTTCATCATCCTGCGCTATGTGTTCAAGTTCGAGGAGTACATGACGCTGCCTATCCTGAAGAGAGTGGCGCGCCTGACCTTTGCCATCGCGATGGTGTGGACTTATCTCAACCTGATCGAGTTCGCCTCGGTGTGGTATGGGCATGACCAAGCAGCCAAGGATGTGTTGATTTTTAAGGCCACCGGTATTTATGCACCGTTCTGGTGGGCGATGCTTTTCTGCGGCTCAGTCGTGCCGCTGCTGCTCGCCTTCAAGCGCTTGCAGACCCACATCCCGGTGCTGTTCGTGGTGTCGCTGCTGCTCAATCTGGGCATGTGGCTGGAACGCTGGATGATCATCGCGCCGACCCTCTCGCAAGGTTACTACCCGTGGGTTTGGGATCACGACCAATGGCCAAGCTTCGTGCAGTGGGGCATCGTGTTCGGCAGCTTCGGCGGGTTCATCCTGCTGTTCATGGTGTTCTGCAAGATGTTCCCCTTCGTTTCCATGTATGAAGTCAAGGAAATGGTGTATCACCGCAGCCGGGCGCCGAAGAATGAACTTGCCGCGAAGGGAGCGCACTGATGAGCCAACGTCACTTACTTGCCCTGTTCAACAGCTTTGATGAGGCCGAAGCCGCGATTACCGAATTGCGCGCGGCTGACATCAAGGGGTTCGACATTGACGACCTGGTCCTCGAGTCGCCCATCGAGCATCCCGAAGCGGCGGCGCTGCTGGGCGACAAGCCGGTGTACGTGCAGTGGTACACCCTGGCCGGATCGATCCTGGGCGGTCTGCTCGGTTTCTTCCTGATTGCGGGCGCGCAGGCCAACTTCTTTGCGCAGATGAAGGCTGGCCAGCCGATCGTGCCGCTCCCCCCCAACTTCGTGCTGGCCTACTTGCTGTTCATTCTGGGTGGCATCTTGATCACCGTGCTGGGCTTCCTGATCGGCGCAGGCTTGCCGGCAAAACGCTCGCCGCTATACAGCGCCAAGGTGTCGCAAGACCAGATTGGCGTCTTGGTGAAAGGCGACGAGCGGGCGCTGGCCGCGCTCAAGGCGGTGTTCACCAAGTATCAGGCATTGGAGATTCAGGAAGAGGCAGGGAAATGAAAAAACTATCCTTGGCAGTCGCATTGCTGTTGGCGCCCATGCTGGCGCACGCATGGCCGTGGTCGGATGACATGGCGAACCAGATCAGCATCAAGCCGCAGGAGAGCGTTGACCCGAACAATCCCGGCATGAAAGCGTTCCCCAAGCGTTCGGTGCCGGTTCCGGGTACCACCGCCCTGGTGAAAGATCGCGCGGCGGCGATTAAAACCGCCAATCCGATTCCTGCCGATAAAAAATCTGTCGCGAGCGGCATCAAACTGTTCGAAATTTACTGTGTGGCTTGCCATGGACCATCGGGTAAGGGAGACGGTCTGGTTGGCGCGAAGCTGGCGCTCAGGCCCTTCGATCTTACGGCGGAGCGCCTGACTACCATGCCTGATGGCTATATTTGGGGCTACATGACATTCAGTGGCGCGGTGATGCCGTCCTTTGCGAACGACTTGTCTGCCACCGAACGCTGGCATGTGGTCAACTACATCCGCCATGGCCTGAACCAGGCGCAACCTGCCAAGGCCATGGCGCCAGCAGCCAAATAGAGAGAGCGCAGCAATGTTTTCTTATAGCGATTGGTCGGTCCTGACGGTCAACTTTTTGGTGGTGCTTTACCTTGCGCTGAGCGGTGTCGCGCTGTGCGCAGTGCTGCATCTGGTGGGTGCCAAATGGCACCGCGAGATACGCCAGTTGGCGGCCGCGCTGTACGCGCTGTTCCCGCTCGCGTTCGTGTTGCTGCTGGTCCTGCTGGTGGGCGGCTCCAACACCTTCCCGTGGTTGAATGCACCCGCCGGGCATGAGTACCCTCTGCCCGCTTGGCACAACTACACTTTCCTGGTGGCGCGCCAAGTGCTGGGCATGCTGGCGGTGATGGCCATCTACTGGGTATTCATCCAGCGGCAGGAAGTGAGCGAGCGTAGCGAGGAAGACAAGGCGCGCTTCCACCGCATCGCCACCTGGATTCCCTACACCTTCGTGCTATACGGCACCATGCTGGCGTGGGACTTCGAGATGACCCTGGTTCCCTCGTGGCACAGCGCGGTCTACGGCATGCAGCACTTCATCAGCAATTTCGGCATGTTCCTCGCCTTCCTGGTGATCTGGATCTATGTGCTGAACACGCGCGATAAGCTGGTGCGCCAGATCGAGGACTATGTCTACAACTACCTCGCGCAGATGATGCTGGCGTTCACCCTGTTGTGGGTGTACACCTTCTTTGCGCAATACCTGGTCATCTGGTATGGCAACCTGCCAAACGAAGTAGATCGCGTGATGGCTATGCAGGACGGTGACTACAGCGTGCTGTGGTGGTCCATGATCGCGCTCAAGTTTGTCATCCCGTTCACGGTGCTGGCCTTCCCGGCGCCGCGCCACTCGCCGCCCGCCATCCTGGCAGTGGCTGCCTGTATCGTGGTGGGCACGCTGTTTGAACGCTACACCTGGATTTCCGGCATCAACGGCACTGGCACCATGCCAGTGCTGGCCACCCTCGTAGTCAGCGCGGCAGTGGCCGCCGCCGGTTTCATGCTGGTGCGGCGCACGATGCGCCGCAGCCACCTGATACAAGTGTGAGCCGCGCCATGATGACCCTCTATTCAGGGGGCAAGTCTCAGCGTTAGTTGGACACTTTTTATGCAAGTATTGATATATTTCGCTGATCTGTTTTCTGCTACTCAGTCAGCGCGGAATATGCCTTGTAGACGAGCCGCTTGCAAAACTCCGATTTTTTGCAAGCGGCTCAGCGAATCGCCCCTTTTCGTTGCGCGGGGTTATCGCGTGCCGAAAAGGGGCGAAACCTCGGACGCTTGGACTGGCACCCTGCTATAGGTCGCGATCTTCAAGGGCTGGCAGCAGGTCACGCCCGGCACCATGTCTGCCTTGCAGTACGACCAGGCCATAGGCGATCTCGTCGGGTATCTGCAATGGATGGGTGAGCCCGCACAGAACATCCGCGTCAGGGTCGGTGTCTGAGTGTTGCTGTTTCTTCTTCTGCTGACCTTTGTCACCTGGCATCTGAACGCTGCGTTCTGGAAAGACATCAAGTAATTTTTTCGCCGGGGCCAAGCTTCCGGCACCTTCTGGAGTGGATTCTGCAACGTATACACTCCTTTGCATTCAGGAGTTCCGTACCATGATGGTCCTTTATTCAGGCACGACCTGCCCATTTTCGCATCGCTGCCGTTTTGTGTTGTTTGAAAAAGGCATGGACTTCGAAATCCGTGACGTGGACTTGTACAACAAGCCCGAAGACATCAACATCATGAACCCCTACGGTCAGGTGCCGATTCTGGTCGAGCGCGACCTGATTCTTTACGAGTCGAACATCATCAATGAATACATTGACGAGCGCTTTCCCCACCCGCAACTGATGCCCGGCGACCCGGTTGACCGTGCCCGCGTCCGCCTGTTTTTGCTGAACTTCGAGAAAGAGCTGTTCGTCCACGTCAACACGCTGGAAGCGCGCGCGTCCAAAGGCAACGAAAAGGCGCTGGGAAAAGCCCGTTCGCACATTCGCGACCGGCTGACGCAACTGGCGCCGATTTTTCTGAAAAACAAGTTCCTGCTGGGTGACAACTTCTCGATGCTCGACGTGGCGATTGCACCGCTGCTCTGGCGCCTGGACTATTACGACATCGATCTGTCAAAAAATGCGGCACCGCTGCTCAAATATGCCGAGCGTATTTTTTCGCGTCCAGCATACATTGAAGCACTCACGCCTTCTGAAAAAGTGATGCGCAAGTAATCAATTTCGGCTGTATTGATGAACGCGCTGGACTCCACGTCAACCCGTCCGTACCTGGTTAGAGCCTTGTACGAATGGTGTACCGACAATGGCCTCACGCCCTATGTGGCGGTGGCGGTTGACGAGACGGTGCAGGTGCCGCGCGAATACGTCAAGAACAACGAGATCGTGCTCAATATCAGTTTTGATGCGACCTCATCGCTCAAGCTGGGCAATGACTTCATCGAGTTCAAGGCCAGGTTTGCAGGCAGTGCCAGAGACATCATGGTGCCGATTGGTCGCGTGATTGCGATTTACGCACGCGAGAACGGGCAGGGCATGGCTTTCCCGCTGGCGACTTCTTCAGACAGTCCGCAAGGCTTCTCAAGCGTGGTCTCGGCAGTCGGTGGCATACCCGTCACGCCGTCGTCCGCTGTATCAGCGCTGCCCTCGGCAACCGGGCCGGGCGTACACGCTGCTGACAGCAAAATCGTGCAACTGGTTCCTACCGAAGGCCGCGCCAGCTCGGGTGATGGTGACCTGGAGCCTCCAGAGCCGCCGAAACCGAAGCAGGCTGGGCGGCCCTCACTCAAGCGGGTCAAATAGGCGAATTAAATAATCCGTCAAGTAAAATAGTTTTTGTGCCGATTTAGCTCAGTTGGTAGAGCAACCGCCTTGTAAGCGGTAGGTCATCAGTTCGATTCCGATAATCGGCACCATTTTTTTCAAGCCGTGGCTTCGGTGCATCCGTCCAGTACTACTTTTTGGCTATTAGTATCTTCAGCCGAATTGATGTACCCTTCCACCCTTCCTGCAAAAGACGAGATTGAATGCGGGGAATGAGTTGGCGGACTTTGGCTGCTGCGGCGTTTCCCTGAACCAGCAGGCACCAGGTTTCGCCATCAATCGGGCCAGCTTTGACAGCAGGGCGCAGGGTTTCGGGAATCAGTGACTCAATGGCAGCAAGTCGGGCGCTGGACTCCTTGAGCAGCCCGGTCAGGTGTCCAAGGGTCGGCGAGTTTTCAACTGCCTGATGGGCAGTGATGGGGGCAGTAATGGTTCGCGAAGAGGTCACGAAAGATGCCTTTTTGGCAGGATAAAATTTCTGGTTAACGAGATGCGATGCCAGCCTGTCTATGCTAGGCTTTTAATGAGGACGACAAGTGCATTTAATCATCACAGATGCCTGGCTGGCCAAAAGTCGGGCTATATATTTAAGCGGTACCAAACTGGTGGTTGCAGGTTTTGTAGCGGCCTTTGCCTTGATGGTGGTGGCTGCCGGTTTGTACCACTGGGTGTTTTTGAAGGGCGCGCGTGAGGGCTGGCCTGTGGTCGGCTCACTGATCAAGCTGGTGGTCAAAGACGAGTTCGAGCAACGCGACCGCTTCATGCGCGAAAACCTCGACGTGATGGCCAAGCGGCTTGGCGAGATGCAGGCCAAGATGGTGCAGCTTGAAAGCCTGGGTGAGCGCGTTTCGGGTCTGGCGGGCCTCAATCCGAGCGACATCAAATCCAGCATGGGTAGCGGTGGCGCACTAGTCGGCAGCCGATCCCTGACGATGGAAGAACTGCAGGCCACGCTGGCTGATCTCGACAAGCTGACAGACCAGCGGGTTGACCTGATGACCGTCATAGAGTCGCGCCTTTTTGACCAGAAAATCAAAAAGCTCATGCTGCCTACGCAGCAGCCCGTAGCGGGCGGTACTCTGGGTTCATCGTTCGGCTGGCGCATCGACCCTGTCAACGGGCAGTCGGCGCTGCATACGGGGCTGGACTTTCCTTCGCGGCAGGGCACGCCCATCGTGGCTGCTGCTGGCGGTGTTGTGCTGGTGCAGGAATACCAGTCCGCCTATGGGAACATGGTCGAAATTGACCACGGCAATGATCTGGTCACGCGCTACGCCCATGCTTCTAGGGTGTTTGTCAAAAAAGGCGATCTGGTCAAGCGCGGGCAAAAAATAGCCGAAGTCGGCACCACAGGGCGTTCGACAGGCTCGCATCTGCACTTTGAAGTGCTGGTGCACGGCGTTTTTCAGAACCCGCAAAAATTCCTCATGGCAGGGCAAAAAATGCCGGCCAATCAGCTTGCATCTTCCCGCACCTCGACGCTGTCATCGGCGGGTACACAATTGCCGCGCCCAAAATAAGTGCCAAAAATAACTGCCCCGTAGCAGGTAAAATCAGAGGTTTGCGCACGCTTGAACTAACCGACAGCGCCCACACCTAAGTCCGTATCAATGAAGGGATTTCGGCCGCATTGCCAACTCACGGGGGTTGCAACGCGGCCTCGCATTTATGGCCTCCAGCATACTGACCAAAATCTTCGGCAGCCGCAATGACAGGCTGCTTAAAAGTTACCGCAAAACCATAGAGCGCATCAATGCGCTGGAGCCGCAGTATGAAAAGCTCGACGAATCTCAATTGCGCGCCAAAACCCGGGAGTTCATTGATCGCGTAGCGGCAGGCGAAACCCTTGATGCCATTCTTCCTGAGGCGTTTGCAGTCGTTCGCGAGGGCTGCAAGCGCGTGATGAAGATGCGCCACTTTGATGTGCAGATGCTGGGCGGCATGACGCTACACAACCGCAAGATTTCCGAGATGGGTACTGGCGAGGGCAAAACGCTCACGGCGACCCTGCCGGTTTACCTCAATGCCCTGACTGGCAAGAGCGTGCATGTGGTGACGGTCAATGACTACCTCGCCAATCGCGATGCACTCTGGATGGGCAAGCTCTACAACTATCTAGGCTTGACAGTTGGCATCAATCTGCCCACCATGTCGCGCGAAGAAAAGCAGGCCGCCTACCAGTGCGACATCATCTACGGCACCAACAACGAATACGGCTTTGACTACCTGCGCGACAACATGGTCTATGAAGTGGCAGACCGGGTGCAGCGCGGCCTGAACTACGCCATTGTCGATGAGGTGGACTCGATCCTGATCGACGAAGCCCGTACGCCGCTCATCATCAGCGGCCAGGCCGAAGACCATACCGACATGTATGTGGCCATGAACAAGGTTGTGCCACTGCTCACGCGCCAGGAAGGCGAAGCTGACCCGCGCACCGGCGAAGGCGTGACCAAACCAGGCGACTTCACGCTCGACGAAAAAACCCAGCAGGTGTTTCTGACCGAGCAGGGCCATGAAAATGCCGAGCGCATATTGTTCAACCTCGCTCTGATTCCCGAGGGTGCCACGCTGTATGACCCGGCCAATATCCAGTTGATGCATCACTTGTATGCAGCACTGCGCGCCAACCACCTGTACCACCGCGACCAGCACTATGTGGTGCAAAAAGGCGAAGACGGCTCGCCTGCAGTCGTCATCGTCGATGAATTCACGGGCCGTTTAATGATCGGTCGCCGCTGGAGTGAAGGCCTGCATCAGGCTGTTGAAGCCAAGGAAGGCGTGCCGATTCAGGCAGAAAACCAGACATTGGCATCCATCACCTTTCAGAACTATTTCCGCCTCTACGGCAAGCTGGCCGGGATGACCGGCACGGCTGACACCGAAGCCTATGAGTTCTCTGAAATTTATGGCCTGGAGACCAGCGTCATCCCGCCGAACCGCCCGAGCCGGCGTGAAGACCAGTTGGATCGTGTCTACAAGACCACGCGCGAGAAATACGAAGCGGCCATCAAGGACATTCGCGACTGTTACGAGCGCGGCCAGCCAGTGCTGGTCGGCACCACATCGATTGAAAACTCCGAGATCATCGCTCAGCTGCTGGAGAAAGAAAAGCTCCCGCACCAGGTGCTTAACGCCAAGCAACATGCGCGTGAGGCCGACATCGTGGCGCAAGCCGGGCGCTTGAAAGTCATCACGATTGCCACCAACATGGCGGGTCGCGGCACTGACATTGTGCTGGGCGGTAGTATTGAAAAAATGATCGAAGCGGTCGAGTCTGATGAGTCACTGGACGCCGGCGCGAAAGACGCGCAAATCGCCAAGCTACGCAGCCAGTGGGCGCAAGAACACGAGCAGGTCAAGGCCCTGGGTGGCCTGCGCATCATCGCTACTGAGCGCCATGAGTCACGCCGCATCGACAACCAGTTGCGTGGCCGCTCTGGCCGTCAGGGTGACCCTGGTTCATCGCGCTTTTTCTTAAGCCTTGACGACCCGCTGATGCGTATTTTTGCGGGTGATCGTGTCAAGGCCATCATGGAGCGGCTGAAGATGCCCGATGGCGAGGCCATTGAAGCCGGCATCGTGACGCGCAGCATTGAATCAGCCCAGCGCAAGGTTGAGGCGCGCAATTTTGACATTCGCAAGCAACTGCTTGAATACGACGACGTGGCCAACGACCAGCGCAAGGTGATTTACCAGCAGCGCAACGACATCATGGAAGCGGCCAGCCTGAAGGGGCAGATCGAGTCGCTGCGCGAAGGCTGCTTTACCGACCTGACACGGCAGTACGTGCCGGTTGAAAGTGTTGAAGAGCAGTGGGACATTGCAGGCCTGCAAAAAGTATTGCTGGACGAATGGCAGATTGATGTGCCATTGACCAAAGAGCTGGAAAACGCAGCCGCCATCACCGACGAAGACATTCTTGAAAAAGTGATTGCCGCAGCCAACGCGGCCTTTGCCGACAAGCTGGACAAAATTGGTGAAGAAAACTTTTTACAGTTTGAGCGCATCGTGCTGCTGCAAAGCATAGACACGCACTGGCGTGAACATTTAAGTTCGCTCGACTACCTGCGCAAGGGCATTCACCTGCGCGGCTATGCGCAAAAGCAGCCCAAGCAGGAATACAAGCGCGAAGCCTTCGAGCTGTTTGGCCAGTTGCTTGACAGTGTGAAAAACGATGTCACTAAAACCCTGATGACGGTCAAGATCCAGTCGGGTGAGCAACTCGGGCAGGCGGCCGAGGAAATGGAAGACCGGGCGGAGAGAATTTCCAACGTGACCTACACGGCGCCGACCGCAACCGGCGAAGTGGAAACCACCGTTGGCGAAGAATCGCAGCGCTACAAGCAGGCCTTGCCGGCCGGCGCCGTGCCACGCGTGGGCCGCAACGAGCGTTGCCCTTGCGGATCGGGTAAAAAATTCAAGCAATGCCACGGCAAGCTGAACTAATGTCAGGAAAACATGCCCGTCAATCTCGTAGCCACGCCTGCAGCTGACCTTTACCCTGTGCCCGGTGTGCGTTGGGGCATTACCGAGGCGGGCATACGTAAGGCCCATCGCAAAGATCTGGCGGTCATGCTGTTAGACGCAGGCGCATCGGTTGGTGCGGTGTTCACACAAAACCGTTTTTGTGCCGCGCCCGTGCAGCTTTGCCGCGAACACCTGGCCAAAAATGCTGGCCAGAGCTTTGGTATTCGCGCCATGGTCATCAACACCGGAAATGCCAATGCTGGCACGGGCGAAGACGGGCTGCATCGCGCACTCTCTACCTGCATTGCGCTGGCCCGTGAACTGAATCTGGCACCCGAGCAAATCCTGCCGTTTTCTACCGGTGTCATCATGGAGCCGCTGCCGCATGACCGCATCGCTGCTGGCCTGCCTGCAGCCATTGCGGATGCTAAAGAAGACAACTGGGCCAACGCTGCCGAAGCTATTCTGACCACCGACACGGTGGCCAAGGCGTTCTCGAAACGTATCCAACTGGGTGGCCAGCCAATCACCATCACCGGCATCAGCAAAGGCGCGGGCATGATACGTCCTAACATGGCGACCATGCTGGGCTTTTTGGCGACCGATGCCTGTGTGGCACAGGGCGTGATGCCGCAGCTGGCAAAAGAGCTGGCTGAAGGCTCGTTCAATCGCGTCACCGTTGATGGTGATACGTCAACCAATGATTCGTTTGTGGTGATTGCCAGCAACAAGGCACAGCACGCGCCCATCACATCGCTGGACAGCGCTGACGGCAAAACCCTGCGCGCAGCCATGATGGACATTGCAAAGTCGCTCGCGCAGGCCATAGTCCGCGATGGCGAAGGCGCAACCAAGTTCATCACCATCGCAGTTGAAGGCGGCAAAACGGGCGACGAGTGCCGCAAAGTGGCCTATGCCATCGCGCATTCGCCCTTAGTTAAAACCGCCTTTTTTGCCAGTGACCCAAATCTTGGCCGCATCCTCGCTGCCGTGGGTTACGCAGGCATTGATGACTTGGATCAAACCAAAATTGATTTGTACCTTGACGACGTGCTGGTCGCCAAAAACGGCGGCAGGCATGTGGGCTACGTCGAGGCCGATGGCCAGCGTGTGATGAAGCAGAGCGAGATCACGGTGCGCGTGGTGCTGGGCCGTGGAGCCGCAGCGGATACGGTCTGGACTTGTGATTTGTCTTATGACTACGTGAAGATCAACGCCGATTACAGAAGCTGAATATGAACGAACAATTTGAAAAAGTGATGGCGCGGTTTGAGTCCTTGATGACCCGTATCGAGTCCGTGCTGCCGCAGCCGCTCACTGCACCCGACTGGAGCGCCTCGGTGGCCTATCGCTACCGCAAGCGCAGCACTGGTCATGGCGCGCTTGAACCGGTACACCACGTCGGCGCGATGGACTTGAGTGACCTGAAAGAAATCGACGATCAAAAAGAAAAAATCAGGCGCAATACCGAGCAATTTGTAAACGGCAAACTGGCCAATAACGTGCTGCTGACGGGCGCACGCGGCACCGGCAAGTCGTCACTCATCAAGGCTTGTTTAAATGAATACTCAGCGCGCGGCTTGCGCCTGATCGAGGTTGACAAAGCCGACCTGGTTGACTTGCCCGACATCGTGGATGTGGTGTCAAGCTTGAGGGAAAAATTCATTGTCTTTTGCGATGACCTGGGCTTTGAAGACGGCGAGCCGGGCTATAAAGCACTCAAGTCGATTCTTGATGGCTCGATATCAGCCGCATCGCCCAACGTGGTGATCTACGCCACCAGCAACCGTCGCCATTTGCTGCCGCAAAAAATGGCCGATAACCTGAGCTACACCCACAACGAAGACGGTGAGGTACACCCCGGCGAGGCGGTTGAAGAAAAAAACTCACTCGCTGAGCGTTTTGGTTTGTGGATCAGTTTTTACCCGTTCACACAGGATGAATACCTGACGATTACCACCCAATGGCTGTCGTCATTTGGCGTTGATGCTGCAGCCATCGCTGCTGCCCGCCCGGCATCGCTGGTGTGGGCACTTGAGCGCGGCTCACGTAGCGGTCGTGTGGCTTATCAGTTCGCCAGAGACTACGTCGGAAAACAGTCTTAAGGCTGACGCAATGACGGTGCAGGTACTCGTAGCCGACGCAGAGCGCCCGCGTGAAGAGGCTAGCAACGGTAAGGATCGCAAAGTAGTCGATGTAGCGGTAGGCGTGCTGATTCGGCCCAACGGCGACTTCCTTCTCACCTCGCGCCCCGCAGGCAAAGTCTACGCAGGCTATTGGGAGTTCCCGGGCGGCAAGCTGGAAGCCGGCGAGAGCGTAAGCCAGGCGCTGCGCCGCGAGTTGCAAGAAGAAATCGGCATCACCATCGTGCAAGCACACTCATGGAAGACCGAGCTGGTTGACTACCCGCATGCGCTGGTGCGGCTCAACTTCTGCAAGGTGTTCGAGTGGACGGGCGAGCTGCACATGCGCGAAAGCCAGTCGTTTGCCTGGCAGTCGCTGCCCGTCACGGTGCAGCCTGTGCTGCCGGGCGCCATCCCCGTGCTGGCCTGGTTTTCGCAAGAGCGCGGCTTTGTCGGTGCCACCAGTCAAGTTGATTGAGGGTATTTCGGGTGACTTGGCTGCTATGGGCACTTCTATAAATTCACCAAACCCCGTTCGGGCTGAGCCTGTCGAAGCCTTTATCTAATAAAACAACCACTTAGCGAGCAGTAATCCCCGACTTGGCCCCATTCATGAAGCCAGCGTGGGCAGTGCCCACCCTACGAATCAGCAAAACCTGACCCTATGCTTTTCCTGACCCTATGCTTTTCCTGAAGCTACGCGGCGACGCGCTTGCGCGGCGTCCGGCTTGAGCGACCCGTTATGCGGGCTGTTTCGTCAGCGAGCAGCAGCAGGCCGCGAAGAGCCTCGTTGACCGCGTCCGACGTAGGAAATGCTTTGGCCAATTTTGGATCAATCAGCGCTACTGACGTGCCCTTGGAAACTTCTTTGAAAAACTTTCCGCGCTCCAATTTCACAAAGTCGGTTCTCTTGTACTCTGCCCGCATTGTGCTTTCAATCTTCCTCATAAAGTTTCCTTTCTGAACGTGTTACGCGCCGCGTACTGATGATCCGAATGCCCCCTGGACGATAGGTATGTGAGACCGCAAGCAGCCGTCCGAGACTAGACAATCCGAATGTGATGTAACGGGCCTCGCCGACGGAATGATCCGGGTCTGAGCCGGTCACTGCTAGCTGATCGAGAAACACTGATGCTGCCTCGTCGAAAGACACAGCATGCTTACCAACATTGCTCGCAGCTTTCAGGTCGTGCCATTCGAAATCCATTAATTTTCGCCTCTCGCTCGATTATGCCCAACATGATGTAGATTGTCGGATAAGATCGGCAGCCCACACCCCAAAGGACTGCGCCCATGCGGCCTTGCCAGCGGATGCAAGCGGTCAACTGCGGCTTCTAGGTTGAATGCCAGCGTCAAATCAGGCACGCCATGGAACGAAAATCTGCACACCAGGGAGGTCGAAAATGCTTGACTTTTAAGACAGTTGCTTATTCGTTGGACGCGGCGTCGATGAGCGCAAGTGAGAAGCCATAGTAGGACGCAGACTCAAGTTCTTCGCTCCACACGCGACGTACTTCGGCGTTGGAGGCGAAGTACTTCATTCCCTTCAGCCATGACTGCCAAACCTCGGTATCAATGTACCCTGACTTGAAGAACATGTACTCTTCGGCGCAGAGGTTGAAGTAGTCGTACAGCAATTGCTTGTCCGCAGCCTCGAGCATGAGATTTCCGTCTTTGAGCAGTAGCGTGTTCAGTCGATCGTTGAGTTTGTCGTACTGGGCGTTGAAGTCACGAAACAGACCAATGAACCGCTCAGTATTGTGGTTGTGCTGCGAGTAAAGGAAGTGAACTAAGGCTGCGACGGCGCCCGTGATGGACAAGTGGGCTTCCGGCGACAGGTTCGTTGGTAGTAGTAGGTAGGCCGCTCCGTTCGCGGCGAGTACGAGAAGTAGGAATAGCCACGGATAGTAGCTGCGCTGTTGGAGGCTGAATGGGGTTCGCATGTTGGAGCGCCGGGTTAGCGTCGACGGATAGTTGTTGTTGATGCACCCGCTATTCCGTCCAAGTAACCCCAGCCGATACCGATAACCCGGCCTTCGTGAAATACGACCGGCGTTAAGCCAGTCTCAATCGGACGTTCACCGATTTGTTGAGTGTAGTAATAGAGTACATCATGTGACTGACCGTCCGTTCCGCGAATGGTTTCCCTCTTGTATGGGTTCTCGTAGCGTTCGCCGTCACCTTCAGCTGATCTTGAACCCATCGTACTTTCAACTTGGGATTTGCTCATCCCGACATCAACTTTTGCAAGAGCTGCGCGGTTGCCGTCCCTCATTATTGCGTAGGGGTTCGCGCACCCGGCCAAGAGAAACCCCGCGATTAAAGAAATCCAAAAAACTTTCATACGATCTCCTTTATATGGCGCTAACAATCAGCGTTTATCCGCCGCCCCGTAAAGCCAGCACAAAGCAAAGACGTCAATCGCGGCAGATAAACCATGTTGGACTGAACCGCCTGTGGGGCGGTCGTGTTGCGGTAGTTGCACTATAGGGCACTTCTATAAATTCACCGAACCCCGTTCGGGCTGAGCCTGACCTGTCCTGAGCTTGTCAAAGGGTCGAAGCCTTTATCTAATAAAAACAACCAATTAGCGAGCAGACCCTTCGACAAGCTCAGGGCGAACGGTAATTTATAGAGGTGCCCTAAACTCCCACTGCTTTCTCGCGCCCAGCACTGCGTCGGGATAGGCAGCCTTGCCGCGCGAGCCGTTGTAGCGGCCCAGGCCCATGAACAGATCACCGCGTTCGCGGTCGAGGTAGTGCCGCAATATCACGCAGCCAAAGCGCAGGTTGGTCTGCATATGAAACAGCTTGCCGGCATCGCCGTCGCCAATCGCGCGCGTCCAGAAGGGCATCACCTGCATGTAGCCGCGCGCACCGACGCGGCTGACGGCGAACTTGCGAAAGTTGCTTTCAACCTGGATCAGGCCCAGCACCAGCGTGGTGTCCAGGCCGGCGCGTTTGCTCTCGTACCAGACGGTTTGCAAAAACTCTTTGCGCACTTGCCACTCGGGTTTTTTCTTCTTTAAGCGCTCACTCATGGCGCCCAGCCAGCGCAGGTATTTGAGTCGGCCTTCTGTGTCGTTGAACTCGGGTACGGGCGGTGCGTGGTTGGCGATGGCAGAACTCAATGCGGTGCGCACCGAATCGATCAGCGGCTCTTCTATTTGTGCGCCTGCGCTGGCGAGCCCAGGTGCCAGAAGCGAGGTCAGCAGCAGTGGCGGCGCAAGGATGCAAGAGCGCCTTGATAAACCAATCGTATTGTTCACCTTCTCAAGCGGCCAAGCCAAGTTTTGTTTTCAGGAAGGCTAGCGCCCCAGCAACATCTACCTTGGTCGATTCTGCATCGCGGCGGTGCTGGTACTCGAGCTGACCTTCCTTGAGCGCGCGGTCGCCAATCGTCACGCGGTGTGGCACACCTATCAATTCCCAGTCGGCAAACATGGCACCTGGGCGTTCGTTGCGGTCGTCCAGAATCACGTCAACGCCTGCAGCCAGCAGCTCTTCATACAGCTTGTCGGCAGCCGCTTTGACAGCCGCAAAACGGTCAGGGCTGATGGGGCAGAGCACGATGGTGAAGGGCGCAATCGCGTCGGGCCAGATGATGCCTTTGACATCGTGGTTTTGCTCGATGGCGGCAGCGGGCAGGCGCGTGATGCCGATGCCGTAGCAACCCATTTCCAGAAACTGCGGCTTGCCGTTGTCGTCTAAAAACGTGGCGTTCATGGCTTTGGAATATTTGGTGCCGAGGTAAAAAATATGGCCAACCTCGATGCCGCGCTCGATGGCCAGCAGGCCCTTGCCGTCGGGCGAGGCATCGCCTGCTACGACGTTGCGGATGTCGGCTACCAGCGCGGGCTCTGGCAGGTCGCGGCCCCAGTTGACGCCGGTGATGTGAAAGTCTTCGACGTTGGCACCGCATACCCAGTCGGCCATGACAGCGACTTCGCGGTCGGCTACCAGCTTGACGGGTTTGGGCAAATTCAAAGGGCCGAGGTAGCCGGGCTTGCAGCCGAAGTGTTCTTCAATCTCAGGCACTGTGGCAAAGCGGAAATCTGCCATGCCTTCGAGCTTGCGCACCTTGACTTCATTCATGTCATGGTCGCCGCGCAGCAGCAGCAGCCATACCTGTGTCTTGACGACTTTGCCAGTCTCGTCAAGCGTGTCAGTGGCCAGCACCAGTGACTTGACGGTGGACTGTAAGGGAATAGACAGCAGCTCCGCCACGTCAGTACAGGTTGCCTTGCCCGGCGTAGCGGTTTTGGTCATCGCCTGCGATGCCGCCTTGCGCTCACCTTGCGGCGATAACTTGGGATCGAGAGCCTCAGCCTTCTCCATATTCGCCGCGTAGCTACTCTCGGGGCAATAAACAATCGCGTCTTCACCGGTTGCCGCAATGACCTGAAACTCTTCGCTCAAATCGCCACCAATTGCGCCACTGTCGGCAGCGACTGCGCGGTAGGTCAGGCCGAAGCGGTCAAAAATCCGGCGATAAGCCACAGCCATGTTCTGGTAGCTCACCTTGGCCGCCGTCTGGTCGCGGTCAAAGCTATAGGCATCCTTCATGGTGAACTCGCGGCCACGCATGAGGCCGAAACGCGGGCGGCGTTCATCGCGGAACTTGGTTTGAATCTGGTACAGGTTTTTCGGCAACTGCTTGTAGCTCTTGATGTCTTGCCGCATCACGTCGGTGATCACTTCTTCGCTGGTCGGCTGGACGATAAAGTCGCGGCCATGGCGGTCTTTGATGCGTAGCAGTTCGGGGCCCATCGTCTCGAAGCGCCCGGTCTCCTGCCACAGCTCGGCGGGCTGGATGACGGGCATGGTCATTTCAATCGCGCCAGCTCTACTCATTTCTTCCCGCACGATGGCCTCGACCTTGCGAATCACGCGCAGGCCCATGGGCATGTAGCTGTAAATGCCGGCACCGAGCTTTTTAATCAGGCCTGCGCGCAGCATCAGCTGGTGGCTGACGACTTCTGCGTCGGCGGGGGCTTCCTTGAGGGTGGAGATGAAGAACTGCGAGGCTTTCATGGGCAATATTTTTTTTTGGAAATTCGGGCCATCGCTGTGCATAATGGCTTCAGTTTAAAAAATTTGAGGTTTGATTATGCTCGACCGGGACGGCTTTCGGCCCAACGTCGGCATCATCTTGCTCAACCAGAGAAGTCAGGTATTTTGGGGCAAACGTATCCGCACCCACTCGTGGCAATTTCCGCAGGGTGGCATTGACCGGGGCGAAAATCCTGAGCAGGCCATGTTCCGCGAGTTGCATGAAGAGGTGGGATTGTTTCCACAGCATGTACACGTGCTGGCCCGAACCCGAGACTGGTTGCGCTATGAGGTGCCTGACCGGTTCATCCGCCGCGATACGCGTGGACATTACAAAGGCCAGAAACAAATCTGGTTTCTGCTTCAGCTCGTCGGTCACGACTGGGACTTGAACCTGCGCGCCACCGATCACCCCGAGTTCGATGCCTGGCGCTGGAACGATTACTGGGTGCCGCTGGATGTGGTGGTGGAGTTCAAGCGTGGCGTGTATGAAATGGCGCTGACGGAGTTGTCACGCTTTGTGCCCTGGCTTGACCACAGGCCAGATCTGCGGGCAGATACCAGGCCGGATCACGGCAACCCCGGCAACCGTTACTTGCGGGGTGGTATGCAGATGCGGGATCAGGCCTTCAGCCAGGGCTGCGAGGCCGGGTCTGCGGCTGGCAGCGAGTCGTCACAGGCCCCCTACCCGGGGCGTTTAGGGGCGGTGTTTGAGCTGCCACCCGGTGCCACCTTTGAACCCGATCCGCAGACCAGCCTGGATGCGGATTCCTGGGATAAAAAAATATGACATCGAATGCCTTTTCCAATGCTGCTTTCATAGTCTTGAATAAAAGCATAAAAGCAGCAAGCCAGCGCAGCAATTCAGCGCGTCAAAACCAGATTGGTTCTATGCACCATTTCTGGCTCACCGGTATAGCCCAGCAGCTTTTCAAATTCACTGGATGCCTTGCGGCAGATCAGCCGGGCTTCAGCGCTTGAGTAGTTGGTCAGCCCGCGGGCAACTTCTGTGCCGTCGCCGTCGTGTATGGCAATCACGTCCCCCCGGGAAAACTCGCCCTGCACAGAGATCATGCCGATAGGCAGCAGGCTTTTGCCTTCGCCCTGCACCTTGGCAGCTGCGCCGGCATCGACCGTGACAGCGCCGCGCAGTTGCAAATGGTCTGCGATCCACCGTTTGCGGGCCTGGTTTTTGGCTGTCTGAGCAACCAGCAAGGTGCCGATGGCTTCTCCTTGCGACAGGCGGATCAGGACGTTCGGTTCGCGGCCCCAGGCAATCACGGTCGATGCGCCCGACCCCGCAGCACGTTTGGCCGCCAGAATTTTCGTAATCATGCCGCCTTTGCCGATGCTGGAGCCGACGCCGCCGGCCATGGCTTCGAGGGCAGGGTCACCGGCTTTGCCTTCGTGGACAAATCGGGCGGCGGAGTCCCTGCGTGGGTCGGCGCTGTACAGGCCTTTCTGGTCGGTCAGGATGACCAGCGCATCCGCGTCCACCAGGTTGGCAACCAGC
Source organism: Polaromonas sp. (assembly GCA_038902795.1). Taxonomy (GTDB): domain Bacteria; phylum Pseudomonadota; class Gammaproteobacteria; order Burkholderiales; family Burkholderiaceae_C; genus Polaromonas. The sequence continues at coordinate 62,350 of JBCKNJ010000002.1, read as the reverse complement.
GCACCCAGGGTGTCGTTGTCGCCGAACTTGATTTCGTCGTTGACGACAGTGTCGTTCTCGTTGATGACCGGCACCACGCCCAGGCTCAAGAGCGTCAGCAGGGTCGAGCGGGCGTTGAGGTAGCGCTCGCGGTCGGCCAGATCGGCGTGTGTAAGCAGCACCTGCGCGCTGCCGATGCCGCTTTCACGCAGCTTGGTTTCGTACATTTGCACGAGGCCCATTTGGCCAACGGCAGCTGCGGCTTGCAGCTCGTGGATGGCCTTGGGGCGGGTGGTCCAGCCCAGGCGGCTCATGCCTTCTGCAATGGCACCGCTGCTGACCATGATGACTTCACGCCCGCCCTTGACGAGGCTTGCGAGCTGCCCGCACCAGTTGCCAATCGCCTGGGCATCCAGCCCCCGGCCTTCATTGGTGACCAGGCTGGAGCCGACCTTGACCACAATGCGTTTGGCATGGAGCAGCAGGGTGGAACTGGCAGCGGTTGAGTCGGGCTGTTTTTGCATTTTTAAGCAGTTGTTACCGTTTTAGGTGCTTTCCAAGGAATTTTTAGGGGGTAAAAATAGCCACAAGCCAATAGATACGGGCGTGACCAGCTACTATTTTGATAGTTACCCAGTTTACCCTGTACCACTGCGTATGCCGCTACTCCGGCGGCAGTACTACGAACCTTGGGTCAACCTCTTCCTCGGGCTGCTCACTTTTTTGCACTTCCTTGACGTGCTTGTAAATCGTCTTGATGAGCTGCTCGCAACCTTCGCGTGTCAGCGCGGAAATCTCGAACACCGGGCCTTTCCACTTGAAGCGTTTGACGAAATCTTTCACGATGGCAGCGCGGTTGTCGGCATCGACCATATCGAGCTTGTTCAGCACCAGCCAGCGCGGTTTTTTGTGCAGCGCTTCGTCATATTTTTTAAGCTCACCCACAATCGCCTTGGCCTGCGCGACGGGATCGACTCCTTCGTCAAAAGGTGCCAGGTCAACAATGTGCAGCAGCAATCGGGTGCGCTGCAGGTGCCGCAAAAACAGATGGCCAAGGCCAGCGCCTTCAGACGCGCCTTCAATCAGGCCAGGCAAATCAGCCACCACAAAGCTTTGCTCGGGGCCAACGCGCACCACGCCCAGATTCGGGTGCAGGGTGGTGAAAGGGTAATCGGCAATGCGCGGCCTGGCGTTGGATACAGCCGAGATGAAGGTTGATTTACCGGCGTTGGGCATACCCAGCAGGCCCACGTCGGCCAGCACCTTCAGCTCCAGCTTGAGGCTTTTGCGCTCACCCGGCCAGCCCGGCGTTTTGCTGCGCGGTGCGCGGTTGGTCGAGCTTTTAAAGCGCAAGTTGCCAAAGCCGCCATCGCCGCCCTTGGCGATGAGTATTTCTTCACCTGGAACGAGCAACTCAAACAGCACCTCGCCGGTTTCTGCATCGGTCAAGATGGTGCCGAGCGGCATTTTTAAAATAACGTCGTCGCCCTTGGCACCAAACATGTCCGAACCCATGCCGTGGCCACCGTTCTTTGCATCGTGGCGACGTGAGAACCTGAAGTCAACCAGCGTGTTGAGGTTGATGTCCGCCAGCGCATACAGATGGCCGCCGCGACCACCGTCACCGCCGTTGGGGCCACCAAATTCTTTGTATTTTTCGTGGCTAAATGAGACGCAGCCCGCCCCACCATCGCCTGCAGCAATGTCAATAAAGGCTTCATCAACAAATTTCATTGAGTGGTAAAAAGTTTCGCTACGCTACGCTCCGCATAGGGGCGGCGCGTCGCTTTTTTAAGAATTAAGAACAAAAAAGCCCCGACTCATCGGGGCTTTGGCATCACTTGCGTGATGGGCACTTCTAGAAATTCAGATTTTCAGGATAAAGTGCAAGGCGCCCGGAGCGGAGCAACCGCAATGTACTTAAGGTACATGAGGATTGCGAGCACCGCGCAACGCAGCAATTTGCCTGAAAAATGAATTTATAGAAGTGCCCTGATGTTGTTAGGTCGGCATCACGCTCACGGTTTGCTTGTTCAGCGCGCCTTTGATTGCAAATGATACCGCACCGTCAACCAGTGCAAACAGGGTATGGTCTTTGCCGATACCGACGTTCACGCCCGGGTGGAACCTGGTGCCGCGCTGGCGCACGATGATGCTGCCTGCGTTGATGACTTCGCCGCCAAACTTTTTGACACCGAGCATTTTGGGCTGTGAATCACGCCCGTTTCGCGTAGAGCCGCCGCCTTTTTTCTGTGCCATTTTTTAGATGCCTCTTGGTGTCAACATTAGTGTCAGCTTGAGGGCTTTAACCAGCCTTAGCCTGCGATTGCGCCGATTTGAATCTCGGTGTAGTTCTGGCGGTGGCCTTGACGTTTTTGATAATGTTTACGGCGCCGCATTTTGAAAATGCGAACCTTGTCATGCCTGCCTTGCGACAGAACCGTAACCGTAACAGTTGCGCCTAGCACCAAGGGCGTACCGACCGTGATTGTGCTGCCGGTGCCGACAGCCAAAACCTGATCAATAACAATCTCTTGGCCTACGTCCGCAGCAATCTGTTCTACTTTAATTTTTTCACCAGTAGCAACTTTGTATTGTTTGCCACCGGTTTTTATGACCGCGTACATGAGGACCTCATCTCGTATAGATAATTGAGTTCTGCAGACGGATTTCCGCAGAGCCCTACAGTTTAGCACGGCGAGGTAAAAATAGCCAGATCCAAGGTTTGCCTTGTTGCTCCCTTCCTATAATCTGCCCAAACTCACGCCCTGCCGTCCCTCACCCCCTCCTCACTCACACGCCTCGTCTGGACCGCCTCTTGTCTGCCAATTCCTCAAGCACCGCCGCCGCCCTCGCCCTGATTGCAGGCGACATGCGGGGGATGGACAGCGTCATAGCCCGTCGCCTGAAGTCCGAAGTACCTCTGGTCAGCCAAGTGTCGCAGTACATTGTGGCGGCTGGCGGCAAGCGCCTGCGCCCGGCCTTGCTGCTGCTGATGTGCGGCGCGCTGGGCTACAAGGGTGAGCAGCGCTTCAATCTGGCGGCGGTTGTCGAGTTTATTCACACCGCTACCTTGCTGCATGACGACGTGGTGGACGAATCCACGCTGCGCCGCGGACGGGCCACTGCCAACGAGATGTTTGGCAATCCTGCAAGCGTGCTGGTCGGGGATTTTTTGTATTCACGCGCTTTTCAGATGATGGTCGATACCGGGGACATGCGCGTCATGCAAACCCTGGCCGAGGCCACCAATGTGATTGCCGAGGGCGAAGTGTTGCAGTTGATGAACATGCACGATGCATCGCTGTCCGAAGAGGGCTATCTGCTGGTGATCCGCTCCAAAACAGCCAAGCTTTTCGAGGCCAGTGCGCGGCTGGCTGCCCTGCTGGCGCAATCCACGCCTGCCGTCGAGAAAAGCTGCGCCGACTACGGCCAGGCGCTGGGCACCGCGTTCCAGGTGATTGACGATGTGCTGGACTATGACGGCGATGTGCTGGAGATGGGGAAAAACCTGGGCGACGATTTGCGCGAAGGCAAGGCGACCTTGCCGCTCATCATTGCCATGCAGCGCGGCACCCCGTCCGAATGCGGCCTTATCCGTGAGGCGATTGAGACCGGCGGCACGGCGCACATGGCGCAAATCATTGAGATCGTGCAAAAAACCGGCGCTCTCGTGGCTACCCGCGCGGCAGCTGCTGCGGAGGCACAACGTGCGCTGGAAGCCTTGCGGATATTGCCGCAAAACCTTTACAGTGACACCCTGGAACAATTGGCTTCTCAGTTGCTCGAACGACGTGCTTGACAGATGAAAGATGAACCGGCGAGTAGCCGGGTGGTCGCCAAAGCGGGGTGTAGCTCAGTGAGGCGATGGGGCAGGTATTTTTAGGCGGAAGTTCCCTTTTAGATTTACATCTGTCGTCCTATGGGCGATGATACTCATTTAGGCAGGATTTAAGAGACTATGGCGGCTGTTGAAAGCGTGATAAACGATGCACCTTCCAAGGCTCTTCCCGGCCTTGGCAGAGCCTTGGTAGTTGCCAGAAAACTTGGTCAAAAAGCCGCTGAGGACATTTTCCGCAAGGCCCAAAGAGGACGCACCAGTTTCATTGCCGAACTGACTGGCTCGGGCGTGGTCTCGGCTTTCGACCTGGCCCATACCATGTCGTCTGCGTTTGCGGCGCCCCTGCTGGATCTGGAGGCGATTGATGTCCAGCGCCTGCCCAAGGGTTTGCTGGACGGCAAAATCTGCCAGACCTACCGCATTGTTGTCCTCAGCAAGCGCAACAACCGCCTGATTGTGGCTACGGCTGACCCCTCCGACCATGAAGCCGCAGAAAAAATCAAGTTCTCTACCCAGATGGGTGTGGACTGGGTCATTGCCGAATACGACAAGTTGTCCAAGATGGTGGAGGCCTCCACCACCACGGCGTCCGAAGCCATGGGTCACATCATCGGCGATGACTTCGAATTTGACGAGTCCACCGCAGAAGAGGCCAGTGCGGACAGCACCGACACCGGCGTTTCCGAGGTTGCAGATGCGCCGGTCGTCAAGTTTTTGCACAAAATGCTGCTGGACGCTTTCAGCATGCGGGCCTCGGATCTGCATTTTGAGCCGTACGAACATACCTACCGTGTGCGTTTCCGTATCGACGGCGAGTTGCGCGTGATGGCGACTCCGCCGGTCGCCATTAAGGGAAAGCTGGCATCGCGCATCAAGGTGATTTCCAGGCTCGACATTTCAGAAAAACGCGTGCCGCAAGACGGCAAGATAAAGCTCAAGATAGGGCCGGATCGCGTGATTGATTTTCGGGTCAGCACCCTGCCCACCATGTACGGCGAGAAGATCGTGATCCGTATTCTCGACCCGAGCATCGCCAAGCTGGGTATTGAGGCGCTGGGTTACGAACCAGCTGAAAAAGAGCGCCTCATGGCCGCGATTGGCCGTCCCTACGGCATGGTGCTGATGACGGGGCCGACCGGCTCTGGGAAAACCGTGTCTCTTTATACCTGCCTGAACATTCTGAACACGCCGGGCGTCAACATCGCCACCGCAGAAGACCCGGCCGAGATCACGCTGCCCGGTGTCAACCAGGTCAGCATGAACGAGAAGGCCGGCATGACCTTTCCGGTCGCGCTCAAGGCCTTTCTGCGGCAAGACCCAGACATCATCATGGTCGGCGAGATCCGGGATCTGGAGACCGCCGAAATCTCCATCAAGGCCGCACAAACCGGCCACCTCGTGCTGTCCACCCTGCATACCAACGATGCACCTGCCACGCTGACGCGCCTGCGCAACATGGGCATCGCGCCGTTCAACATCGCGTCCAGCGTGATATTGATTACCGCCCAGCGCCTGGCTAGGCGCCTGTGCCCCAACTGCAAGACACCGGCTGATATTCCGCGTGAATCTCTGCTGGAGGCAGGCTTCCTGGAAGAAGACGTTGATGGCTCCTGGACCCCTTACCGCCCCGTGGGTTGCTCCATGTGCAACAACGGCTACAAAGGCCGGGTCGGTATCTACCAGGTGATGCCCATCACCGAGGAAATCCAGAGAATCATCCTGCGCGATGGCAGCGCACTTGAGATTGCGGCGCAGGCAGCGTCCGAGGGCGTGCGGAGCTTGCGCCAGTCGGGGCTCTATAAAGTTAAACTTGGCATAACATCGGTCGAAGAAGTTTTGGGCTGTACCAATGTTTGATCGACTACCGGATCACGCTCGCAAAATAAATAGCAGCGCGGGTTATTGGGGTCAGACACCAATTTCAGAGTTTTTGGGGTCAGAGCCCAAAAACCCGCTTCAAAACGAGAAAACATCATGGCAACAGCATTGAAAGGCGTTGAAGAATTCGTTTTCGAGTGGGAAGGCAAAGACCGGGTCGGCAAGATAGTCAAGGGTGAAATCCGGGCGGCTGGCGAGAACCAGGTCAAGGCCGTCTTGCGTCGCCAGGGCGTGTTGCCCACCAAGGTCAAAAAGCGCCGGATGCGCTGGGGCAAGAGAATCAAGCCCAAGGATATTGCCATTTTCACGCGCCAGCTGGCCACCATGATGAAAGCCGGCGTGCCTTTGCTGCAATCATTTGACATCGTGGGGCGCGGCAACCCCAACGCCAGCGTGACCAAGCTGCTCAACGACGTGCGTACCGACGTTGAAACCGGTACCTCGCTGAGTGCCGCCTTCCGCAAGTACCCGCTCTATTTCAATGCGCTGTATTGCAACCTGGTCGAAGCTGGTGAGCAGGCCGGTATTCTGGAGTCGCTGCTGGACCGCCTGGCTGTTTACATGGAAAAAACCGAGGCCATCAAGTCCAAGATCAAGTCGGCGCTGATGTACCCGATCTCTGTCGTGGTCGTCGCTTTTGTCGTGGTTACGGTGATTATGATTTTTGTGATTCCCGCGTTCAAACAGGTGTTCTCGTCGTTTGGTGCAGACCTGCCCGCGCCAACCCTGTTTGTGATGGCCATCAGCGAATTTTTTGTCGCGTACTGGTGGCTTATTTTTGGCGGTATTGGTGGTGGCCTGTACTTCTTCTTCCAGGCCTGGCAGCGCAGCGAAAAGGTGCAGCGGGTGATGGATCGCATATTGCTCAAGGTGCCTGTGTTTGGCGCGCTGATTGAAAAGTCATGCATCGCCCGCTGGACACGAACCCTCTCAACCATGTTTGCCGCAGGCGTACCTCTGGTCGAGGCACTCGACTCCGTGGGCGGCGCATCGGGTAACTCGCTGTATGCCGATGCGACTGAAAAAATCCAGCAGGAGGTCTCTATCGGTACCAGTCTGACTGCGGCCATGACCAATGCCAATCTTTTTCCATCCATAGTGCTACAGATGACCGCCATTGGCGAAGAGTCCGGCACGGTTGATCACATGCTCGGCAAGGTGGCAGACTTTTTTGAAGCAGAAGTCGATGAAATGGTGGCCGGCTTGTCGAGCCTCATGGAGCCCATCATCATCGTGTTTTTGGGCACTTTAATTGGCGGCATCGTGGTGGCCATGTACCTGCCTATTTTCAAATTGGGCCAAGTCGTCTGATGCTGGACGCATGGGGTAGTTTGCCAACGGGTGTGCTGGCCAGCCTGGCAGGTATCGTGGGCTTGCTGGTCGGCAGTTTTCTGAACGTGGTGATTTACCGCCTGCCAAAAATGATGGAGCGGCAGTGGGTGCTTGAATGCGCGGAACTCACAGACGGCAGTGTCACGCCCTCACGAGCGGCTTCGCTTGAAGCGGCAGAGCCCTTCAATCTTTTGCATCCACGCTCCCGCTGCTCAAGCTGCGGCCACGCTATACGCTGGTATGAAAACATACCAGTCGCAAGCTATCTTTTTTTGCGCGGTAAATGCTCGGTTTGCGTAACGCCTTACGGGCTGCGTTACCCGGTGGTTGAACTGGTCTGCGGGCTGCTGTTTTTCTTTTGCGCCTGGCGTTGGGGTGCGTCAAGCACTGCATTGGCCTGGTGCGGATTCTCTAGCGCGCTGCTGGCCCTGGCCCTGATTGACTGGGACACCACGCTGTTGCCAGACGACATCACCTTGCCGCTGCTGTGGGCCGGGTTGATAGTCGCTGCGTTGCAGTTCAATCCGGCTGTTAGATTGCCAGATGCCTTGTGGGGTGCTGTTGCGGGCTACCTGTCGCTGTGGCTGGTCTATTGGGCCTTCAAGCTTGTAACAGGCAAAGAGGGCATGGGCTACGGCGACTTCAAACTGTTTGCCGCACTGGGCGCGTGGTTTGGCTGGACAGCGCTGGTGCCGATTATTTTGATGGCCTCGGTGATGGGTGCTGTCATTGGCATTGCGATGAAGTTTTCAAGCGGCCTGCGTGAGGGCGGCTATGTGCCTTTCGGGCCGTTTCTGGCCGGGGCCGGTTTTACCGCCATGATTTTTGGGCCACAGTCCATACTCCGCTTCGTGGGTTTGACGGGTTTGTAGGAACCATGCAGGCCGTGCCCATCACGACAATCCCGCGCGTGCAGCGCATTGGCCTGACTGGCGGCATAGGCAGCGGCAAAAGCACGGTTGCCGGTATGCTGGCTGATTGCGGTGCCGTGGTGATTGATGCGGATGCGATTTCACGTCAGGTTACCGCGCCCGGCGGCGCAGCGATAGCCGCCATAGCCGCGCAGTTTGGCGCGCAGGCCATCACGGCAGACGGCGCGATGGATCGCGATGCCATGCGCGTCCTGGTGTTTGACGACCCTGCTGCGCGGTTGCGTCTGGAGGCGATTATTCACCCACTGGTAAGTGCCGAGACAGCGCGCCAGTCGGCGCTGGCCGAACGCTCTGGCAGCCGCTGCATCGTGTTTGACATTCCCCTGCTGGTGGAGTCGGGTCGCTGGCGGCATCAGCTTGACAGCGTGTTGGTAGTCGATTGCACAGAAAAAACCCAGGTGGCGCGTGTTGTAGCCCGCCATGCTGGCTGGACACCACAGGCGGTGCAAAAAGTCATTGCCGGGCAGGCCAGCCGCGCTGCTAGGTGCGCCGCAGCCGATGCCTGCATTTACAACGATGGCCTGTCGTTGCAGGCGCTACGCCTTGTTGTCACGCAGGCAGCGCAGCGCTTCGGGCTATGATTCGCGGGCCCAGCCCATACCCAGCCCATGCCCGACATTAACCACCCGATAAAGCCAGCCCTGTGATCCTTTACGAGTATCCCTTCAACGAACGAATACGCACCTATCTGCGGCTTGAGCAGCTGTTTCGCCGCCTGAGCGAACTGGTGGCACGCGAGCACCCGATTGACCATCACTATGCCATCACCACGATATTTGAAGTCATGGACGTGGCGGCCCGGGCCGACCTGAAAACGGATGTGCTCAAGGATCTTGAAAAGCAAAAGCACATCCTCAGTGTTTATCGCGGCAATCCGGCGATTGCCGAGGCTGTGCTGGACGCTGTCACCAGCCAGCTTGAAGCGTGCTTTGCAGCGCTTAACAGCCTGTCTGGTAAAGTCGGCCAGACGCTGACTGAAAACGACTGGCTGATGAGTATTCGCAGCCGCGTGGGTATACCTGGCGGTACCTGTGAATTTGATTTGCCGGCCTACTTTGCGTGGCAGCACCTGAGCCCGCAGGCGCGCCAAAGCGACCTGCAACGCTGGACCACCACCCTGGTGCCCTTGGCCGAGTCGATTCGTCTTTTGCTGCAGTTGTTGCGCGACTCTGGCGCAGCGCAAAAAGTCATCGCGTCAGGCGGGCGGTACCAGCAAAACCTGCCGCAAGGCCGAGCCTTCCAGTTGCTGCGCCTGCGCATCGATCCTGCCATGGGGCTGATTCCCGAAATTAGCGGCAACCGCCTGATGGTGTTGGTGCGCCTGATGCGTCACGAGGGCGATGACCGCCTGCACGCTTGTACCGACGATGCGTCGTTCGAGCTGACGCTTTGTTCCTGAAGCGTTTGCTTTGCAGCAATGAAGCCCGATCAAACACCTGAAAAACCGCGACCTAAAATGGTGGTTTGCCCGGCCTGCAAAGGCAAAAGCATTTACGGCCCCGGCAATGCCTTTCGGCCATTTTGCAGCGAGCGCTGCAAGAACATGGACTTGGGTGCCTGGGCCAGCGAGAGCTTTCGTATGCCGGTTGACGGCTAGCCGAGCCATTGCCCGCCTGTGCAGCGTTCAACTCCAGCTAAATCTAGTCGGCTTTGTACTTGCCCAAAGCCTCGTGCCGCCAGCAAATCACGTACCTTGGCCGCCTGATCGTAGCCATGCTCCAGCAGCAGCCAGCCGTCGCTCTCAAGGTGCGTTGGCGCATTTTCAATGATCTGCCTGATGTCATCCAGTCCATCGTTGCCGGCAGTCAACGCTTCTATGGGCTCATGGCTTAGTGCGGTCAGATGCGGGTCTGCGGTGGCGATATAGGGTGGATTGCTGACGATTAGGTGAAAGCACTCGCTTACTTCATTCAGCCAGCTGCTTTGCAAAAATTGAACCTCAAGACCCAAGGTCTGCGCATTGCCTGATGCAACGACCAGCGCATCGCTACTCGCATCGCTAGCCAAAACGCTCGCTGCTCGCCCTGCCAGTTGAAGGCCGTGTGCAACCGCCAGCGCAATCGCGCCGCTACCCGTGCCGAGATCCAGCACTCTAGGGACCCTAGGCTGGCCTGTAAAATCGGCTGCCAGCAACACGTCCAGCGCCCATGTAACCAGCGTCTCGGTATCGGGCCGTGGCACCAGCACTCTAGCATCCACCTTCAGCTTGAGGCCGTAAAAATCCTTGTAGCCGACGATGTAGGCCAGCGGTTCGCCTGCCGCCCGCCTGAGCACGACTTGGCTGAAAGCGCTGCTGCTGGGTTCGGCCAGCGTATCGTCATCATGGGCCAGCAGCCAGACACGGTCACTGTCCGGCTTGCCCAAAGCGTGCAGCAATAGCAGTTGCGCGTCCAGCCTGTCCAGGCCCAGAGTGCGGGCCATCTGTAGTGCTTGCTTGCAGGTCAGGACGCTCAAACCGGGCTCCCTGAGGTTTGTGATTTGCTATTAAATATATAGCTTGTTAGGCAAGTAAATAGGGCCTTGCAGCCATTTTTCTGACTAAAAAACGGCATTTTTTAGCCCTTTTCAACTTTGCGAGGCCGTTTCAAGCTCGCTCAATTGCTCCGCCCCACGCGCGACTTGCAGCGCGACGATCACATCTTCCAGGTCGCCCTCCATGATGCTGAACAGCTTGTACAGCGTCAGGTTGATGCGGTGGTCGGTCAGCCGACCCTGCGGGAAGTTGTAGGTGCGAATGCGGTCGCTGCGGTCGCCGCTGCCGACCAGGCCCTTGCGCATCGCGGCATTTTTGGCGGCACGCTCAGAGCGGTCTTTTTCAACGATGCGGGCGGTCAGCACTTTCAGCGCCTGGGCCTTGTTGCTGTGCTGGCTGCGGCCGTCCTGGCATTCAGCCACTATGCCGGTGGGCAGGTGCGTGATGCGCACGGCGGAATCGGTTTTGTTGATGTGCTGGCCACCCGCACCGCTGGCGCGGTAGGTGTCTATGCGCAGGTCTGACGGGTTGATCTGCAGCGCCACGGCTTCGTCCGGCTCTGGCATCACGGCCACCGTGCAGGCGCTGGTGTGAATGCGGCCTTGGGTCTCGGTGGCGGGCACGCGCTGCACGCGGTGGCCGCCAGATTCAAAGCGTAACTTGCCGTAAACGCCCACGCCCGTTCCATCGAGTGCGCCGTCAATCTTCAGCACCACCTCCTTGTAGCCACCCAGCTCGCTTGGTGATTCGCTGATGATCTCGCAGCGCCAGCCGCTGCGCTCGGCGTAGCGCGTGTAGAGGCGGCGCAAATCACCGGCAAACAGTGCAGATTCATCGCCACCGGTACCAGCGCGAATTTCAACAAATGCGGCACGGCTGTCGTCCGGGTCTTTGGGGATCAGCATCAGTTGCAGGGCTTCGTCGATTTGCGTGACCTCTCGCTTGGCGCTGGTGATTTCCTCTTCAGCCATAGCGGTCATCTCAAGATCGCCCTTGCTCTCTTGCAGCATCTGCTCGGCGCCAGCCAAATCGGCTTCGCGGCTGGTGAGCTTGCGGTATTGCTCGGCTACCACGCTAACTTCCGAGTGCTCGCGCGTCAGACTGCGAAAGCGGTCCAGGTCGCTCACCACGTCGCTGGCTGAGAGCAGCGCGTCGAGTTCGTGCAGTCTTAAAAGCTGGCGTTCCAGGGTCTGGCGTAAGAAGGGTTTCATGGGCTACAGAATCAGCGTGCGAACTAAAAAAATTGGATGAGGCAGCGGATGTGGGTTTTTGGGGTCAGAGCCCAAATTCGACTAGCCTTTGGCTCGCCCGTAGGGTGCAGTGCTTGCACTGCAGCGAAATTGGTGTCTGACCCCAATAACCCACTTCGCTAAAACTCTTTGTCGCCTGCGCTATTGCCCAGCAGCTTGCCGCGCAAAAACAGCCTGGACACCGTTTGCGCCGTGGCTTCACGGCTGCTTGCATCGCCCGTATGTAACTCAGCCAATGTGCCGTGCAGCATTTTCTGGGTCAGGCCACGGCTCAGTGCTTCAAGCACCGCATCTATCGGCTCGCCCCTGGCCAGCAGCTTCTTGGCCCGCAAAATTTCAAGCGCGCGCCATTCGTCGGCCTGCGCATTGATCTGCTGGATCAAAGGCACCGTGCCACGTTGCTGCAGCCAGTGCATGAAGTTTTGCACCCCTGCATCAATGATGACCTCGGCCTCAGCGACGGCGGCCTGGCGGCTGTCTTTGCCGGTTTGCACCACCTGGGCCAGGTCGTCCACGGTGTAAAGGTAAATGTCGGGCAGCGCCTTGACTTCAATTTCAATGTCGCGCGGCACCGCCAGATCGAGCATGAACATCGGCCTGTGTTTGCGCAGCTTCACGGCACGCTCCACAGCCCCGAGGCCAATGATGGGCAGCGTGCTGGCCGTGCAACTGATGACGGCATCAAACTCATGCAGGCGGCTGGGCAGGTCACCCAGGCGCATCACTTCGGCACCGAAGCGAGTGGCCAGCTTTTCGCCACGCGCCAATGAGCGGTTGGCAATCGCCATGGCTTTGGGTTTGCGTGCCGCAAAATGGGTGGCGGCCAGGTCAATCATTTCGCCCGCGCCCACAAACAGCACCTTGATCTCGCTCAGATCTTCAAACAACTGGCTGGCAAGCCGCACGGCTGCTGCTGCCATGCTGATGCTGTGCGCGCCAATCTCGGTGCTGCTGCGCACCTCTTTGGCGATGGCAAACGAGCGTTGAAACAGCTGGTGCAGGGTCGAGCCCATGGCACCGGCTTCTTCAGCGGCACGCACCGCGTCTTTCATTTGCCCCAGAATTTGCGGCTCGCCCAGCACCATCGAATCAAGCCCGCTGGCAACCCGAAAGGCATGGCGTGCGGCCTCATCGCCTTCAAGCGTGTAGACGTGCGAGCGCAGCAGGGCGGGGGACACGCCGCCGCTGTGGGCCAGCCATTCGAGCGTGCTATCCACCTCAAGCTGGTCGCCCGCGCAATAGATCTCGGTGCGGTTGCAGGTTGAAAGGATGGCGGCCTCGGGCTGGCGTGCCAGCGACTGGCGCAAGCCGTTCAGGGTGGGCTCCATCTGGTCCATCGAAAACGCAAAACGCCCGCGCAAATCGAGCGGTGCAGTGTTATGGTTTAGCCCAAGGGCCCAGACAGACATCCTATGATTATAAAATCCAAAACTATGACCGTCTATTTGCTCACTGACCACCTGCTTAACCTGGTAGCCCCTGCCGCAGCGCTGGCGCTGCTGTTGCTGCTGTTAGCCAGCTTTTTTGGCCGATTTTCAGGCGCTAAAAGGCCTGTAGCCCAATCAATATGGGCGCGACTAGCTATTATTTTTATAGTGAATTTGATGGTGCTTGTCGCCGGGCTGGTGCTGTTTGGCAACGACGGCAAGATGGCAACCTATGCCACGCTGGTATTGGTGGCTGCTACTTGCCAGTGGGTTTTGGGCAAAAACTGGAAGTAGAGGTGGAAGGTTTGAACAAATCTACCCGGTCGGTGATGATGCCGTCCACACCCAACTTAAGCAGGCTATGCACCGCAGCCTCGTCATTGGCGGTGTAGGCCAGCGTTCGCAACCCGGCTTGCATGGCGGCGCGCACCGTCACTTCGGTCCATAGCCGGTAATTGCAGACCACCGCTACGCAGTCGAGCTCAAGCGCGGCATCAATCCAGTCAGGGCTCAATTTGTCCAGCAGCAAGCCGCGCGGCAGTTGCGGCTGGGCCTGCTTTGCAGCACGCAACGAGGCCGGTTGAAAGGACGACAGCAGCGACGGTATCGTCGGATTTTTCCATAGCCTGGCTGCCGCATCGGCCACCGCCGTGCCAGTCTCAGCCTCCAGCCCCGGCGTTGGCTTGATCTCGATATTCAGGAAGAAGTTGTTGTCCAAGCAATAACCGGCAATGACCTCAAGGCTTGCCAGTGGCTCGCCTGCATAGCTGGGTGAATGCCAACTGCCCGCGTCCAGCTTTGAAAGATCTTCCCACGGCATGGTTCTGGCATCGCCCTGGCCGTTACTGGTGCGATCGAGCGTTGCATCATGGAGCAAAAAAAGAGCGTTGTCTGCGCTGAGTTTGACATCGCATTCAAACATCCGGTAGCCATGGCTTGCGCCCAGCTTGAAGGCCGCCAGCGTGTTTTCAGGTGCGAGTTTGCCAGCGCCTCTGTGGGCTATCCAGCGCGGGTAGGGCCAGGGGGTCATAAGGTCGATTCACCCACACTCCTCTTGTGGCAGCCACTGATTTTTCAGTGAGTGTTGTTTTTCAAGCATGGAACCCGATATATCGTTGTAATGCCCTGAACCCCCAAAGGGTTGTCACCATCAATCCGGGCTTTGGCCTCTAGCATTGCGCTTATGACGAGTACGCATTTCGGTTTTCAATCGGTTGACGAGCAGGACAAGGCGCGTCGCGTTCGCGGCGTGTTCGATTCAGTCGCGCCCAAATACGATGTGATGAACGATTTGATGTCGCTCGGCCTGCACCGTGCGTGGAAGGCCTATACCGTGCTGGTCGCCAACGTCAAACCGGGCCAAAAAGTGCTGGACATCGCGGGTGGTACCGGCGATTTGGCTATGGCGTTTGCGCCCAAGGTCGGTGACTATGGCCTGGTGGTACATACCGACATCAATGAGGCCATGCTGCGCGAGGGGCGGAATCGCCTGCTTGATGCCGGGGTCAGCGTGCCGACACTGGTTTGTGATGCCGAGCATCTGCCTTTTCCGGATGCGCATTTTGATCTGGTCACGGTGGCCTTTGGCCTGCGCAACATGACGCACAAAGAAGATGCCCTGCGTGAAATGAATCGCGTGCTCAAGCCTGGCGGCAAGCTGCTGGTGCTGGAGTTTTCAAAAGTCGCCAAGCCGCTGGCCAAAATTTACGACTGGTATTCCTTCAAGGTCTTGCCCTGGCTGGGCAAGCTGGTTGCCAATGACGACTCCAGCTACCAGTACCTGGCCGAGTCGATCCGTATGCATCCGGGGCAGGAAGAATTAAAGGCCCTGATGCACAAAGGTGGTTTCGGTCATGTGGACTATCACAACATGTCTGGCGGTGTGGTCGCTTTGCATGTTGGAATCAGGTGTTGAAAGTAGTGCCCATTAGCTTTAGTCAAAGACAGTTTGTTTAAGGAGATATCATGAAAATCTGGTCTATCATTTTTTCCGCCATGCTCGCGCTCACGCTGAGTTTTGCGGGTTTAAACGCAGAAGCCAAGCGCCTGGGTGGTGGCGGCTCATTCGGCAAACAGTCGTCTAACGTGACGCAGCGCCAGGCGGCTCCGCCAGCTGCCGCTCCCGCCGCGCCTGTAGCTGCTGCACCCAAGAAGCCGTGGGGTGCGGGTGCGATGTTGGGCGGTCTTGCCGCTGGCTTGGGCCTCGCATGGCTAGCCTCTTCGCTAGGCCTCGGCGATGAATTCGGCCAGATCATCATGTTTGGCTTGCTGGCGTTGGTGGTGATGCTGGTCATCGGCTTCATCATGCGCAAGCTCAAGGGCGGTAACGGCCAGGGATCGACCCCTTATGCGATGCAGGGCGCGGGCAGCGCCACCACCCCACGCGACTACAGCCCCGGGAATGTCGGCAACGATGCGTCGGCCCGGCCCTGGGAGCGCAACAACATGGCGTTTGATGCCGGCAAGGCAGACACCGGCACAGCTGTCGGCGGGTCGATGATCGGTTCCTCGCTGATCGGTTCGCAGTCCTGGGGTGTGCCGGCCGGTTTTGATGCAGAAGGTTTTCTCAAGGCGTGCAAGGCCAACTTTTTGACGCTGCAAGACGCTTGGGATCGTTCTGACATCCAGAATCTGCGCGCCATGATGACCGACGAAATGCTCGGGCAGATCAAGGTGCAACTTGCTGACCGTGAGTCGCACACGGGCGGTGGCAGCAACAAGACCGACGTGGTCATGCTGGAAGCGCAGCTTCTGGGTATTGAAGAACTTAGCGACGTGTATATGGCCAGCGTCGAGTTCTCCGGCATGATCCGCGAAGACGCATCAGCCGGTGCCAGCCCGTTCCGTGAAGTCTGGAACATGACCAAACCACGTAATGGCAGCGGCGGCTGGTTAGTAGCTGGCGTACAGGCATTGCAATAATTGGGGTTTGGAGTCTAGATAAATCGAAGTTCGGTTTATCGAGGAAAATCGGGGGCGTATGACTACTACGTCCCCTTTCCCATTTTTAGAATCCATCGCCAGCCGCTTCCAACCGCCTTCGTGGGTGGTTGATGAGGGGCAGCAACGCCTGGTGCTGTTCTTGAACCACGTCCTGATGCAGGAAAAAGAAGCCCAGGATCGTCTTGCCCGAAAAAAAGGCAATGTGATTCACGTTCGCTGGGGTCTGTTCGGGCTTGATTTGCTCATCACCCCTGCCGGGCTTCTGGATCGGGCATCTTCCGCCGCAAAGCCCGACCTGCTGGTGACAGTTGCTGCCGATTCACCCATGGCGGTGCTGCAATCCGTTCTGGCCAGCAAGCCGCCACCCGTCAAGATTGAGGGCGACGTACAGCTCGCTGCTGAACTCGGCTGGCTGGCTGAAAATTTGCGTTGGGATGTTGAAGAAGACTTGTCACGCATCGTCGGCGACATACCGGCCCATGCACTGGGTGACATGGGTAGTCGCGTGCTCGCTGGTTTGAAGCAATTCTTAGCACCTAAAACAACGCCACCTGCGGCCACGACCGCAGTCTCAGACATGCCCAAGGCCGCTTCATGAGCCGGATCTTCAGGGGCTTTTTCATTATCTGGACGGTATTGCGCTTTGGTCTGGACGAGCTGGTGCTATCGGGTTTTCAAAAGCCGTGGATCAGGCTCTTGCGGCGCGTTGTTTCAGTCGGGCGCAATTTGAAAGCGCCGCGTGGCGAGCGCCTGCGCCTGGCGTTAGAGAGTCTTGGCCCTATCTTCGTCAAGTTGGGGCAAGTGATATCTACGCGCCGCGATTTGTTGGCCCCTGACATCGCCGACGAGCTGGCCCGCCTGCAAGACCGCGTGCCGCCGTTTGATTCCGCAATAGCCATTGCCATCATCGAGAAAGCTTTTGGCAGGCCGCTGGCGCAGATTTTTGCGACTTTTGAGCACCAGCCGATTGCCAGCGCATCCATCGCGCAGGTGCATTTTGCGACCTTGCCCAGTGGCCGTGAAGTGGCCGTCAAGGTGCTGCGCCCCAACATGCTGCCCGCGATTGAAAAAGACCTGGCCCTGATGCACATGATGGCGGGCTGGGTTGAAAGCGCCTCGGCAGATGGCAAGCGCCTGAAACCGCGCGAGGTGGTGGGCGAGTTCGATAAATACCTGCATGACGAGCTGGACCTGCTGCGTGAAGCCGCCAACGCAGCCCAGTTGCGTCGCAACATGCAGGGCCTTGATCTGGTGATGATCCCCGAGATGGTGTGGGATTTCTGTATGCCTGACGTGATGGTGATGGAGCGCATGAAGGGCGTTCCCATCAGCCAGATGCAGCGCCTGCGCGATGCGGGCGTGGACATGAAAAAACTGGCGCGTGATGGTGTCACGATTTTTTTCACCCAGGTTTTTCGCGACGGGTTTTTTCATGCCGATATGCACCCCGGCAACATTCAGGTCAGCCTGGAGGCGGCTACCTTTGGCCGCTATATCTCACTCGACTTCGGCATCGTCGGCACGCTGACGGAGACCGACAAGGAATACCTGGCGCAAAACTTCAGCGCGTTTTTTAACCGTGACTACAAGCGCGTGGCCGAGCTGCATATCGAATCCGGCTGGGTGCCTGCCAGTACCCGCGTGGACGAGCTGGAAGCCGCCATTCGCGCCTGCTGCGAGCCCTACTTTGACCGTCCGTTAAAAGAAATTTCGCTGGGCCTGGTGCTGATACGGCTATTCCAGACCTCGCGCCGCTTCCATGTCGAAATCCAGCCGCAACTGGTGCTGTTGCAAAAAACCCTACTCAACGTTGAAGGCCTGGGTCGTGAACTTGATCCCGACCTGGATCTGTGGAGCACCGCCAAGCCATTTCTTAAAAAATGGATGATCGAGCAGGTCGGGCCTGAAAAGCTGTTTGCGCAACTCAAGGCCGAAGCCCCAGCCTATGCCAAGCTGCTGCCCGGTTTGCCGCGCCTGCTGTCGCAGTACCTGAAAGACCGGCATGGTTCAAACCAGCGCGAACTGTTGGAATTGTTCGCCGAACAAAAGCGTACCAACAAACTGCTGCAAAGCCTTATTTACGGTGGTTTGGGCTTTGTTTTGGGCTTGATTGCGATGCAGGTGGTTTTGCGGGTGCGGCTTTTTTAAGCGACCCCGGCAACGCCTATAATTAAAGGCTTTGCCTCTTGCGCCTCTTGCACCATTTAGCGAGTTGCGTCTTACCTGAAAAACCTCCAGAACCATGCCAATCTACGCCTATAAATGCGAGTCCTGCGGTCATGCGAAAGACGTTTTGCAAAAAATGTCGGACGCACCGCTGACTGACTGCCCACAGTGCGGCGCACCAGCCTTTAAAAAGCAGCTCACCGCAGCCGGTTTTCAGCTCAAGGGCTCCGGCTGGTATGTCACAGACTTTCGAGGCGGTACGCCCTCGGGTACACCGGCTGCTGAATCGAGTGGCGATGGCAAGTCGGGCGAATCCGCGCCTGTTGCGGCCATACCCTCCACCGCAACCGCAACATCCCCCGCTGCTGGCTCGACTACGGCCGCGCCAGCACCAGCACCTGCACCTGCTCCCGCACCTGCGGCAGCCCCAGCCGCACCAAAGGCCAACTCGTGATGGCGGCCGTCCGCAGATGGCTGCTGGCTGGCCTGCTGGTTCTGGTGCCTCTGGGCATCACGGTCTGGGTGCTGGAATGGATTATTGCCACGCTGGACCAGACCTTGCTCATCCTGCCTGGCTCATGGCATCCAGACAAACTGATTGGTTTTCATATCCCTGGCTTTGGGGTATTGCTGGCGCTTTTTATCCTGTTGCTGATCGGTGCTATTGTCAGCAACTTTTTCGGCAAAAAACTGGTGAGCTGGTGGGATTTGCTGCTTAACCGCATTCCTATCGTTCGCTCGATTTACTCCAGCGTCAAGCAGGTCTCTGACACGCTTTTCTCGGAGAACGGCAATGCTTTTCGCAAAGCGCTGCTGGTGCAGTGGCCACGCGAAGGGGTGTGGACGATTGGTTTCCAGACCGGTACGCCGGGCGGTGATGTGGCCAATCATTTGCTTGGCGACTACTTGAGCGTTTATGTTCCCACCACGCCCAACCCCACTGGCGGCTATTTCGTGATGCTCAAGCGTGAGCACTGCATCGAACTCAAAATGAGTGTCGATGAAGCACTGACCTATGTGATTTCCATGGGCGTTGTGGTGCCTGGTAGTGGTGCCAATTTCAAGCCTGGCAAGCCCGGCAGTGCCGCACCCACCCGACCCGACAGTCCTCCCCACATCTAACCTGCCGAGGCGCATCGCGCTATCGGTATTAGCGTATTTAAAAGCGATTTTTATGCCAATGACCTCCAAAATGCGAACCACTTATTGCGGTCTGGTGACCGAGGCACTGATGGGGCAAACCGTCAGCCTGTGTGGTTGGGTCAACCGCAGGCGTGACCACGGCGGCGTGATTTTTATCGACCTGCGCGATCGTGAGGGTTATGTACAGGTGGTGTGCGACCCGGATCGTGCTGACATGTTCAAAACCGCCGAAGGCGTACGTAATGAGTTTTGTGTGCAGGTCAAAGGCATTGTTCGCGCACGGCCCGAGGGCACCGTCAACGAGGCGCTGAAAAGCGGCAAGATCGAGGTGTTGTGCCACGAACTGACGGTGCTCAACCCGAGCGTGACGCCCCCGTTCCAGCTCGACGACGACAACCTGTCCGAGACCACACGCCTGACGCACCGCGTGCTGGACTTGCGCCGCCCCTACATGCAGAACAACCTGATGCTGCGTTACCGCGTGGCCATGGAAACCCGCAAGTTTCTCGATGCCAATGGTTTCATTGACATCGAAACCCCCATGCTCACCAAGAGCACGCCCGAAGGCGCGCGCGACTACCTGGTGCCCAGCCGCGTCAACGAAGGCATGTTTTTCGCGCTGCCGCAAAGCCCGCAGTTGTTCAAGCAGTTGCTGATGGTCGCCGGGTTTGATCGCTACTATCAAATTACCAAGTGCTTCCGTGACGAAGACTTGCGTGCCGACCGCCAGCCCGAATTTACCCAGATTGATATTGAAACCTCCTTCATGGATGAGCAGGAAATCCGTGACTTGCTCCAGGGCATGATCATCAATATTTTCAAGACGGTTCTTGCAACCGATCTGGGTGAGTTCCCGGTCATGGCCTATGCCGATGCCATGCACCGCTACGGCTCTGACAAGCCCGACTTGCGTGTGAATCTTGAGTTCACCGAACTCACCGATTTGATGGCCGGTGTTGATTTCAAGGTGTTCAGCACGCCAGCCACCACACCGGGTGGCCGTGTGGTTGCATTGTGCGTTCCCGGCGGCTCGGAGATGAGCCGCGGCGAGATTGACGGTTACACCGAGTTCGTCAAAATCTACGCTGCCAAGGGCCTGGCCTGGATCAAGGTCAATGATGTGACCAAGGGTCGCGAGGGTCTGCAAAGTCCCATCGTTAAAAACATTCACGACGCTGCTCTGCTTGAAATTTTGAAGCGCACCGGCGCAGCCAATGGCGACATCATTTTCTTTGCTGCCGACAAAACCAAAATCGTCAACGACAGCATGGGTGCGCTACGCCTGAAGATTGGTCACAGCGTGTTCGGCAAAAAGACCGGCTTGTTCACTACCGGCTGGAAGCCACTCTGGGTGGTTGACTTCCCGATGTTTGCACATGACGAAGAAGGCAATCGTTGGAGCGCTGTGCATCACCCCTTCACCGCGCCCAAAGACGGCCACGAAGACTGGATGGACACCGACCCCGGCAAGTGCATTGCCAAGGCCTACGACATGGTGCTCAACGGCTGGGAGCTCGGCGGCGGGTCGGTGCGCATCCACCAGGCAGACGTGCAGAGCAAGGTCTTCAATGCCCTCAAGATTAGCCCTGAAGAAGCGCAGGAAAAGTTCGGCTTTCTGCTCGATGCGCTGCAATACGGCGCGCCACCACACGGCGGCTTGGCCTTTGGCCTGGATCGCATCGTCACCATGATGACGGGTGCAGAGTCGATTCGCGACGTGATCGCCTTCCCGAAAACCCAGCGCGCCCAGTGTCTGCTGACCCATGCACCCAGCCCGGTCGATGAAAAGCAGTTGCGAGAGCTGCACATCCGGCTGCGCAATCCTTTGCCAGCTTAGGCGCACCTTTTCACAAAGGGAATTTTGCGGACGTTCAAAATCCCCGAGTCGGTCATGGTGGTGATACACACGCCAGAGCATGAGGTGCTGCTGCTGGAGCGTGCTGACAACCCTGGCTTCTGGCAAAGCGTGACGGGTTCGCGCAACACGCTTGACGAGCCTTTTTTGCAGACGGCTGTGCGTGAGGTTTTTGAAGAAACCGGCATTGCCGCAGATGCCGCCAGTTTTCGGGCTTGGGGGCTGTCCAATGTGTACGAAATTTACCCGGCCTGGCGCAAGCGCTATGCGCCCGGCATTACACACAACACCGAGCATGTTTTCAGTCTGTGCGTGCCGCGTAATGTGGCCGTCAAACTCAGTCCGCGTGAACACACGGCATGGCAATGGCTGCCGCTGCTGGAGGCGGCTGACAAATGCTTTTCGCCTTCGAATACCGAGGCGATTTTGCTGCTGCCGGGTTTCATCGAATAAGCTCGGGCATGAACCTGCTGCACAAATCCCACGCGCTTGAACTGCTTGAAGGGGGGCAGCAATACTTTCCTGCGCTCATCAGGGCCATGGACGCAGCGACCTCGTGGGTGCAGTTTGAAACTTATATTTTCGATGTACATGGTGCGGCTGGCGAGCTTGCCCAGGCGCTCATCAACGCTGCGCAGCGCGGTATAAAGGTGCAGGTGCTGGTTGATGGTATTGGCTCCCAGCCGCTGCCCGCAGAGTGGCAACAAAAAATGCGCGATGCGGGTGTGCAGTGGTTCGTTTACTCGCCACTGGCTGCGGGTTTAGGTGGCCTTGGCCTGCTGATGCCCCACCGCTGGCGCCGCCTGCACCGCAAGCTGTGCGTAGTGGACGAGCGCACGGTTTTTTGCGGCGGCATCAATGTACTGGATGATTTTTACGATCCCAACCACGGCGAGTTGCAGGCGCCGCGCTTCGATTTTGCGGTGGCCGTGACCGGCCCGCTTGCGCTAGAAGCCAGTGAAGCGATGGCGCTTTTGTGGTGGCGCGTGCAGGCGGGCTACAGCGCACGGCAAAACGATTTGGGCGCAGCCTGGGACAAGTTCAAGGCTGCGGGCTATGGTGTTCGCAGCGTAGCCGCGCGGCTCTCAGGAAAAGCCGCAGCGCTACCCTCCGATCCACCCCCTTTGTCGGGATCCAAGGCCGCGCTGGTACTGCGCGACAACCTGCGCAATCGCCGAAGCATCGAGATGGTCTATCGCAAGGCGATTGGTAAAGCACACCACGACATTCTGATCGCAAATGCCTACTTTGTGCCGGGTGGCAAGCTGCGCCGTGCGCTCATCAATGCATCACGGCGCGGCGTGAAGGTGACCCTGCTGCTACAGGGGAAGTACGAATATTTCATGCAGTACCATGCAGCGCGCCCAGTGTATGGCGCGCTGCTCAAGGCGGGGGTGGAGATTCATGAATACGAAGCCAGTTTTCTGCACGCCAAGGTAGCCGTCATCGATGGCCACTGGGCCACGGTGGGTTCGTCCAACCTCGACCCCTTGAGCCTGCTGCTGGCGCGCGAGGCCAATGTGGTGGTTGAAGACAAGGTGTTTGCAGACAAGTTGCGCAGTAGCTTGTGTGCTGCCATAGCCAACCACGGGCGTCGCCTTGACCCTGTGGCCTACAGCCAGCGCCCCCTGCGCCAACGCCTGCTGGATCACATAGCCTATGCGTTGATGCGGGTCGGTGTTTTCATCGCAGGCCAGCGCTACTGACAAGCATTACCAACATGCGTTAATGAGGCAGGGCCAGTTTTGAGCAGGGCTGTTAATATCTTGCCATGCTTATGAAATCAGACACCTCATTGGCGGATGCTACCGAAGAAGGCGTTCCGGTCTCCGTCAAAATCCGCGAGCGCATCACGGCAGCCCGCAAACGCTTCAATGCCAACGACAACATTGCAGAATTCATTGAGCCCGGCGAACTTGAAAAACTGCTAGATGAAGTTGAAGGCAAGATGAAGGGCGTGCTCGACAGCCTGGTGATAGACACCGAGCGCGACCACAACACCAACAACACCGCCCGCCGCGTGGCCAAGATGTACCTCAATGAGGTCTTCAAGGGCCGTTATGTGTCGCCGCCCAACATCACCGAGTTCCCGAACGCTGAACACCTCAATGAGCTGATGATCGTCGGCCCTATCACCGTGCGCAGCGCCTGCTCGCACCACCTGTGCCCTGTCATTGGCAAGGTCTGGATAGGCGTTCTGCCCAATGAACACACCAACGTCATTGGTTTGTCAAAGTACGCGCGCCTGGTCGAATGGGTCATGGGTCGGCCGCAAATCCAGGAAGAAGCTGTGGTGCAACTGGCAGACCTGATTATGGAAAAAACCTCGCCTGACGGCTTGGCCATCGTCATGGAGGCCACACATTTCTGCATGGGCTGGCGCGGCGTGAAAGACCTTGATAGCAAGATGATTAACTCCGTCATGCGCGGTGTCTTTTTGAAAGATGCCAATCTGCGCCGCGAGTTTTTATCTCTCATCCCCAAACAAAGCCACGGCCAGTAAGGACACACCTCACATGCTAGTACGCCTTCTTTACGCCAGCCGCGCCGCTGACCCCAGTGCTTCTGCAACCGACGCTATTCTTTCGCAATCCCGTAGCCATAACCCGGCCTGCGGCATCACCGGCATTCTTTGCTACGGGGGCGATATTTTTTTGCAGGCACTCGAAGGCGGCCGCAATCAGGTCAGCGAGTTGTATGGTCACATTCAAAAAGATGTGCGCCACAAAGACATCGTGCTGCTGCATTATGAAGAAATCTCTGAGCGCCGCTACTCCGGCTGGACCATGGGCCAAGTCAACATGGCCAAGCTCAACACGTCGATTTTGCTGAAGTATTCTGAAACGGCTGTGCTTGATCCGTATTCGGTGTCCGGCAAGGTATCGCTGGCTTTGCTGGAAGAGTTGATGGCAACGGCCTCCATCATTAGCCGCAGCTAATGATCAACATGCTACTAGTCGGGTGCGACTTCTCCAGTGCACCGAGTCGACAAAAACCAATCGTCATAGCGCTTGGTAGCTGCCTCAAAGGGCGAGTCCAACTTTCAAAAATTGAATGGGTTTTTGGGGTCAGAGTCCAAATTCATCGTGCCTCCGGCACGCCCTTCGGGGGCGGTGCAACGCACCGTAATGAAATTGGCGTCTGACCCCAATAACCATTTGAAAGTTGGCTGAATAAATCCAATAGCTGGGTCGGTGCGTTTGACCTTCCGTTTGGTTTGCCTGCCAACTTCGATAGCCTCGAAGGCTGGATCATCACCGCGCCACAGCCGTTTTATCTACCTTTTAAAAATTGACAGCTTCAGTGCGCTGGCGCACGGACCGGCGTGACGGTTCAGGCGCATCGTTTGAGGCATGAAAACTGAAACTAAAACCCCCAGGCGGCCTGCCACCACGATTTGCTTGATACCTGCCAAGTCGTCGCATACCTCGCTAAAAAACTCATGCTCATCCCGTATTTCACTGCCGTGCTGTCTTGTGTAGTGGGTATGGGCTTGAACTTTCTTTAGCTCAATGTGCACATTATCGAATTGCAAAAATTTTGCGTTGTGATGGTCGATCCAGACTTGTACACCAATGGTATTGCGGATGAGGTTTTGCCGTGGTATCGTTGTCGCAACCGAAACGTTGGAAGAGGCGTTGTTGTCTGGAAAACAGACTATCAACATCGGGAGAAAAACATGTGGAATATCCCGCCGGATCACGCAACAACACTTGATCGGAAGCTCATACAGCTTGCCGAAGCGCATCGAATTCTGGCGCAGAACGGCCACAGCAATGTCACCCTGGGCCACCTGTCGCTGCGGGATCCGGAAGGGCGCGGGTTTTGGCTGAAGCGCATGGCGATCGGCTTGCACGAAGTAAGGGATGGGTCAGACTTTATTCTGCTCGACCTGCAGGGCAAGCAGTTGGAGGGCAAGGGTTTGCGCCACAGTGAATGGCCGATTCATGCCGAGATCTATCGCGCGCGGCCCGACGTTCATGTCGTCTGCCATACCCACCCTTTCCACACCGCCGTTTTTTCCGCGACGACGGATGCAGAGCTGCAACCCGTCATACATGAGGGCAACTATCTCTATGACAGGCTGGCCTATTACAGGAAAATGCATGGCCTTATCGTCACCCCCGAACTGGGTCGTGATTTAGCTGCCATTCTCGGCGATAAAAATGTGGTGATCATGAAGAACCATGGTGTCACCGTCGCCGGCGCTCTCATCTCCGTGGTGGGAATCGCCGCGATTGCTGTCGAAATGAACTGCCAGGCTCAACTGCTGCTCGCAGCCAGCGGCTATGCCTACAGCGGTCCGCTGGTAGAGGACATGGCCGAGGGGGTATATCGCGTATCGTGATACCGCCGCAACGGCTCGATGATTTGTGGGATTTTTACATTCGCGAATTACACCGCAGCGAAAGCGCAGCCGCTTAAAGATATCAAAGGAGGATAAATGGATACTGCCTACCAATGGCCGGCCGAGGGGCTGTCCCGAATTCCCTATTGGCTCTATACGGATCCGGATATTTACCAGCGCGAGCTGGAACGCATTTTCTGCGGCAAGAGCTGGTCCTATGTGGCGCTGGAGGCGGAGATTCCGCATCCGGGCGATTACAAGCGCACCTTCATAGGGGAAAAGTCGGTCGTCGTGACGCGCGACGAACAAGGCGCCGTCAACGTGGTCGAGAACCGCTGCGCCCATCGCGGCACGCAGTTTTGCCAGAAGCACCTCGGCAACGCCGCGGAATTCATGTGCCCTTACCATCAGTGGACCTACGACCTGAAGGGCAACCTGATCGGCGTGCCATTCCGGCGCGGGCTGAAAAAGCAGGGCGGCATGCCGGCCGACTTCGACCCGAAAAATCACCACCTCACCAAGCTCAAGGTTGCGCTACGCAACGGTGTGATATTTGCCAGCTTTTCCGACCAGATGGAACCCTTAGCCGAGTATCTCGGCACGTCCATGCTGGGACTGTTCGACCGCGTGTTCGACGGCAGGGAATTGGTCGTGCTGGGCTATTCCAGGCAGAGGACGCCGGCGAACTGGAAGTCGATGTTCGAGAATATCAAGGATTCGTACCACGCCACCCTGCTGCACGTATTTCTTGTCTCGTTCGGTCTGTATCGCGCCGACAACCCGACCAAGATGCTGGTCGATCCCTCCGGGCGCCATTCCGCGGGGGTATCGTGGCGCGGCGAGCAAAAGAAGACCGAGGATAATGCCGAGATGAAGTCGCTGCTCGAGGACCTGAAGCTTCACGGTTCCACGATGCTGGATTCGGTGCGGGAATTCGAGCAGTACACGGTCGCCTTGATGACGGTTTGGCCCAACCTGATCATCCAGCAGCAGTCCAATACGCTGGCGATGCGCCAGCTGATCCCGAAGGGGCCTGGCGCGTTCGAACTGGCCTGGACTTTTTTCGGTTACCGGACCGACGACGAGGAAATGGTGAAGCGGCGTCTGCGCCAGGCCAACTTCATGGGTCCGTCCGGCTTCGTTTCTGCCGACGACAGCGAGGTATTGAAGTTTGTGCAGGAAGGCACGAGATCTTCGCCGCACGCCACAGGCGTGGTGGAGTTGGGCGGACGCGACTGGGTACACGAGGAGCCGCATGGCATCACCGAGGGGCCGATACGCGCCTTCTACGATTACTACCGGAAAGTCATGGATCTATAGTGCCGACGTGAGCGGCATGGACACAAAGTGACTGGATGTTTTTCAAGGGAACCGTTGATATGACCACCACCGAACGCTATCGGAAGATGAATGCGATCGAACTGCGGCTGATGCTGGATGCGCTGTACGCCGAATATGCGGCCTGCCTCAACGACGAGCGCTTCGAAGAATGGCCAGACATGTTTACCGACGACGGCATTTACAAGATCATTCCGCGCGAAAACTACGAGCGCGGCCTGCCACTGGCGACCTGGCTAAGCGAGGGCCGCGGCTATCTGCTCGATCGCGTGGCGGCTATCAGAAATACCATGCTGTATGCACCGCGTTACATGCATCGCACGGTAAGCGGCATCCGGGTGCTCGGATGGCAGGATGACGCGCTGCAAGTGCGCGCCAGCTATGTAGCGATCGAAACCCTGCTCGACGACCGCAGCCGGGTATTCAACTGCGGCCAGTACATCGACCAATTAACGGTGGTGGGCGATCAACTCAAGTTCAAGCAAAAGCTGTGCGTGTTCGATTCTCTGGTAATTCCCAACAGTCTGATTTATCCGCTTTAATTTTTCCTGGTTTCGATCGCAAAGAGGTTTTTTAAAGCAGCGTGATCAAAACGGGGCTTTCGTAGGTGATGCAAAACAAGTCTATTGCAAAGGAAGTGACATGAAATCCATGATTATGATTATCTGTATGACTGTTGGCGTGCTGGGCACTGGCAGCGGGTACGCGCAAGAGTATCCGAACAAACCGATCCAGCTCATCAATCCGTGGTCTGTCGGCGGCGGCGTCGATACCGTGGCGCGACTTTTGGGAACCAAGCTCCAGGAACGACTGGGACAGCCGGTCATCGTCGAATCCAAAACTGGTGCAGGCGGGACATTGGGCGCGGATTTTGTGGCGAAAAGTCGGCCCGACGGATACACCCTGTTGCTTACCACTGGCGGCCTGACGACCAATCCATTCTTTTTCGCGAACATGCCGTTTGACGTGGAAAAGGATCTCGCGCCAGTCAGCATGATCGCCATGCAACACTTCTATCTGGTGGCGGCCAACAACCTGCCGGTTAAAAACATGAAAGAGCTGATCGCGTATGCGAAAGCCAATCCGGGCAAAGTGTCCTATGCCTCGCCGGGTCTCGGAACCCCCCAGCATCTGGCGGGGGAAATGCTGAAATCGATGGCCGGGGTCGACATTACCCATGTGCCGTACAAGGGGCAGGCGCCAGCCATAAACGACGTGATGGCCGGCCATGTGCCAATGACCTGGGTCACGCTGAATGCAGCGCTGCCGCTGATTCAGACCGGGAAAGTACGGGGTATCGCCATCGCCTCCTCCAAGGAACGGCTTGCCTTGTACAAGGATGTGCCGGTCATTGCTGAGACCGTGTCCGGATACCAGATGGCCCCGTCATGGTATGCCTTGTTTGCGCCCGCCGCCACGCCGGCCCGTGTCATTCAGCAACTGGCGGCGGAGGTTCAGCGCTTTACCCAATTGCCCGATGTGCATGAAAGACTGGTTTCTATGGGATTCGAAGTGCAGTCAAGCAGCCCGCAGGCGATGCGCGACGTCATCAAAACAGAGTTGGCCACCTACGGAAAAATAGTCAAGGCGGCCGGGATTAAGCCGGAATAGCCGCGCCGGTCTTTTTAATCGAAAATGAGAGACCGTCATGAGCAATACAGGTCAACCGGAATTCATTATTGTCGGCGGCGGAATCGGCGGCCTTGCGACGGCGCTCGCGCTCGCGCGTCGCGGTTTGCGTGCGCGCGTGCTGGAGAAAGCGCCGGAGTTCGGTGAAATCGGCTACGGCATTCAGCTTGGCCCCAACGCCCACCGCATGCTGGAGTGGCTCGGAGTGGTGCAGGAAATTGTGCCAACTGCGGTGTTTCCGGATAAGCTCACATTGCTCGACGCACTCACCGATCAGGAACTGTTGCACGTTAGCCTGGGGCCGGCATATCAAGAGCGCTTCAAGGCCCCCTACATGGTGGCCCATCGGCGTGACCTTCATGGGGCGCTGCTCGGCGCCTGCCGGCAGTACGAGCAAATAAGCCTGCATACGGCCAAGGAAGTGGTGCGCTTCACCGACCGCGGCAGTTCGGTCGTTGCGATCTGCGCCGACGGCTCCGAACATGAAGGGGCCGCGCTGATCGGCGCCGACGGCATGTGGTCCCCCGTGCGTCAAGCGGTGATCGGCGACGGGCCGCCGCGCGTCAGCGGACACGTCTCGTACCGTGGGGTCGTACCCGTTGAAAACGTGAAGGACCAAAACCACCTCAATTCGATGGCGGTTTGGTGTGGTCCCAATATGCATATGGTCCAATACCGGTTGCGCGGCGGTACCCTGATGAATACTGTCGCGACCGTGGTGAGCAGCGCTTTCAAACGCGGCGTAACCGACTTCGGCGGGCCTGAAGAGTTGATCCAGGCATTCGCACAAACCACCCCTCAGACTCGCGCGAGTCTCAGTTACGTCAACATGGACAAGAACTGGGCGCTGCACGACCGCGATCCCGTTCCCGGGTGGACACAAGGCAATGTAACGCTGCTGGGTGATGCCGCCCACCCGGCTTTGCAGTATCTCGCCCAAGGCGCCTGCATGGCGCTCGAGGATGCGGTAGTGCTGTCATCCAAACTTGCAGAGGGAATAGGCGACATCCACGGCGCCTTGCTCGCGTACGAAAAGGCGCGCTATCTACGCACCGCGCGCGTGCAAATCATGGCGCGTAGCGTCGGGGAGTATATTCACTGCGGGGGGGGGCGAGCGCGATCTGCGCAATGACTTGCTCAAGCAGCGTCCGCTAGGCACATCGTCCGAGTTCGACTGGGTATATCAGGGCATTGAAGTGCCTGCATAAACCCATTCCCGACGTTTTTTGGAATTACGCTCCATGGAGCGCGCCGATCCAACTTCAATGGAGAACCCTATGTCTGCCACATCGAATGCCAAAGCCGCCGTTGACTACTCCGAGCTGATTGAAGCTCTGGCGGCAGTGCATGCCCAGCCGCTGTGGGACCGTTACATGCAGCTGGCCACGCGCGCCCCCCAGTTGAGTGAACCGGCGCATGTCTGGCGCTGGCGCGACATGCTGCCGTTCATCGAGCGCGCCGTCCGCGAGGTCCGCATGGAAGACGCGGAGCGCCGTGTGTTGCTATTGACAAACCCGGCGTTTGGCGGACGCGCCGTCACCACCACCAATCTTAGTGCCGGGCTGCAGATACTGGAGCCCGGCGAGCGAGCATTGGCGCATCGTCATACCCTTTCCGCACTGCGTTTTGTGATGTCCGGCACTGGCGCCACCACGATTGTCGACGGCAAGCGTTGCCCGATGGCGGAAGGCGATCTGATCCTGACGCCGACCTGGACCTGGCACGAGCATGTCAACGAGGGTCGTGAGCGGGTGGTCTGGTTCGACGGGCTCGATCTGCCGCTGGCGCAGCATCTGGATTCAATTTTTTTGCAGCTGGGCCCGGCCAGCGCGCCGGCGCAAGACCTGTCGCGCGTTCCGGACGAAGTATTGGAAAAGGGAGGCGTGCTGCCGGCAGGCGAACTGCCCAAGGCCGGCTATTCTCCGCAATTCCGCTATCCGTGGGCCAGCGCACTGCAAGCGCTGCAGCGGCTGTCGGCCCGACCCGACGGCTCCAAGCTGCTGCGCTACACCAATCCCGCCACCGGTGGGGCCGTGATGCCGACACTCGACTGCTATTTGCTTGAGCTGGCCGCCGGTCGCGCCACCGTGCCGGTGCGCAGCACCAGTAATGCCGTTTGCGTGGTCGCCGAAGGCGAAGGCGAGAGCCGCGTCGGGGACGAGAAAATTGCATGGACGCGCGGCGATATTTTCACGCTGCCGCATTGGCAATGGGTTTCACATCAGGCGCGTCAGCAGGCCCGGCTGTTTATGATGACCGACCGCGAACTGCTGGACAAAATCGGCTACCTGCGCGAGGAAACAAACAGTAGCGATTCGAATACCCAAGGTGAAAAATGAAAATCTGCCGCTTCGACGATGACCGCCTCGGCCTGGTGAAAGATGACGAGATATTGGACGTCACCGCTGCTCTCGAGGTGTTGCCCGCCGTGCGTTGGCCAGTGCCACAGGGCGATTTACTGATCACGCATTTGGACCAGGTGCTGGCCCGGGTGCGTGAACTGGAAGCAAAGGCGCTGAAAAAGCCGCTGTCCCAAGTGAAGCTTAAGTCGCCGGTGGCTAATCCGAGCAAAATCATCAACGCGCCGATCAACTATCGCGCCCATATCGCCGAGTCTGAAAAGGATCAGGGTATCGCCCATGGCCGCGAGATCAAGAACCAGAACATATGGGACTGGGGCCTGTTCCTCAAGGCAAACAGTGCCCTGATCGGCGCCGGCGAGGAAATCGCCTTGCGCTTTCCCGAACGGCGCAACGACCACGAAGTCGAACTCGCCGTCATCATAGGCAAGACCTGCAACAAGGTGAAGAAAGAAAATGCTCTCGACTATGTGGCGGGCTATGCGATTGGTCTCGACATGACCATCCGCGGGCCGGAGCTGCCCAGTTTCCGCAAATCGGTGGATACCTATGCCGTATGCGGGCCCTGGCTTGTGACCCGGGATGAGATCGCAGACCCCAATACGCTGAATCTGTCGCTTAAGGTCAATGGTGAAATAC
Source organism: Polaromonas sp. (assembly GCA_038902795.1). Lineage (GTDB taxonomy): Bacteria > Pseudomonadota > Gammaproteobacteria > Burkholderiales > Burkholderiaceae_C > Polaromonas. The sequence goes on along the minus strand of JBCKNJ010000002.1, from coordinate 30,817 downwards.
GTCAGAACGCCAATACGCGCGATCTTGTCTACAACGTGGAGCGCTTGATCGAATACGCCTCGAGTTTCTATACCTTGCTGCCCGGCGACATTATCTTCACTGGCACACCCGAGGGCGTGGGGCCGGTGAAACCGGGAGATGTTATTTCCGCCGAGATTCAGTCAGTGGGCAAATTCGACATCAGGGTGGCTGCGGAATACGCTGGCTGAACCCTCCTGTTACTTAATTGAATTGACCGTACCTACCGAATTATCAACCGTAAAGGAAGCACGCATGAAGCTCTACTACGCACCCGGCGCCTGCTCGATGGCGCCGCACATCGTCGCCCGGGAAGCAGGGCACACTTTCGATCTCGAGAAAGTCGATATTCCCAACAAGAAAACCGCCGACGGCGGCGATTACTGGAAGATCAATCCGAAGGGCTATGTCCCTGCGCTAGTCCTCGATGACGGCCAGGTAATCACCGAAGTCGGCGTGATCTGCCAATACCTGGCAGACCAGAAGCCCGAGTCGGGCCTGGTAGCGAAACTCGGCACGATGGAGCGCTACCACCAGATGGAAGCACTCAATTTCGCCGCCACCGAGATTCACAAGCAAATCGGAGCGCTCTTCAACCCGAAAATGACCCCGGAGATGAAGGAAGTCCAGATGGGCACGATCGAGCGTCGCTTCAATTCGCTGGAAAAGATGCTCGATGGAAAGCCCTATATCATGGGCGACAAGTTCACCGTGGCCGACGCCTACCTTTTCACGGTGCTCAACTGGACCAAGAAATTTGGCATCGACGTCAGCAAGTGGCCGAATATCAAGGCCTACATCGCACGCGTTGCCGAGCGCCCGAAGGTACAAGAAACGATGAAAGCTGAAGGTCTGCTCAAGTAAGGCGCAGAAACGCGCTCGCGATTATCTGAAAGCGCTCGAAGTCGGCCGCGCCAAGGCTCTCCACGTGGGCGTGGGCTTATGATCGGATGAAGACGACCTAAGGAGTTGGGATGCTGAGTAAGGAGCAGAACGAGGCGCTGACCCAGGTGGGTCCAGGGACGCCGATGGGCGAACTGTTGCGCCGCTACTGGATGCCGATCGCGGCGGTGTCGGAGTTCGACCACAAGTCCACCAAGCCGGTGCGACTGATGGGTGAAAACCTTGTGCTCTACAAGGACCTGAGCGGGAACTTCGGCCTGATCGACCGCCACTGCCCGCACCGGCGGGCGGACATGTCCTACGGCGTCCCCGAGGCCTGCGGCCTGCGCTGCAGCTACCACGGCTTAGTGTTCAACCACGAGGGCGACTGCGTCGAGCGGCCCTACGAGGACCTGGCCCATCCCGAACTGCAGATGCGCGAGAAGATCCGCACCAAGGCTTACCGCGTGGAGTCCCGCGCCGGCCTCCTGTGGGCCTACCTCGGCCCGGCCCCGGCGCCGCTGGTACCCAACTGGGAACCCTTCACCTGGGAGAACGGCTTCGTCCAGATCGTGATCTCGGAGGTCCCCTGCAACTGGTTCCAGGGCCAGGAGAACTCTATCGACCCCGTCCACTTCGAGTGGCTGCACGACAACTTCCTCACCCGCATGCGCGGCAACGAGAAGACCTACGGGGCGCGGCACCTGAAGGTCGAGTTCGAGGAGTTCGAGTACGGCTTCGTCTACAAGCGGATCATGGAAGGCCGCGACGAGAGCCACATCGACTGGACCGTCGGCCGCGTCTGCCTGTGGCCAAACTGCCTGTTCGTCGGCAACGTCTTCCAGTGGCGCGTCCCCATCGACGACGAGAACCTGCTCAGCGTTTCGTGGATATTCAATCACGTGCCGAAGGAGAAGGTCCCCTACGTTCAGGACTCCATCCCCTGCTGGACCGGGCCGATCACCGACGAGAACGGCGAGTGGATCACGAGCCACATGAACAACCAGGACTTCATCGCCTGGGTCGGCCAGGGCGTGATCGCCGACCGCACTCAGGAGCACCTAGGTGCCAGCGATAAGGGCATCGTCATGATGCGCCGCCGCTGCTTCGCCGAGATGGAGGCCGTGGCCGAGGGTCGCGATCCCAAGGGCACCATCCGCGATCCCGAAGCCAATCGCTGCGTGCCCCTGCCGATCCTGCGGCAGAAGGAGCACGCCGAAGGGATGAGCATGGCCGAGATCGAGGCCAGCCCGATCATGAACACGAACATGCGGCGGTTCTCGGTCTCCGCCGGCCAGCCACCAGAGGTCCGCGCGGCCTACGAGAAGGCGATGGGCTTCGAGATGGTGGACGAGGCCGCCGCGCCCGCCAGCTACCACTAGGGCCGACGGTCGTGACGCCGGCCGCGCGCGGCCGCCTGCTCCATCGACGATTTCCGCGCCGCGATGCGGCGCGAAGTGTAAAAAGGGTCAGAAGTGTAAAAAGGGTCAAGAAGTGTAAAAAGGGTCAGGTCTTGACATCACACTTTTCACCGCTCGCCCTTGATGATCCTGCTGACCGTCGAATAGTGTATTCCCGCCGCGCGGGCCGTGGCGGCCATGGTGTAACTCCATTCCAGGCAGGCCTTGCGGATGACCTCATCCCGCAACACCTTGTCGGCCCGGACGGCGCTCGGAAACAGTCGCTTGAGGCTGGGACGATGCAACAGACGCTGGCTGCGCGGCACTTCTGATAGATCGGCCCGATCTTCCAGCAAAGGCCGCATTTTCTCCACAAAAGTGTCCGACCCGAGCAGGGCTTGGCCTTTTACATCCGCCCAGGGCGAAGGGCGTTTCTTGCCCGCTGACACGAATTCGGCGTAACGGCGCTGCGCCACCGCCCGCCCTTTGGCGAACTGGGCAAGAATCCAATCCGTGGCCAGCCAGTCCGGACGGTCTACCTGGCCCAAGGTGGCCCGGTAGCTGCTCCACGGGTAGTGTGAAATGGCCCTGACCATTCTGGCGCGCAAGGGATTCAACACGATGTAGCGGGCCAGCTCCAGGAGGTAGCTATCGCGTTCCACTAGGATTGCCTTGAATCGCCCCTGAAATACGTGCCCTGCCCGGCCATGGCGTCGGTTCAGGCGCTGGGTGTAAACCCCATTCAATTGGCGCATGCCGAGCGAAAGATTGGCCTGTGGCGTTTCAATCAGCAGGTGGTAATGGTTGTCCATCAGGCAGTAGGCGTGACAAATCCAGGTAAACCGACCGACCACCTCGGCCAGCACGCTCAAAAAAAGATGGCGGTCTTGGTCGTCGAGATAGATTCCTTGCCGCGCATTGCCGCGCGCGGTGACATGGTAAAGCGCGCCGGGGAATTCAAGTCGAAGGGGTCGAGCCATGGGGTGACTATAACTTGAAAAACAACGATGTCAAGACCTGACCCCTTGCGTTTGTGTGACCCCTTGCGTTTGTGACAACCGGATAAGCACGGTTCAAACAATGCGCTTGCCCTAGGCGAGCCTGCGATGCGTCGCTTAAGAGGGCCAAGATCGGCGGATCGGCCTGGACGGAAAGCGCGGCGGCCCGCGCGGCGGCCACCCCTTGGATCGTGTCGCCTTGCGCCTACTCGGTGGGCTTCAGACCGATATCCTTGATGACCTTGCCCCACTTCACGGAGTCGGACTTCATGCGTGCGGCATGCTGCTCGGGCGTGCCACCGATCGGATACAGGCCCTGCCCGCTCAGGCGCTCGATCACATCCGGCAAGGCGAGGATTCTGTTGATCTCGGTGTTGAGCTTCATGACGATGTCGCGCGGCGTGCCGGCGGGGGCCAAAAAGCCAAACATGCTGCCCGCCTCGAAGCCCGGGAAAGTCTCGCTGATCGGCGAGATGCCGGGTGTGGCGACAAGCGGTTTGACCGCGCCTATGGCGATCGCCCTCAGCTTGCCCAACTTCACGTGCGGCATGGCCGCCGGAATCCCGGTAAAGGAGAGTTGCACCTGGCCGGAGAGCAGGTCGGGCAGGAGCTGGCTGCTGCCCTTGTATGGGATGTGCACCATGTCGATGCCGGCCAGGTTTTTCAGCCACTCAATCCCCAGGTAGTGGATGCTGCCGGTGCCGAGGGAAGCATAGCTGATTTTCCCCGGGTTGGCCTTGGCGTAGGCGACGAGTTCCCGGAGGTTGTTCGCCGGGATCGACGGGTGCACCGACAGAACTAACTCGTTTTGCACGGCCATCACGACGGGCGCGAAATCCCGGTCGGGGTTGAACGGCGGCGACTTTTGCAGGTGCGGGTTGATCCCCAACTCATTGACGGTGGCGAGCAGCAGCGTGTAGCCGTCAGGCATAGCCTTCGCTACGTGCTCGGCGCCGATGTTGCCGCTGGCGCCAGGGCGGTTGTCGATCAGGATTTGTTGGCCCCAGGCCTCGGTGAGCTTGACGCCGATGATGCGACCGACGACGTCCGGGCTGCCGCCGGCTGAGTAGCCTGTGACCAGTCGAATCGGTTTGTTCGGATAAGCTTGTGCCAACGCGCTGCCACAGCAGGCTGCGAAAAGGGCGATCATGAGCTGAACGGCTGCAAGTACTTGCATAACTTCTCCTTTTGCTTCAGGGTTAGTGAACTCAGCGGATGAAGGATAGGCATGGAACATTCTGCTGCGCCAGAATGCGATTGGCGATGACCAGGTCACGCTTCACGCGTGTGATCGCGTCAATGCTCATGCCCTATGCTCCCACATCAATAAACAGTTCTTGCAAGGATGGTTTGCGGCCGATCATATTGTGGCGATGCATCAGCTCGATAGCTTTTTCGAGCGCGGGCCTGTTCTTCTCAAGTCCATAAGGCCAGGGATCGCCGCCGAACACATCCTGTACTTCCTCAATGTCATCATAAAGAAATGGCAACATGTATTTTTGTGCGCCATTGTAACAGGCCTGTTTCCACGCCAGATTCTTGGCTGCATCAAAGGCCTCGTAAAGCGGCTTGGCGATCCATGGATTCTTCTCATAGGTGGTCTTGCGAATGGCCAGAAGATGCATGATGGGGTGTATTTTGGTGCGGCGATAAAAATCTTTCTCGATCTCACGGAAATTCGGCCACAACCTCACGACATTGGGATCTGTCCATAATTCTTCCGGATTCACGCCACCGACAATCGCATCAATATCGCCGCGCGCCAGCAGCTGGCCGAGCGAATACGGTGTCGCATTCTGCTCCATTTTCACCGGCTTGAGGAGAGCTGGCGACTTGCCGTTTCCATGTGGTCCGGGTTTTTCAACCGCGCCCTGCACCCAGGTGACACCGGACAGATCGACGCCATAATCATCTTCCAGAACACCGCGGCACCACAGGGCAGCGCTCATCGTATAAAGCGGCACGCCGATGCGTCTGCCTTCCAGATCTTTGGGCCGGTTAATTCCTTTGGTTTTATTGATGGTGATATAACTGTGCCGGAAAACTTTCGAGGGAAAGACCGGAAGCGCGACAAACGGATTCTTTCCCATTGCCGTCATCGCGATATACTCGGAGGAAGAAAATTCCGCCAGATCGATTTCATCACTTTCCATCAGGCGGTCGAATAATTCGCGTGGCGACAGATCGGTATTCACGTCCAGATCAATGCCCTTGGGAATGATCTTACCCTGACGTAAAGGCTCAATGCGGTCATAGGCGCCGCATGCGAACAGCAATTTCAGATCAGCCATTGCTTCCTACCTTTTTATTTCAGGGATAAGCGCACGACGGCTGAAGAGAAGCCGCTGCCACTATCTTGCAAGAACTTGGACGTATTATTTAACTCTTGAAGAGCGAGGGATAGGAAATTCAATCGCATGAGCCCAAATATCTCACCGTATCGCGTCCTCAGAATACGTGTTTACCCTCAGGCGGCAGGCTGACGCGCCAAGAATTTTTGCCCCATTGGGCACAAGCGGGGTGCCGACCTGCCAAATAGCGCAGCCCTACCCCGGCGCATAAGGCCGCATTTTGGACGTGGTTCAAAAAGTAACGTTTTTGGGTAACACGGACAATGTGAATTTTGGATGGTTTGCCTATGACTCAACCGATGGTCACCCGAAAAAGTGTTACCCGGTTTTGAACCACGCTTGGGCACCCGTGCCGCACACGCTGCACGCTGCATGGCGCGGCATATTGACTTCACTCCATCCCATGCTGCGGCCGTCCAGCATCAGCAGGCGGCCCGCCAACGTGTCACCCACACCGCACAGCAGCTTGAGGGCTTCCGCCGCCTGTGTGCTGCCAATAATGCCCACCAACGGCGCAAAAACACCCATGGTTGCGCAGCGGGTTTCTTCATACAGCTCGGTCTCGGGGAAGACACAGGCATAGCAGGGTGAGGCTTCATTGCGCGGGTCATAGACGGTCACCTGCCCGTCAAAGCGGATGGCCGCACCTGATACCAACGGCGTGCGGTGCTTGACGCAGGCACGGTTGATTGCATGGCGGGTGGCAAAGTTGTCGGTGCAGTCGAGCACCACGGTGGCTTGTTGTACCAGCTCGCCCAGCAGTGCATCGTCAGCGCGCGTGGTCACGCTGGTGACCTGCACATCCGGGTTGATATCGGCTATCGCCCGCCTGATGGATTCGGTCTTGAACAGCCCGACACCCGAGAGTTTGTGCGCAATCTGCCGTTGCAGGTTGGTGGCATCGACCCGGTCGTCATCGACCACTGTGATGTGGCCTACGCCTGCGCTACCAAGGTACAGGGCAGCAGGTGAACCAAGGCCACCTGCGCCCACGATCAGGGCGTGTGAGGCGAGCAGCCTGGTTTGTCCCTCGATGCCTATTTCGTCGAGAAGAATGTGGCGCGAATACCTTAGTAACTGGTCATCATTCACTGCGATGCCCAAAGTCCGACAGGCTGCTAACCATCAATTCTCTTTTTTCTCGTTCTTGTCTTCAACCGTCGCCGTTTTGCTGATGATGACGGGGAGGCCTTTGAGCTGGTTGATGGCTTGTAGCAGCGGGAAGTCCTTGTCGCTGCCCAGCTCCGGCGGCCTGCGCTGCTCAGACGTTTTCTTGGCATCTTCTTCTAGGCGCTTCAAAGCGGCTTCTCTGGCCTTTTCGCGGTTCGCGTCTTTCACCTCGGCACCCTGGCCGTTGGTTAGGTGTTTTTCAAGATCCACCTCGCGATTGCGCAGGGCGGCAAACGGGCTGCCTTCAAGCGTTTCATCGACCATCACGTCGGGGACTATGCCTTTGGCCTGAATCGACTTGCCGCTAGGCGTGTAGTAGCGTGCCGTGGTGAGCTTGATGCCGGTGTCCGGGCCCAGCGGCCGCACGGTTTGCACCGAGCCCTTGCCGAAGGTCTGGTTGCCCATGATGATGGCGCGTTTGTGGTCTTGCAGGGCACCGGCCACGATTTCGCTGGCAGAGGCTGAACCTTCATTGACCAGCACCACCAGTGGCACGGTTTTCAGCGCGGCAGGCAGGCGTTTGAGGGGGTCATTGCCGCTGCGACGCAGGTAAAACTCTGGTGCGGCCTTGTAGACAAACTTGCTTTCTGCAAGCTGGCCGTTGGTAGACACCACGGTCACGTTTTCAGGCAGGAAGGCAGCAGAAACCGCAACCGCTGCATCGAGCAGGCCACCCGGGTCGTTGCGCAAGTCCAGCACCAAGCCTTTGAGGTTGGGCTCCTGCTTGTAGATTTGCTCTATTTTGGTGGTGAAGTCTTCCACCGTGCGATCCTGGAACTGGCTCAGACGAATCCACGCATAGCCGGGCTCAACGACCTTGCCGCGCACCGACTGGGTACGGATTTCTTCGCGCACGATGGTCACCGAGAAGGTACGGCTTTCGGCCTTGCGGAAAATCATCAGCACCACTTTGCTGCGCGGCTCGCCACGCATTCTTTTCACCGCATCGTTGAGCGACAGGCCCTTGACGTTGGTGTCGTCAATCTTGGTAATCAAATCATTGGGTTTGAGACCAGCCCGGTCAGCGGGCGAGCCTTCGATGGGCGACACCACCTTGACCAGGCCGTCTTCCTGGGTGATCTCGATACCAACGCCGACAAAGCGGCCGCTGGTGCCTTCGCGAAATTCTTTGAACGACTTTTTGTCGAAGTAGGCCGAGTGTGGGTCAAGGCTGGCAACCATGCCTGTGATGGCATCAGTGATCAGTTTTTTCTCGTCAACCGGCTCCACATAATCAGACTTAACCATGCCAAAAACTGCTGCCAGCTGTTGCAGCTCTGCCAGTGGCAAAGGAGCCAAGCCGCCGCGTGCAACCGCTTGCAGTTGCACGGTGGTCAGGGCACCGGCCACTACGCCGATTGAAATCCAGCCTGCTATTTTCAGTTTTTGACGCATAGTTTGACGCATGAGGAAACCCCTAGTTGAACCGATTTTATTCGGGCTTGAAGGAGAAGCAAAATTTTTGCCCCACCAGCACAAGAACAATATACACCTAGGAGAAAGACCTCGCGAGTTATTGGGGTCAGACACCAATTTCGCTGCGGTGCATCGCACCGCGCCCTTCGGGCGAGCCGTAGGCTCGGCGAATTTGGGCTCTGACCCCAAAAACTCTTTTAGGCCTTGCCCTGCGCGGCTACCGCTGCAGTCGCCTTTGCTACTGTAGCCGCGTCGCCCAGGTAGTAGTGGCGCAACGGTTTGAGCGCCGCGTCCAGCTCGTAAACCAGCGGAATGCCATTGGGAATGTTCAGGCCAACAATGTCGGCTTCAGACACATCGTCAAGGTATTTGATCAGCGCGCGTATCGAGTTGCCGTGGGCCGCTACGACGATGCGCTTGCCAAGCTTGATGGCGGGTGCCATGGCCTCGTTCCAGAAGGGCATGACACGCTCGACCGTGTCCTTCAAGCATTCGGTCAAAGGCACTTGCCCAGCTTGCAGTTTTGCATAGCGCGGGTCGGCGCGTTCGCTGCGCTCGTCGTTGGCATCCATGGGGGGCGGTGGTATGTCGTAGCTGCGGCGCCAGATTAACACCTGTTCTTCGCCGTATTTTTTGGCCGTCTCGGCCTTGTTCAGCCCCTGCAAACCGCCGTAATGCCGCTCATTGAGCCGCCAGCTATGTACCACGGGCAGCCAGGTGCGATCCATTTCGTCCAGCGTATGCCACAGCGTACGGGTGGCGCGCTTGAGCACGCTGGTGTAGGCCAGGTCAAAGTCGTAGCCTTCGTTTTTAAGCAGTTTGCCGGCGTTTTTGGCTTGCTGCACGCCGATTGCGGTCAAGTCCACATCGATCCAGCCAGTGAAGCGGTTTTCCAGATTCCAGGTTGATTCACCGTGGCGTATGAGTACAAGTTTGTGCACTTGGGAAGATGAAAATTGACAGGAACAAGGCTTAGGGCTAAATCAGGACAAAAAGGCAAAGTTGCACCAGCATTATAAAATCATTAGCTTGGTCGAAAAATTTTAAAAGGCTTAAACGTGAAATTTCTGATTGATAACTGGATGCTGATCTCCATTGCCCTGGCCTCTGGCTGGATGCTGGCCTGGCCCATGATTGCCGGCGGCATGAACGCCGGGGCTTTAAGCGTCAGCGCTGCCGTGACACTGATTAACCGCGAAAAAGCCGTTGTCATTGATGTCAGCGAAGCAGGCGAATTCGAGGCGGGCCACGTCGGGGGTGCCAAAAACGTGCCTTTTTCGCAGCTTGAAGAAAAGCTGCCTGTAGCCGTCAAAAACAAGGGTTTGCCGCTGATTTTGGTCTGCGCTACCGGTGCCAGGGCGAACCGCGCTGTGGCCGTGGCCAAAAAGCTCGGTTACGAGCAGGTCCAGGCTCTGGGCGGCGGGCTGAAAGCCTGGAAAGAGGCCAACCTGCCGATTGAGAAGGCCATGGCCAAGGCTTGAGGGCACTTCTATAAATTCATTTTTCGGGCGAATTGCGGCGTTGCGCGGTGCTCGAAATCCTCACGTACCTGAAGTACGTTCCGGTTCCTGCGCTCCGTGCGCCTTGCACTTCATCCCGAAAATCTGAATTTCTAGAAGTACCCTTGATTCTCAAGCCTGATTTTTACCCCACGCGTCCACGAAATTCACGAATGCAAACCGTCAAGATTTATACCTCCGGCAGCTGTCCTTACTGCATCCATGCCAAGCAACTCCTCAAGCAACGCGGCGTAGCAGAGATCAACGAAATCCGCGTTGACCTGCAGCCCGACGAGCGCCAGACCATGATGCAGATCACCGGCCGCCGTACCGTACCGCAGATTTTCATTGGTGTCACCCATGTGGGCGGCTGTGATGATCTGGTGGCTCTCGATGGCAAGGGCGGTTTGATGCCTTTGCTGAATGCCGTATAAAGACCTCCTGAGATAATCCGGCGGCTCCTACGAACTAGCAGGGCTATCAAAATTTCTTTTCAAGCACAGCAACCCGAAAGCAATCCATGGCAGAAGTCGCTCTTGACCCCGTTTTCCAGATCCAGCGCATCTACCTCAAAGACGTGTCGCTGGAGCAACCGAATTCACCCGCCATCCTGCTCAATCAGGAGCAGCCTGCGGTTGACATCCAGCTCGGTGTTGAAGCCGCTCCGGTGACCGAAGGCCTGTTCGAAGTCGTGGTGACTGCCACCGTGCAGGCCAAGATTGGTGACAAAACCGTGTTTCTGGTCGAGGCCAAGCAGGCCGGTATTTTTGAGCTGCGCAACATGCCGCCCGAGCAGATGAACGCCGTGCTCGGCATCGCCTGCCCGCAAATTGTTTACCCCTACCTGCGCGGCAACGTGGCCGACGTTATCCAGCGCGGCGGCTTTCCGCCTGTACATCTGGCTGAAATCAACTTCCAGGCGATGTACGAGCAGCAGCAGGCCCAGGCCGCCGCCGCTGCAACCGCCCCGGCTGCGCCACAAATCATCGTTTAAGCCGGTGGATGTGATGGCTTTCCCTGCATTGATCGCCGCATGAAAATCATCATCCTCGGTGCCGGTGCCTGGGGTACGGCGCTGGCCATCAGCGCTGCATCCAGCCAGCGCAGCAATCCACAACTAATCGCGCATCAGGTCACACTCTGGGGCCGCGATGAAGCGTTGATGGCGCTAATCCACAGCACGCGCTCTAACACCCGCTACCTGCCAGGTGTTGGCGTGCCTGACAGCCTCAAGCTCATAGGCGGCAACAAAACCCTGGCTGATGCCGTGCAGGGGCAAGACCTCATTATCATCGCCACGCCTGTATCCGGTGTGCGCGGCATGTTGCAAGGGGTGCGGCAGGTCAACGTGCCCGTGGTCTGGCTTTGCAAAGGCTTTGAAGCCCCGGTTGATGCATCCTACGGCTTGCTGATGCACGAAATACAGGCGCAGGTAGCTATTAATTTAAGAGCGGGCATCTTGAGCGGCCCGAGCTTTGCGCAAGAAGTGGCGCGTGGCCAGCCGACGGCGCTGGTGGCCGCCAGTACACATGCCGAGGTGCGCGATGCGCTGGTTAAAGCCTTTCATAGCCCGACCATGCGCGTTTACGCCAATGACGACATCGTCGGTGTGGAAGTAGGCGGGGCTGTGAAAAACGTGCTGGCGATTGCCACTGGCCTGTGTGATGGCCTGCAACTTGGCCTGAATGCCCGGGCCGCGCTGATTACCCGGGGCCTGGCTGAAATGACGCGCCTCGGCGTGGCGCTGGGCGCGCGTGCCGAGACTTTTACTGGCCTGTCCGGTCTGGGTGACCTAGTACTGACGGCGACCGGCGACCTGAGCCGCAATCGCCGGGTCGGGCTGGCGCTGGCTGGCGGCAAAACCCTGGCTGAAGCGGTGGCCTCGCTGGGGCACGTGGCCGAAGGCGTTTATTGCGCCCGTACTGTGCTTCAGCGCGCCACCAGCTTGGGCGTGGAAATGCCGATATCGAGTGCCGTAGTCGCCTTGCTCGATGGCAAAATCACACCGCTACAGGCAGTCGCCACGCTGATGGAGCGCGAACCGACCAACGAGCTGGCCTGAGCCGAAGAACCGCTTACGGCTTACGGAATCTTTTGCTATTAATCGACGCTGATATTGCCGGCCTTGATGACGGCGCGCCAGCGCTCGGTGTCTTCCTTCATCCATGCCGCCATTTCGTCGGGGGTGTTGCCTACTGCCAGGAGCCCGACTTCGGCATACCGCCGGGCAATGTCTGGTGACCGGAGGATGTCGGCCACGGTAGCCGACAGGCGGGCCGCAATTGCAGGCGGTGTGCGCGGCGGCGCCACCAGCCCAAACCAGGCTACTGCAACGACGTCGGGCACGATCTCGTTGAGGGCTGGAATGTCGGGCATGGACGCCAGCCGCTTGCTGCTGGTAACTGCCAGCAGCCGCAGCTTGCCGCTTTGCACATGTGCAGCCAAAGCCGCGACATTGCCGAACATGACGTTGACATGGCCTGCCAGCAGGTCAGCTATGGCGGGCGCATCGCCCTTGTAAGGTACATGCAGCATGCGTGTGCCGGTTTTGAGCTTGAAGAGCTCCGCCGTCAGGTGTGCTGTTGAACCGTTGCCCTGGGACGCGTAGCTGAGTTTGTCGGGATTGGCTTTGGCATAGGCGATGAACTCCTGGACAGTTTGCACGGGCAGTGAGGGATGGATCGTCAGCGTGTTCGGCACCAGTGCCAGGACAGTGATGGGTACGAATTTTGCCGGGTCGTAGTTCAGTTTGGGGTAGAGACTGACGTTGATGGACAGTGTCGGCGGCGGTGCGGCCATCAGTGTGTAGCCGTCGGGTTTGGCGTTAAAAAGGTATTCCGCAGCGATATTGCCGGCAGCACCTGGCCGGTTATCGATGATGATGGACTGGCCGAGCTTGATGCCCAGTTGTTCGGCAATCAGGCGCGGAACCAAATCAGCTGCGCCGCCCGCCGGGTTGGGCACCACGATGCGTATGGGTTTTTGCGGCCACGCGTCACCGGCCTGGGCCAGTGCCCCGCTGGCCGGCCAGCCGACGCCCAGCGCCAGTGATGCGGCCATGAACTGACGGCGATTTTTTTGAGCTGTCTGCATGAGTTGCCTTACCTTAGAGGGGGATGACCATCAGGGTTTCAATCGCACGTGAGTCGTAGATGAATTGACGACTCCTGAAGCATACACTTTCCGGCGTCACATCGACCAGGTCGTGGCAGTGCCCGGTGGAATAAATCATCATCTCGCCATCGAGCTCCATGGTGCGGACTATGAGATAGTTGGAACGCACTACCAGCGCGCCCTGTTCCTCACCGGTAATCTGCACGCCGGAGATCATGTGTCGGTAATGGTGCGGCTCATAGATGTTGGCGATGCGCATCGATTTGATACGATCGCGCAATTGGGCCGCGCTGTGGCAATTGATGACGGCCATCGGCAACTGCCGGTCATGGTTAAAGCGCGACGTGACGCTGTAGCGCCCCTGCGGAGCCATCATCTCGCAAATCGCCTCGACCCGGTTTTCGTCGATCGCACGGGCCCATTCGTAAATCAGGTTTTCAACGGCGCGAAAGTGCTGTTCGTGAGGACGGGCCAGGGTGGGATGCAGGGTGTTGACAGATACGTTCATCACAGGTCCATGTCGAGTCGGTAGTTGTGCCAGAAATTGCGGATGGCGCGCTCGGACAGTTTGCTGGCGCCGCCACTGTCCAGTTCGCGGCCGCCCATCTCTATGAAGGAGCTGCCCTCCTGGCCATCACCCATGGCGCGCTGCGTCATTTCGCAGACGACGGCGTCCTCCACCGAGATCATGCCCGCAGAACCGGCCAGGTTGGCCTGCATCAGGCGCACCCGTGTGGTTTCTTCGTCGTCATCTGCAAAGCCGAAATAGGTCCAGATCAGGTCCGCCTGTGTGGGTCCCTTGGGCAGCAATTGCCGCGTCGCCAGGCTATTGGCAATCTGGTGCAGCACGAAGGACGGGTAGGTCGTCAGGATCTGCACGCTGACGCCATCGCCGAATTCGTCGCGCCATTTGAGGATGCCCGGGTCTTCCAGCGTCAACTGGTCATTGTTGGAACGCAGCGCATCCGTCGCTGCCTTGTCTTCTGCACTGCCCTTTTCGGTTCCCGCCTTGGTATAAAAGTAAACATGCCGGCCGGCGCTGTCCAGCACCATGCCCGACTCCTGCGACTGGCGCGACAGCCCGAAGGTGCCGTAGAACGTGTGCAGGATATTCGCGTGGTATGAATCGCGCGTGTTCTCGTGATAGGCCTTCCAGTTCGCGTGGATGCGCTGAGTGTCATAGCCAAGCACCTTGAGCGGCTTGTGCAGCACGCGGCGTATGCCGGCCGCCACGTCGCCCAGCCATTCTTCCAGCGGCACGGTTTCTGCAGAGAAAGTCGCAAACACCAGGCCGCACAGCGTGGCCACGCGCAGTTTTTGCAAGCCGTGCTCGGCCATGTCGAAATCCTTTGGCAGGCCGCCTTCACCGCGCAGTCCCTTACTGAATGCTGCATGGGTCAGGTCGCCCTTGAGGTTGTAGTTCCAGGCGTGATAGACGCAAGTGAGCTTTTTGGCGCTGCCAAAAGCCTCGCGGCAGATCATGTTGCCCCGGTGCGCGCAACGGTTGACCAGCGCATTCAGCGAGCCGTCTTCGGCGCGTGTCAGCAGCACCGAGGTCTCGCCGATATAAGTCGTCTTGTAATCGCCAGCTCCAGGAACTTCGGCTTCCAGGCCCAGGTAGTTCCAGCTCTTGCCGCGAAAGATTTTTGCCTGTTCCTGCGCATAGATGTCCGCATCGCTATAGACCCAATAGGGTGCGCGGGTAAAGCCTTCTGCCGGCCATTGCCTGGCAAGGCGCTGGGCGCTGGTTTGCGGGCCGTGAATAACGGCCGATTGAGCCGGAGTTTCGATGGGGCACATGGGGTGGTTTGTTGGGCTTGCGCCGGGGGCTGTTGTGGTGGCCCAAGCTTAGTGGCTGGAGCGTGCTTGCAGAAGCTTTTTTTGCGCATAGCGAAAAATTACCTCTTTGAACCCGTTTGACCCCTTGAATCATGGCGGGTAAATTCCCCGCCCCTTGGGGCGTTCCACTCTTTGAAAGTTGGAGCCCAATACCCCGCTGCTTGCGGCGGGGTTCTTTATTGGTTGGTGGCCGGCTATTCGACCCAGTTTTCGACTTGCAGACGGGGCACGCGCTCGAATTCTCGCGCGTTGTTGGTGACCAGAACCCAGCCTTCGGCGCGTGCGTGTGCCGCCAGCCACAGGTCGTTGTTGCCAATGGGTTGCCCTTGCTTTTGCAGCACCGCGCGAATGTCACCATAGTGCTCGGCAGCTTCCATAGGCAGGGGGCTGGGCTGGATCATTTGCGCCAGTTGCTCAATGGTGGCTAGGGCGCGCGTCCGCGCCTGGCTCTTTTCCGCGCCAAAGCGTAGTTCGCCCAGCGTGATGGTGGACATGGCCAACTCATTTACGGAGTGGCGGTCAAAGCGTTCGCGCACCGGCAGCGGGTGGCCTTTGGCGATGTAGATGCAGATGTTGGTGTCCAACAAATAGCGAATGGGCGCGCCGGTCGCCATCAGAAGGCTTCGCGCTCTTGGGGTGGTGTGTCATCCCGGCCACCGGCCATGAAATCGTCGGGCAGGCTGGTCAGCAGGTCAAAAACCGCTGCAGCGCTGGTGGGTGTCTGGCGCAGCACGATGTCATTGCCCTGGCGAAAGATTTCGACCTGATCAACGTCCAGTCTGAATTCTTTGGGCAGACGCACGGCTTGGCTGTTGCCGGATTGAAAAACACGGGCGTAAGTCATTTGCATTCCTTTGGCAATGTGATTACTGTGAGTATATACATTTAACCCAGAATGAAATCACGCACGGTCTTTTTGCCTGCGTCGTGCAGGGTGGTGTCGGCAAACATGACGTGGTAGCTCAGCCGGAGTGCGAAGGTTTCGCGCAGAGACTCAAGGCCGTGCTTGCGCACAAAGGCGTTGAAAGCTTGAAATAAATGACTCATTGAGATCCTTTTTTGGCCAGCTCCTGGCACAACGCTTCCAGCGATACCGCATGCACATCATTGCCCAGCGGAAACGATTCGCCACCGGGATAAACCACCAGTTTCCGCGCGGGCGCCAAGTCGTCGCAGGCTGCATGAAAGCCGCGTTCTACCTTGGGGCTCAGGCTGCGTTTGACTTCAATCGCCCATAGCTCGCCGCCCGGCCAAGCCAGCAGCAAATCAACTTCTGCGCCGCCGCTGCTGCGGTAAAAAAAGCTCTGCACATTGGCGGGTGCGCAACTGAGCAGGTTGTCAATGACAAAGCCTTCCCAACTGGCACCCACTACCGGGTGACCGAGCAGTGTTTCGCGGCTTTCTATATCAAGCAGGGCGTGTACCAAGCCGCTGTCGCGCACATACACCTTGGGCGACTTGACGAGTCGTTTGCCCATGTTGGCGTGCCACGGCATCAGGCGGCGCACCAGCAGCAGGGCGCACAGCAGGTCAATGTAGCTTTGCGCTGTTTTGACAGCAACACCGATGTTGCGGGCCAACTGCGCCACATTGAGCAGGCCACCCTGATGGTGTGCCAGCATGGTCCAGAAGTGGCGCAGTGTTTCAGCCGGGATGCGCGGGCCGAACTGGGGGATGTCGCGCTCCAGATAGGCGCGAATGAAGTTTTGCCGCCAGCGCAGGCTGCGCGCGTCGCTGGGCGCTGTCAGGCTTTCAGGAAAGCCGCCGCGCAGCCACAGCGCATCGGCTTGATGGGCACCTGTCTCCAGAATATTCAGTGGCCCCAGTTCAAGGTAGGCGATGCGGCCAGCCAGGGTCTCGCCCGATTGCTGTAGCAGCTCAAGCGAGGCCGAGCCTAACAACAAGTACTGGCCCGCGCGCTTGCCGTCTCGCCGTGCTTGGTCAATCAGCCCGCGCAGCAGCGGGAACAGGCCGGGTACGCGGTGTACTTCGTCAAGAATGACGAGCTTGTCGAGGTGGCCTGCCAGGTAAAGCTCTGGTTGCGCGAGCTTGCCCAGGTCGCGCTCGGACTCAAGGTCAAGGTAAATGCTGGGGATAGCCTGGGCTACCTCAAGGGCTAATGTGGTTTTACCCACCTGACGGGGGCCAAGCAGCGCTACAGCGGGCGAGTGCTGAAGCTCGTCAGTCAGCTGGGCGAGCAGGTTACGGTGGATGGGTGGCGGCGACATCCTTGCAATTATGGATCTTCATTCCATGATTTACAAGGATATTTTTCTACTTTTTACCTATTTTTAGATAAAATATACTATGAAATAAATAGCTGGTCATACCCGTATTTATTGGTGTACAGCCATTTTTAGGTCTAAAAATTAGATTTCCAGGTTATCAATCAGCCGCGTACTGCCCAGCCTGGCGGCACCCAGTACCACCAGTGGCTCGTCAGCAACGCCATGCGGCGGCATCAGGTCGGCGCGGCGGCGGACGGTGAGGTAGTCGGGCTTCCAGCCGCGCCTGGCCAGTGCTTGCATGGCTTGGGCTTCCAAGGCGGGGATGCTGGAGACGGGCACGGCCTTGGCTGCATCGCCCAATGCACGCAGCGCCTTCACCAATTCAGTCGCTTCTAGCCGCTGCTCTGCATTGAGGTAGCCGTTGCGTGACGACAGGGCCAGGCCGTCGTCGGCGCGCTGGGTTTCACCGGCCAGAATTTCAATCGGCAGCGCAAACTGCTGCACCATGCGGCGCACCACCAGAACCTGCTGGTAATCCTTTTTGCCAAAGGCTGCTACGCCGCTTGGCATACCGGCGAAGACGCATGAAAAAAGTTTCAGCACGACGGTGCTGACACCGATAAAAAACCCGGGCCTGAAGTGGCCTTCAAGCATGTCGCCGAGGTCGGTTGCGGGGTGTATTTTGTAGGTTTGCGGCTCGGGATAAAGCTCTTTTTCACGCGGGGCAAATAGCACGTTGCAGCCAGCCGCCTCCAGGCGCTGGGCATCGGTGGCTAGCGTGCGCGGGTAGCTGTCAAAGTCTTCGTGCGGCGCAAACTGCAGGCGGTTGACGAAAATGCTTGAGACCGTCACGTCGCCCAGCGGCTTGGCCTGTTTGACGAGGGCGATGTGGCCGTCGTGCAAGTTGCCCATGGTGGGCACGAACGATGGGCGTTTGAAGCCGCTTAACGCGCCCCGTAGCTCGGCGATGGTGTGGACGATGTGCATGTTTGATCTTTGCTGTCTTGACAGGCTCCTAGCTACCACGCATGGGTGGCATTGATCGGAAAGCTGCCGTCTTTGACAGCCTGAACATAAGCGGCCATGGCCCCCTGCACGCTAGCAGTTTTGTTGTCTGGACCTTGCATGAAGTTGCGCACAAACTTTGGCATTTTGCCCAGGTTCATGCCCAGCATGTCGTGCAGCACCAGCACCTGGCCAGACGTGCCGTTGCCAGCGCCTATGCCTATCGTCG
The DNA here is from genome assembly GCA_038902795.1 of Polaromonas sp. Classification (GTDB taxonomy): domain Bacteria; phylum Pseudomonadota; class Gammaproteobacteria; order Burkholderiales; family Burkholderiaceae_C; genus Polaromonas. The sequence continues at coordinate 12,668 of JBCKNJ010000002.1, read as the reverse complement.
GGCAGTGCGTCAGCAGTTGCGTGATCTCCAGCGACAGTGCGGCGGGCACCATCTCCAGCACCAGCATGGCGGCACCTGCGTCTTGCAGCGCGCTGGCTTCACGCCGCAGCACAGCAGCAGCTTCATCGGTTTTACCCTGCACGCGGTAGCCGCCCAGGGCGTGTACGGTTTGCGGTGTCAGGCCCAGATGCGCGCAGACCGGAATGCCGCGCTCGACCAGAAAGCGTACCAGCTCCACCGTCCAGCCGCCGCCTTCAAGCTTAACCATGTGGGCACCGGCCTGCATCAAGGTCACGGCGCTGCGCAGGGCCTGCTCTTTTGACTCCTGGTAAGTGCCGAAGGGCAAATCGCCAATCAGCCAGGCCGTGCCTTGTGCGCGGCGCAGGCCATTGGCCACGCATTCGGTGTGATGCCGCATGGTCTCCAGCGTCACGCCGACGGTGCTGCTCAAGCCCTGGCAAACCATGCCGAGCGAATCACCCACCAGAATGCATTCAACACCAGCGCTATCTGCTACCGCCGCAAAGGTGGCATCGTATGCAGTCAGCATGACGATTTTTTCGCCCTGGGTGTGCATTTTGCGCAGGCGCGGCAGGCTGATGGGTTTACGCGCTGAGGTTGCCGATGAAGGGGGAAAGGTGCCGTAAGGGGTGGCAGCAGAAACCGTGGTGGCATTGCCAGAAGTTTGGTTCATGGGTACTCCAGAATTTGAGTGCTTACCTGATATAGGGCGCCGAGCGTGTCATGCCCAGCCGCTCCAGCAGGGCCACATCGGCAGCGGTGTCGGGGTTGCCGGTGGTCAGCAGCTTGTCGCCATAAAAGATCGAGTTGGCACCGGCCAGAAAACACAGCGCTTGCACCGCATCGCCCATTTGCTGGCGGCCGGCCGACAGGCGCACGCGTGCCGTCGGCATGGTGATGCGCGCCACGGCAATGGTGCGTACAAATTCAAACGGGTCGAGATCAGCCTGGTTGGCCAGTGGCGTGCCTTCAACCTTGACCAGATTGTTGATCGGCACCGACTCCGGGTAAGGCGTCAGATTCGCCAGTACGGCGACCAAGCCGGCGCGCTGGCGGCGTGTTTCACCCATGCCGACGATGCCGCCGCAGCAGACCTTGACACCGGCGCTGCGTACGCGCGCCAGGGTGTCGAGCCGGTCCTGGTAGTCGCGCGTCGTGATGATGTCGCCGTAGAAGTCGGGCGCGCTGTCGAGGTTGTGGTTGTAATAGTCCAGCCCCGCCGCCTGCAGCGTTTGCGCCTGGCCGTCTTCGAGCATGCCTAGAGTGGCACAGGTCTCCAGACCCAGTGCCTTGACGGTACGCACCAGTTCGGCGACTTTTTCGATGTCACGGTCTTTCGGACCGCGCCAGGCCGCACCCATGCAAAAGCGCGTGGCACCGGCGTCTTTGGCGCGCTGCGCGGCCAGCCGTACCTCATGCGGCTCCATCAGCTTGGTCGCCTCCACGCCGGTGTGAAAGCGGGCGGCTTGCGGGCAGTAGTTGCAGTCTTCGGGGCAACCGCCGGTTTTGACCGATAGCAGAGTGGCAAATTCAATGCGCGTGGGATCAAAGTTTTGCCGATGCACCGTTTGCGCCTGATGCATCAGTTCGGGAAAGGGCAGGTTGAAAAGCGCTTCAATCGCGTCCACGCTCCAGCGTGGCTCGGGGGCGTTGACGGCGGGCTGGCGGACGGCGACTGGCCGGTGCAGGGTAATGGTTTGCTCAATGGCTGTGGCAGCGGTCATGTTTTGTTCCTTGATGTGATTCGGTGTGATTCTGCATTATTAGGTCGGCGTGTAGGCAAGCCGCACGTATATCGGCGCAAAGGCCTCGGCCTGGGTCACGTCCAGCAGCCCTTCTTTTGACAATTCAAGCAGTGCAAGAAAGGTCACCACCAGCACGCCCATGCCGCGCGTTGCATCAAACAGGTCTTCAAACTCCAGGAACTTGCGGCCTTGCAGTTTGCGCAAAACAATGCTCATGTGCTCACGTACCGAGAGTTCTTCACGGCTGATGACGTGGTGCTGCACCAGCCGTGCGCGTTTGACGATGCCCTGCCAGGCCTCCTGCAAATCGACCACATCCACATCCGGAAAGCGCGCTGCAAGTGACTGTTCAACATACACCTGCGCCCGCAAAAAGTCGCGGCCAAACTGCGGCATTTCATTGAGCTTGTGAGCCGCCAGCTTGATCTGCTCGTACTCCAGCAGGCGGCGCACCAGCTCGGCGCGCGGGTCTTCGGCTTCCTGGCCTTCAGCCTGCCTTTTGGGTGGCAGCAACATGCGCGATTTGATCTCAATCAGCATCGCGGCCATTAGCAGATATTCAGCCGCCAGTTCCAGATTGGTGGCGCGGATTTCGTCAACGTAGACCAGGTACTGGCGCGTCACCGCCGCCATCGGGATGTCAAGAATATTGAAGTTCTGCTTGCGAATCAGATACAGCAGCAAGTCCAACGGGCCTTCAAAAGCCTCCAGAAAAACCTGCAATGCATCCGGCGGAATGTACAGGTCATGCGGCATCACAAACAGCGGTTCGCCATAGAGCCGCGCCAGCGCCACCTGGTCAATCACGGCAGGCATACCGGGCGTATCAGGCCCTGAAATGGCCGGTGGCAGTAGGCTTTGCTCGAATGGTGCTGAGATGGAGGACATGACTGCGTCCAATAAACTGAAAGGGCGGATTTTCTGCGGCTGGCTGGCTAGCCGTTATTTGCTGTTGCTGTGGCCGCTGGTGCCGTAAACGTAGGCCTGCTGCGCGACGGTGGCATCAAGGTACTCGGCCTGTTCGGCGCGGTTGAGGTTTTTGTCCCACAGCAGCGCGCGACTGGCGCGTTGCTCGGCTTCCAGCGTCGGCTTGTCGGCTTTGAGCTGGGCTATGAGCTGGGTGGCTTCAGAGGTGTAGTCTGGACGACGGAAGATGCTGAGAAGGGACATGGGTCTGAACTGCCTGTGCTGTGTATGCGTTGTGTTTACCAGCATTTTACCGGGGACGGGAGTTATTTTCGATTTTGGCGAAGTCGTCGATGGTGATGGTCGGGGCGATGGCTTCGCCGCCGGGGATGAGGGCGGGCACCTCGGGCTCTGGTGGCAATTCGAACAGCGCATCGAGTTGTTCGATGGTGACGCGCTGCATGAGGTGCTTGTAAGTCATGATCCTAGCTGGAGTCAAGGTTCTCAGATGTTCAAACTTAAGCGCTTCGTCAACATGAAAAAGCGTTTGAATTCTCTTTGCCATGCTTGGCAAAACAGGCGCCAACAATATCGAGAGTCTAAAAAAACCTATCAGACAGAGCGAGCAAATTTCGTGCAAACGCTGAATTGAATCTGCATCGTCGCGCTTTGCATATTCCCATGGTTTCATTTTGTCAAAGTAGCCGTTGATTCGGTCTGCTATGACCATCGACAATCGCATTGCGAAGTTGTAGTTGCGCTGCTCATACGCTTCAATGATGCCATCGCCGTATTCATTGATAAAGCCATCTGGGTGAAGCAGATTCTCGAGGTCACCGTAGTAGGCGACCTTGTTGTTAATCGGTTCAACATTCAGATAACCGTCAAATTTCTCGCCAATGAACTTTGCCGCCCGGCTGGCAATATTCACGTATTTACCAATCAGGTCGCTATTCACTCGCGCCATGAAGTCATCGGCATTGAAGTCAATATCCTCATTGCGCGCATTCAACTTCGCAGCCAGGTAATAGCGCAGCCACTCCGGGTTCATGCCCAGGTCAAGGTACTTGAGCGGATCCAGCCCCGTGCCACGGCTTTTGCTCATCTTCTCGCCGTTATTCACCGTCAAAAAGCCATGTACAAAAATATTGTTCGGCGTTTTGCGACCGCTGAAATGCAGCATCGCGGGCCAGAACAGGGTGTGGAAGGTGACGATGTCTTTGCCGATAAAGTGGTACTGCTCCAGCGTCGGGTTGGCCATGTAGTCGGCGTAACTTTGGCCGCGTTTATCGAGCAGGTTTTTCAGCGATGCCAGGTAACCCACAGGCGCATCCAGCCAGACATAAAAATACTTGCCCGGTGCGTCGGGGATTTCAATGCCGAAGTAAGGCGCGTCACGGCTGATGTCCCAATCACTCAGGCCTTCGCTCTTGCTGCCATCAGCGTTGGTGCGCACGCTAAACCATTCTTTGACCTTGTTCGCGACTTCGGGTTGCAACTTGCCGTCTTGCGTCCAGGCTTGTAGAAACTTCACGCAATCTGGGTCCGACAGTTTGAAGAAGAAATGCTCAGACGAGCGCAGCACTGGCTTGGCACCTGACAGGGCCGAGTAGGGGTTAATCAGCTCGGTCGGTGCATACACCGCACCACAGCTTTCGCAGTTGTCACCGTACTGGTCTTGGGTCTGGCAATTCGGGCATTCGCCTTTGATAAAGCGGTCCGGCAAAAACATGTTCTTCTCGGCATCGAAGAACTGCTCGACGGTCTTGGTTTCGATCAGCGAGCCTTTCGGGCGATCCCGCAAGTCGCGGTAAATCTGCCGGGCCAGTTCGTGGTTTTCCGGCGCGTCGGTCGAGTGCCAGTTGTCAAAGGAGATGTGAAAACCGTCCAGATAGGGCTTGCGTCCGGCGGCTATGTCGGCCACGAAAGCCTGCGGTGTCTTGCCGGCTTTCTCGGCCGCGATCATGATGGGCGCGCCGTGCGCGTCGTCGGCGCAGACAAAGTTGACCTCGTGGCCCTGCATGCGCTGGAACCGCACCCAGATATCGGCCTGGATGTATTCCATGATGTGGCCGATATGGAACTTTCCGTTGGCATACGGCAGGGCGGTGGTGACGAATAGTTGGCGCTGGGGCATAGATAGGGCCATAGATAGGGCGTTAAGGGGCTTTGAGGCTAGAGATAGCTAACCCGCAATTTTAAGTCGCACGGGGCCGGACCCCGGTCGTAATCCCCATGCCCCCATTGCCCGGCCCTGCGGCGTTAGACTTGGGCCGCCAAGGCAAAAGACTTTTCAAGCAAATTCCCGACCATCACGATCCGCAAAAACACATGACGAACGGCGGCAGGGAAACCAGGGCCGTCTGATCGGCTGTCCTAGCGGCGATCCTTCTCGCGCTCGTCTTTCTTATTGTCCCGGCCCTTGTCTTGCGGTGCAGCCTTCTTGTCCTGACCCCTGTCTTGCGGCGCAGCTTGGGGGTGTTGCTGCTGCGGTTGCTGGGCTTGTGGTTGCTGCTGCTGCTGCTGCTGCTGTTGCTGCTGCGGTTGTGATTGCCGTTGCTGCTGCTTGTCTTGCTCTTGCTGCTGTTGCCTGTTCGCTTGCTGATTCTGTTGCGGCGGTTGCCGCTGAGGTTGGGCTTGTGGTTGCGGCGGCTGTTGTTGCTGCTGCTGCGGCTGCCGTTGCTGATTCGGCTGGACCGGCTGCTGGAAATGCTGCTGCGTGACGGTTTCACGCGGCTGGTAGCGGTAATTGCCGGAGCGAATCGAGTTTTGCTGTTCGACCACGCGAGGATAGCGATCTCCCGAATACTGTTGCTGGTAGACCGGTAACGGTGCGGCACGCGGCGCGGAGCGGCGATCCCATTGGTCCCAGCCGCTTCGGCGTTGTTGCCAGTCATTGCCCCAGTGCTCACCCCAGCGTGGCGGTGCGTCGGCACGCCAGCCGCCAAAATACACTGGCGGCGCGCGGTAGTAGCGCACCGGAACGCGCAGCACAAACAGCGGCACATATGCAGGTTCCGTCAATTGCCACGGCCCGTTGTACCAGCTGCTGGCATACCAGTTGTCCTGCTGGTACACCCAGTACAGACCGTCATAAAAGAAGTAGTTTGAATTTCCTCGCGGGCTGTAGTAAACCGGGTACCCCGGAACCTGGACAAGCTGCGGATAGGACGGCATGTTGATGCCGATGTTGATCCCGGGAAGCGAGATACCGATGCCGACGCTGATCTGGGCGTGGGTGGCGGCCGAGCCAAGCAGCAACGACAGCACAATAGGCAAGTAGCGCATTTTTCGTTCTCCGGTTCCAAAATTGGGCATTTGGTGCAGTGTAGTACCCTATCTGGAACAGGTAATGTGGCTTTTGCGCCATGGCGGTGTAGGAGAACGGCTCGATAACCATGAAATTGAGGTAAATCCAAAAGCAGGCGCGCTCTCGCTCACTGTCAGCGCGAAAGCACGCGCCAGAGCGCGTTGTGGACAAGAAGAGCACCGTACACTTGGCGCATGTCAGATTTTTTGTTGCAGTCGCCTGAACTACAGGGCACTAATCACCGCCCTTGCGTGGTGGTGGCCGTGGTGATGCGCCGCGAGCACATTGTCAGCAAAAACACATGAACCTGCTGGCCTCCCTGCGTTATCTGGTCGCCCTGAGCGAGCACAAGCACTTTGGCCGTGCGGCGCAGGCTTGCCACATCACGCAACCTGCGCTGTCCAATGCGCTGCGTGCGCTGGAAGCCGAGTTTGACACCGTCATCGTCAAGCGCGGGCGCAACTTTGAAGGCTTTACCGAAGAAGGCGCGCGCGTGCTGGCCAGCGCCCGGCGCATGTTGCAGGAGCGTGAGTCGCTACAGCAGGAATTAAAGAGTGGCATCGGCAAACCGCAGGGCCGCCTGAGCATAGGCGCGGTGCCCACGGCTATGCCGATTGCCGCGCGCTTTTCAGCCATGCTGCTGGCCAGGTACCCCGGCATATCGCCCGTGGTGCGCGCTATGAGCTCGAACGAATTGGAGACTGGGCTTGAAAGTCTGTCGCTTGATATCGGCCTGGGCTATACCGACAGGCTGCGTGTCAGTGGGCCACGCATGCGGCAGATAGCGCAGTACACCGAACATTATTTTTTTGTGCGGCGCGCCAAAAAAACGAAAGATGCACTGCAAATCGGCCCACCGATTACATGGGCAAAAGCGGCGCTTCACCCCTTGTGCCTGCTGACCCGCGAAATGCACAACCGAACAATTGTCGAAAGGGCGTTTGAAGAGGCGGGTGCTGTCAGCAAACCGGCGATGGAGACCAACTCCATACTCGTGCTGTCCCTGTCGGTTGCCGAAGGCGATCTCTGCACCATCATGCCGGGTGCGCTGGTCGGTGCCCTGCGTGGCTACCGTGAGCTGGAAGCCTTGCCGCTGGTAAGCCCAGATGTGCGTACCGCCATTGGCCTGATTGCGCAGGGCGGCGACAGACCCTCTAGGACGCTTGAGGCGGCGCTGGCCTTGGCGGAAGACCCGGTTTGGCTAGCCCACGCTGCGACCCATAGCGGTCTGCTCAAAATTTAAAACGGCACCCTAGGAATTGGGGGTCAGAGCCCAAATTCGACTAGCCTTCGGCTCGCCCGCAGGGTCGGCGCGATGCGCCGCAGCGAAATTGGTGTCTGACCCCCATTTCCTAAAAACGCTTGCATTTAGTTTTTGAATCACCCCATGTAGGGATTTAATTTGACGCCGACCCACCCGGGCCGCGACACTTTGCGTGTACTTCTTACCGACTGGTCTTCTGAAGGGTACTTCTAGAAATTCAGATTTTCGGGATGAAGTGCAAGGCGCGTGTCGCATCGCCCTTTGGGCTCATGCGAGGGTCGCGCAGGAACCGGAAGAGGGTTATTGGGGTCAGACGCCAATTTCATTGCGGTGCGTTGCACCGCCCCCGAAGGGCGTGCCGGAGGCACGATGAATTTGGACTCTGACCCCAAAAACCCGCGAGCACCGCGCAACGCCGCAATTCGTCCGAAAAATGAATTTATAGAAGTGCCCTGAATATGAACCACCCCGCTACAGCTGCAATCAAGACGGTCGCCATCGCCACCGCTGATGAAATGCGCGAGCGCATTCGCCGCAAAAGCAAGCTCAAGGGCAGGCAGGCGGATGACGCTTCCATTGAACAGGTGCGCGGCTTGATAGGCCTGCAGCCCGAAGAAGGCCATCGCCGTGACTTGCTGATCGAGCACCTGCACAAGCTCAATGATGCCTATCGCTGTCTGCACGACCGTCACCTGGTGGCGCTGGCCAAGGAGATGAACATTCCCATGGCCGAGGTGTATGAGGTGGCGACTTTCTATCACCACTTCGAAGTGATCAAAGGCGATGCAAAGGCCCCCGGCCTGACGGTGCGGGTGTGTGACGGCCTGTCCTGCGAGATGGCGGGGGCGCAAGACTTGCTGGCGCGCTTGCCGGCCTTGCTGGGCCACGTGGATGTGCGGGTCATTGCCGCGCCGTGCATCGGCCGCTGCGAGCAGGCGCCAGCCGTGGTGGTACACCAGTGTCCGATGCCTTTTGCGACGCTTGAAGCCGTGGTTTCGGCTGTCAATAGCTCTTTTGTCCAAGACATACCTGAGCATGATGCTATGAACTTCATAGCATCCGATTTTGCCGAGAAAAGTGTCTCGGGTGGGGCCGGGGCTGCTCTATCAGGCTACACGGGTTATGCCACCTACCGTGCCCACGGCGGCTACGCACTGGCCGCGGCGGTGGCTAATGGTGAAGAAGATGCCGAGCGCATGATCAAGATCATGGAAGATTCCGGGCTGCGCGGTTTGGGTGGCGCCGGATTTCCGGTGGGACGCAAGTGGCGCATTGTGCGAGACCAGTCCGCACCCCGCTTGATGGCGGTGAATATTGACGAAGGCGAGCCTGGCACCTTCAAGGACCGTGTTTATCTTGAGCGTGATCCGCACCGCTTTCTTGAAGGCATGCTGGTGGCCGCGCAAGTAGTGGGTATTGATGCCTGCTACATCTACCTGCGCGATGAATACCACGGCTGCCGCGCTATTCTTGAAACCGAGATTGCCAAGCTGCAAGCTGATCCGCCCTGCAAGCTGCCCTTGATCGAACTGCGGCGCGGTGCTGGAGCCTATATCTGCGGTGAAGAGTCCGCGATGATCGAAAGCATTGAAGGCAAGCGCGGCATGCCGCGCTTGCGTCCACCTTACATCGCCGAGGTGGGCCTGTTTGGGCGGCCCACGCTGGAGCACAACTTCGAGACGCTTTACTGGGTGCGCGACTTGGTGGAAAAAGGCCCTCAGTGGTTCAGCAGCTTTGGCCGCAATGGCCGCAAGGGGCTGCGCAGTTTCAGTGTCAGCGGGCGCGTCAAGCACCCAGGCGTCAAACTCGCGCCGGCCGGCATCACGGTGCAGGAGCTGGTTGACGAGTATTGCGGCGGCATGGCCGACGGGCACAAGCTTTACGCCTACCTACCCGGCGGCGCTTCGGGCGGCATACTGCCTGCTTCCCTGGCCAACATTCCGCTGGACTTTGACACGCTGCAACCCTATGGGTGCTTCATCGGGTCAGCCGCCGTCATCATCCTGGGCCAACACGACCGGGCGCGCGACGCGGCGCTCAACATGATGAAGTTCTTCGAAGACGAAAGTTGCGGGCAGTGCACGCCTTGCCGTGTCGGCACGGCTAAAGCTGCCAAACTGATGCAGGCCGACCGATGGGACAACGTAACGCTTGAAGACCTGAATCAGGTCATGGTGGATGCTTCGATTTGCGGGCTCGGGCAAGCTGCACCCAACCCGGTGCGCAGCGTCCAGAAATATTTTCCACACGAAATTGGAGCTCAGGTATGAACGCACTCATGGACGCACCCGCCACGCTGGCAGAAGTCACGCCGCAAACCATAGCCTTCACACTCGATGGCAGAAGCATCCACGCCTACGCTGGCGAGACCATCTTCAAGGCCGCCAAGCGCTACGGCATAGACATTCCCCATCTTTGCTACAAGGACGGCTACCGCGCTGACGGCAACTGTCGCGTCTGCGTGGTCGAAATCAAAGGGGAACGCACCCTGGCGCCGAGTTGCTGCCGCAACGCCACGGCCGGCATGGTGGTGCAGGTCAACAGCGAACGTGCCGTCAAAAGTCAGAAGATGGTGCTGGAGATACTGCTGTCGGACATGGGTGACACTGGCTACAAATGGAACGACGCTGGCGTTGCTGCTGCAGGCAGCACGGCGAGCGGGACTGCCACCGATGTGGGCCAGTATGGCGAGTTGAGTCGATGGGCTTCACGCATGAACGTCAAGGTGCGTCCCGAGCTTAGGGCGCTGCGCCGAGATCAGCCCAAAGCGGATATTTCGCATCCCGCCATGGCCGTGAACCTCGACACCTGCATCCAGTGCAACCTCTGCGTGCGTGCTTGCAGTGAAGTGCAGGTCAATGAGGTGATCGGTTTCGCATTTCGCGGATCCGAGTCAAAAATCGTGTTCGATTTGGACGATCTGATGGGCGAGAGCACCTGTGTGGCCTGCGGCGAATGTGTTCAGGCTTGCCCCACCGGCGCGCTCATGCCCAAGACGCAAGTCGGCTCGCAAATTGTTGACAAAAAAGTCGATTCAGTCTGCCCCTTCTGCGGAGTGGGCTGTCTGCTGACATACAACGTCAAGGACAACAAAATTGTGAGTGTCGACGGGCGTGATGGCCCGGCCAACCATTCACGGCTGTGCGTCAAGGGCCGCTTTGGCTTTGACTATGCACACAGCCCGCAGCGCCTGACTGTGCCGCTGATCCGCAAGGCCGGTGTGAGCAAAGATCCCGAAGCCCTGAAGAACCTCAACCGCAATACCGCCGACTGGTCGGCAGTGTTCCGTGAAGCGAGCTGGGAAGAGGCGCTGGCGCTGACGTCGGGCAAGCTCAAAGGCCTGCGTGATACCCACGGCAAGAAGGCGCTGGCCGGTTTTGGCTGCGCCAAGGGCAGCAATGAAGAGGCCTACCTGTTCCAGAAGCTGGTGCGTACCGGCTTTGGCTCCAACAATGTGGATCATTGCACCCGGCTGTGCCATGCCTCCAGCGTGGCGGCGCTGCTCGAAGGTGTGGGTTCCGGTGCAGTCAGCAACCAGGTCAATGACGTGGCGCATTCCGACATGATCTTCATCATCGGCGCCAATCCGACAGCCAATCATCCGGTGGCCGCCACCTTTATGAAAAATGCTGCGAAGAACGGCGCAAAAATTGTGCTGGCGGACCCTCGCATCACCGACATCGGCAAGCATGCCTGGCGCACGCTACAGTTCAAGGCCGACACCGACGTGGCCATGCTCAACGCGCTGATTTACACGGTCATTGACGAAGGGCTGGAGGATAAGGACTTCATCAGCAAACGGGTGAATAATTACGAAGCCCTAAAAGAAAACGTCAAAGGCTACAGCCCTGAGGCCATGGCACCGATCTGCGGCATTCCGGCACAAACCTTGCGTGAAGTGGCGCGTGCATTCGCCAAAGCCAAAAGCGCGATGATTTTGTGGGGCATGGGTATCAGCCAGCATGTGCACGGCACCGACAATGCGCGCTGTTTGATTGCGCTGTGTAGCGTGACCGGGCAAATCGGCAAGCCCGGCTCTGGCCTGCACCCTTTGCGTGGCCAGAACAACGTGCAGGGCGCCAGCGACGCCGGCCTGATCCCGATGATGTTCCCCAACTACCAGAGTGTGACGGACAAGGCCGTGCATACCTGGTTTGAAGACTTCTGGCATACCAAGCTGGATGACCAGCCCGGCTACACCATGATCGAGATCATGCACAAGGTGCTGGCGCCCGAGAGCGACCCGCACAAGATTCGCGGCATGTACATCATGGGCGAGAACCCGGCTATGAGCGACCCCGACCTGAACCATGCGCGCCACGCGCTGGCCAGTCTGGAGCATCTGGTGGTGCAGGACATTTTCATGACCGAAACCGCCTGGCTCGCCGATGTGGTGCTGCCGGCCACCTCGTGGCCCGAAAAAACCGGCACCGTGACCAACACCGACCGGATGGTGCAACTGGGCAAGCAGGCGATTGATCCGCCGGGTCAGGCCAAACCTGATTTGTGGATCATTCAGCAGATTGCAACGCGCATGGGGCTGGACTGGAACTACGCAGGGGAACACAGCGGTGTAGCCGCCGTGTACGACGAAATGCGGCTTGCCATGCACACTGCCATTGCGGGCATCACTTGGGAGCGGCTGGAGCGCGAATCGAGCGTGACCTACCCTTGCCTGAGTGCTGAAGATCCCGGCGCGCCTACCGTGTTTATTGACCGTTTTGGCACCGATGACGGACGTGTGCATCTGGTGCCGGCCGACATCATTCCGGCCAACGAGCGGCCCGATGCGGATTACCCATTTGTGCTGATTACCGGGCGGCAGCTTGAGCACTGGCACACCGGCAGCATGACGCGCCGTGCCAGTGTGCTGGATGCGATTGAGCCCATGGCGACAGCCACGCTGTGCGGTGCTGACTTGCTGGCGCTGGGTGTGCAGGAGGGCGATGTGATTACGCTGCAGTCCCGCCGTGGTGAGGTTGCCATTCATGTGCGCCGGGACGACGGTACGCCTCAAGGCGCAGTCTACGTCCCCTTTGCCTATTACGAGGCAGCGGCCAACCTGCTGACCAATGACGCGCTGGACCCGTTCGGAAAAATCCCGGAGTTCAAGTACTGCGCCGTCGCCATCCGGCGCGGCGGCGAGCCTGCCGAGGTGGTGGGCTATGGCACGTAGAGTTTTTGGGGTCAGAGCCCAAATGCGACTAGCCTTCGGCTCGCCCTCCGGGGGCGGTGCTTCGCACCGCTGCGAAATTGGTGTCTGACCCCAATAACTCCAAAAAAAGGTATTCTGTCAGCGATGAACTATCAGCCGATCCTATCTAACGCCTCTGCCAAATTGTTTCACGACGTCGAAGCAGTCGATGAGCGTGGTCTGGTGTCAACGATTTCCATTCCTGCAGAACGGCCACTGACGGTGTAT
>JBCKNJ010000001.1:0-98816 GCA_038902795.1 Polaromonas sp. | reverse complement strand
TAGAACTTCACGCCGTAGGCAACGCCCAGGGAGTTTTGATACATCTTCAAGTTTGCGTTAGCGCCAGGAATAAAAGGAATCGAGTTGCTACCGTTAACCGTATTATCAAAGGCGTGCATATAAGCGAAACTCAACTCAGCTTTATTGGCCAGAGTCCAGGTAGCGCCCAGCGTCAGGTGCTGGTTGTTAACTGCGGGGGCCAGCATGTTGAACAGGGTCTGGGATTCGGGAATCGGCTGTTTGCCATAGCTGTAACCGGCGCGCAGTGTCAAATCTTTGCGGTACTCGTAGCTCGCGCCCAATTTGTACACGTCCATGTCTCTCCAGCCAAATCCCGCGCCATCGTTCGCCCCTAACAGGCAAGGAGTAGGCGTGAATAGGCAATTTACGGGGTTGCCTACCGCCGCAACCTTGCTGTAATTGATGCGCTTGTAATCGCCGGCGATAGTCAATACCGGCGTCGCTTTCCAGGCGAAACCAGCGCCATAGTTTTCAGGAATATCGAATCCGCCTTGCTCGGCAAATAAGCCTCTGTACTTATCAAATTTACCCATACGCGTTTTTGACTGATAGGTCACCCCCAGGGACAAGTTCGGCGTCACCTGCCCATTCCAACCCACTTTTACACCCCAACCGGTAGAGGAGTCGTAACCAGTGTTGGTCGCGATACCAAAAAATTCCAATCCCGTGGCATTAAAGCGCTGGTAGGCAAAATTCAGGGAAACGCCAATGGCGTTGCTGGAATTGAGTTTCATCGCGAAAGTCGGCGCAATGAGCAACTGCGACAGATCGACGCCCGCATTGGTGCTACCAAACAAGGGAATAGGCTTGGTGTAACCCGTGTTCATGCCGCCATTGCCATAAACCGAGACGCCGATAGACATGTTCGGGTTAAGCATCTTGTTGTAGCCAAACTCAGGGACGAAGAAGTTCTTTTTATCGTTAGCGTCGTAAGAACCATCCGAAAATAAGCCAGCCCCGGAAATTGTCGAATTTCGGATCGGCTGGAACCAATCCAAACCAAAATCCAGACGATCACCCACCAGCACCATGCCAGCGGGGTTGTTTGCCGCAGCCAAAGCATCTTGGGGCAGGGCAATGGAAACCCCTGCCATGCCTTTGGCTTTAATCCCATAGCCATTGGAGAAATAACCGTCGGTTGCAAAAGCGGCACTGGAGACAGTGACCAAACTGGCAATCGCTAAAGCCCTGGCAAGTTTATGGATGCGCATTGGGAACTCCTCTTTTAGGTGTGGCGTGTGTGTCATGGGTTGTCTGGCGTGGTTCAAAAAGTAACGTTTTTGGGTAACACGGACAATGTGAATTTTGGATGGTTTGCCTATGACTCAACCGATGGTCACCCGAAAAAGTGTTACCCGGTTTTGAACCACGCCCCTTTCACCAGTGTCAAGCCCTAGTGCAGTGTTGCACGCTATCTGGAACATAAAAACGCGTCTTTTGCGCCATGGCGGCGTTGCAAATCCGCGCGATACCTACGGGTATCGCTGTGGTTTGCGCCTTGCCCTGACCCAAAATCCATCGTTTTTATTTGTTCCATCATGCGTGCAACACTACACTAGTCAAGCGGCTTAACCTCAACGTGAACTATAAACGGCTGCCCACAAATTCTGGATGGCCTTGCGTTCTGCGGCAAGCTCTTCAGCTGGCACTTGCGTCGGTTCTTCGTTCAGGCGCGCCCGGTGCTGTACCCGACGCAGTTCCCGGTAGGCGTTGGCCGCCTGCTCACCAACACCTTGCGGCAGCAGGCCAGTAGCTTCGGCACGCTGAAGCAAGGCGATATTGCCAGCGTTTTCAAGCAGCTCGGGGTGTTGCCCGGACTGCGACAGCACCAGGTATTGCACTGCAAATTCGGCATCAACCATGCCGCCGGGACTGTGCTTCACATCAAATTTTCCACCCTTGACCGGATGCGCCGCGCGCACCTTGTCGCGCATGGCGACGATTTCGCTGCGCAGCATGTTGGCATCGCGTGGCGCGGTGATGACGCTTTTGCGTATGGCCTCGAAGCGCTCTTTTAACGCTTGACTGCCGTATACAAATCGCGCTCTTGTCATGGCTTGGTGTTCCCAGGTCCACGCTGTGTTGCTGCCGCGCTGCTGTTGGTAGCGGGCATAGGACTCAAAGCTGGTCACCAATAGCCCCGAGTTGCCGTTGGGTCGCAGTGCGGTGTCGATTTCAAACAGGTCGCCTTCACCTGTTTTGACGGTCAGCCAGTTAATCAGTTTGCGCACCAGGCCTGCATAGACCTCCGCCGCCTGCTCGTGCTCGTCTTCATAGATAAACACGATATCGAGGTCGCTGCCGTAGCCCAGCTCTTTGCCGCCCAGTTTGCCGTAGGCAATGATGGCAATTTGCGGCCCGGCGGGAAATTGGCCCCCACGTTCACTCGCTTCGCGTAGCTCTCTGCCCCCCGAGGGGGCTAATTCCCCTTGGGGCGGCCCGGCGGGAAATTGACCATCAGGGCGATGACGGTTTTTAAGGCGTTGCCAGCACCAGTTGGTGGTGATGCCCAGAATGCTTGTCGCCAGCGCGCTCAAATCGTCCGCCACCTGCTCCACTGTGAGCACGCCATCCACGTCCCTGGCGAGGGTGCGGAAAACCTCCGCGTGGTGGGCACGCCGCAGCAGGTTCAGGCAGGTCTCTTCGTCGTCCTCACCCGTACGTTTGAGTGACGCCAGGCGCAGTTGCAGTTCATTGGCAAAGCCTGCGCTGTCAAAGCGCTCGTGCAACATGGCATCGCCGGCCAGCTCGTCAATCACGCCGGGGTGCTGCAATAAATAACGAGCGGGCCACTTCGCGGCACCCAGCAGGCGCAGCAGACGAAGGTGTACCGCCGGGCGCTCCAGCAGCAAGGCCAGATAGTTTTCGCGCCTGAGCAGGCGCTCTATCCAGTCAACGAGTCTCAGTGCGGCTTCTTCGGTGACCGTGCCTTCACTGAGCCACAGCGCGGTGCGCTGCACCAGTTGCGCGAGGCGGGCGCGTGAGTCGTCGCGCAGGGCCAGCACCTTCGGGTTCTTGCGCCACAGTGCAAGGCGGTCGCGAAACCGTTCTGGCCAGCGTGCCGAGAGATTGTCAAGAAGCTCATCCAGTTCAGGCAGGCTTGATGCAGCGCCTGACGGCTTGCCGCAGCCCTTGCAGTCGGGCTTGCCGCCCAGCAGCTTGTCAAATTCTTGCGCGACCAGTTCGCGGTGTGCATCCAGGTCAGCCAGAAACCCGCAGCAGTCGCTGTAGCCCAGCGTCAGCGCAATCCAGTTCAGGTCATCATCACGGGTGGGCAATACATGGGTTTGCTGGTCGTCAAGGTACTGGATGCGGTGCTCAACCCGGCGTAAAAAGTCATAGGCACGCACCAAGGCCTCGGCGCTGCCTTGTGGCATCAACCCGGCATGGGCCAGCCGCTGCAAGGCATCAACCGTGGGGCGGGTGCGCAGTTCCGGGAACTGCCCGCCGCGCACCACCTGTAGCAGTTGCACGGTGAATTCAATTTCACGAATGCCACCGCGCGACATCTTCACATCGTTGGCGCGCTCGGGGTGCCCGGCACAGCGCTTGGCGGCATGTTCACGGATTTGCCGGTGCAGGGTACGCAGCGCGTCAAAAACGCTGTAGTCGAGGTGGCGCCTGAAAACAAACGGCAGCACGGCCGCACGCAAGGCCAGTGCTGAGTGGTTTTGCAGGCACTCGCGCGGTGCGACGACACGGCTTTTAAGCCATGCAAAGCGTTCCCATTCGCGGCCCTGGGCCTGGAAATAGTCTTCCAGCGCACTCAGTGAAATGGCGGCTGGCCCGGAATTGCCGTTTGGCCTGAGCGCCAGGTCAACGCGAAACACAAAACCATGTTCGGTGATCTCGCCAATCAGCTTGTAGATGGCTTTGACCTGATGGGCAAAATACTCGTGGTTGGAAATCTGGCCCCGGCCATCTTGCCGTCCGGCGGTTTCGCCATCATGGTCGTAGATATAAATCAGGTCGATATCGCTGGAGACGTTGAGCTCACGTGCACCTAATTTGCCCATGCCCACCACCCATAGCAGGGCGCGCCCGGCAGGTGTGCCGTCGATAAAAGATGGTGCGCTTGGGTTTGGCGCTTGTAGTTTTGGTGATAAGCCTGCCTGCCATGAATCAGGGCGCTGCGGCGGGCCGTACAGGGCATCGAGTGTCTTTTGCGATTCGCGCACGGCGACATCCAGCGCCAACTCGGCCAGATCGGTCATGGCGCGGGTCACCACGGCCAGTGGCACCTGGTCTGCGCTGTCGCCATCACAGTCGAGCACTACAAGGCGTTCCATCACCAGTTGACGTAAAACCCGCAGCGCGGCACCAGCTGGTAACCCCTCGGCAAACAAGGCCTGCAGCGTGTGCTCCATGCCAGAGCGAATCGGAGCACCTGCGGGCAGCAGTGCCATCTGGCTTGGGTAGCGGCGGCGTATGCGCTGAACGAAGCGTGAATATTGCGAACGGGCGGCAACGCTGACGGTCATAATTCCTCTTGCCTATGATGCTAATGACTCTCAAATGATTCAGTCAATCTCCCCATCGCCAACCCTGCAAACCGGGCCAGTCCCGGCAGCACGGCAGTTGCGGCGTTTTGCCCTGTTTACTCGGGTTCTGCTTTGGCTGGTGGTGGCTGTCTGGCTGCTGTTTGGTGCAAGCTGGGGCTTGCTTCACGGCTGGATTGTGCCGCGAATCGGGGAATTTCGCCCGCGCCTTGAAATGGAAGCCAGCAAAGCACTGGGTATGCCGGTGCGTATTGGCCAGATCAGCGCCTATTCCAGCGGGCTGATTCCTTCGATTGAACTGCGCGATGTGACCCTGCTCGACCAGCAGGGGCGCGAGGCCTTGCACTTGCCGCGAATGCTGGCCGCGCTGTCGCCGTCGTCGCTGTGGGGCGGGGGATTTGAGCAGCTTTTTATTGACCAGCCGACGCTTGACATCCGGCGCACTGCTGATGGCCGGATTTATGTTGGTGGCCTGGACCTGTCGCAAACCCGCGGCGAAAGCCACGCCGTTGCCAACTGGATTTTTTCGCAGCCCGAGCTGTCCATCAAGGGCGGTACCGTGCGCTGGATTGACGAGCTGCGCAATGCACCGCCACTGGCCTTGACGCAGGTTGATGCGGTCATGCGCAATGGGCGGCGCAGTCATTCCATGCGGCTCGATGCCACGCCAGCGCCGGAATGGGGTGAGCGTTTCAGTTTGCGCGGCATTCTCAAGCAACCTTTGCTGTCAACCGAGGCAGGTCGCTGGGCGGACTGGTCGGGCCAGCTTTATGCCGCGTTCGACCGGGTGGATGTCTCGCGCATCAAGCAGTACGCTAGCCTGGACACCTTTGGCATTGACCTCAGAACCGGCAACGGCAGCCTGCGTGCCTGGGCCGACGTACACAAGGGGCAGCTCACTGGCGGAACCGCCGACGTTGCCCTGCGAGAAGTCAATGTCCAGTTGGGGAAAACGCTCGAGGCGTTGGCACTCGATTCGGTGTTTGGCCGTTTTGGCGGTAGCCAGCTGGTTGATGGCTTCACTTTCAATACCGAAGGCTTAGCTTTCAATACCCGCGACGGCCTGAATTGGCCGGGTGGCAATTTGACCCTGATTCATACTCGGACCGAAGGACAGGCAGAGCAAAAAAAACGAGTTGAAAGCAGACAAACTGGATTTGGCTGCGCTGGCCCAGATTGCCAATCGCCTGCCGCTGGACACCGCCACCCATGCGGCCATCAAGTCCTATGCGCCTAAAGGTCTGGTTGAAACGATTCAGGCGCGCTGGCAAACATCGCTCAAGACTTCCATGACTTTCTCGGCCAAAGGGCGCGTGACCGGTCTGGAGCTGGCCGCGCTCCCGAATCCGGCAGCAAGACCAAACACTGGCACGGCGGCGCATCATCAACCAGGTCGTCCGGGCATTAAAGGCGCAGCCATTGATTTTGATGTGACGCAGGCGGGTGGCAAGGCGGTGGTCAACATCGCACGCGGCTCGCTTGATTTGCCCGGTATTTTTGAAGACTCTGTGGTGCTGCTTGATCGCCTGTCGCTGGATGCGCAGTGGAAGCTGGTCAACGGAAAAATCGATACGCAATTGCGCAATATCAAGTTCGCAAGCAGCGATGCGGAAGGTCTGGCGCAGGCCAGCTGGCAGTCGGGCGAGCCAGCCGATAACTCGCTCGGGGTGCTAGATCTGCAAGGCAGTTTGAGTCGTGTAAATGGTGCCAAAGTTCACCGCTATTTGCCTTTGGTTTTATCCGATGAAGTGCGCCACTACGTGCGCGATGCAGTGCTCGAAGGGGCCGTCAGCGACGTGAAGTTCAAGGTCAAAGGGCCAGTCGATCACATGCCTTTTTCCAACCCGGCGCTGGGCGAATTCAAAATATCAGTCAAGGTCGCCAAAGGCGTATTGGCCTATGTGCCCAAACGGCTGCAAGCTAAAGACGCGAAGCCGTGGCCCGCCCTCACCGATGTTCAGGGCCGGATGGTCTTTAACCGCGCTGCGCTGGACATCCATGCTGCCAGCGCCAAAGTGACAGGCTTGAGCAGTCTGCAACTGCTCAAGGTCGATGCCCGCATTCCTGACCTGATGCATTCCGCCACACTCGACTTGAACGCCAAAATCAAAGGCTCCCTGTCCGATGCCCTGGGCTTTGTCAATACCTCGCCAGTCGGCTCTATGACGGGCCAGGTGCTGGCGCAGGCTGTCGGCAGCGGCTCTGGCGACTACGGCATACACCTGAGTCTGCCACTCCATGACATTGACAAGACACGGGTGTGGGGCACGCTGTCACTGCCCGGCAACGATGTACAGTTTTCGCCCGCCACGCCGCTGCTGGGGCACCTTAAGGGGGTGGCAACCTTTAGCGAAAGCGGTTTCAACGTGCCTGTAGCCCAGGCGCGTTTGCTGGGTGGCGATATCCGTTTTGAGGGTGGCATACGTGCGCCAGCCACTGCCCGCGTCGCTGCTGGCGCTGTGACTGGCGGCCCAGCCCTGGAGGCAGGCGTGGCGATCTTCAGGGCGCAGGGAACCCTCACCGCCGAAGGCGTCAAGCAGGCCAGCGATCTGGGTTTTTTCTCCCGCATTGCACAAAATGCCAGTGGTAGCGCTGCTTACACCGCAACCCTGGGTTTCAGGCGTGGCGCGGTAGAGCTGGTGGTGGCCAGCAACCTCCAGGGCATGGCGCTTGGTTTGCCTGTGCCTTTGAGCAAGACGGCTGAATCGTCTCTGTCGGTACGTTTTGAAAACACCCTGCTGACGAGCTCGCTGTTGCCAGGGCAAAAACTGCAGGATCAGCTGGCCCTGACGGTTGGGCCTGGCGCATCGGTGGCATCAGTGGTGTATGTGCGCGATGTCAGTGGCAGCGAGCCGCGCGTTATCAGGGGCAGCATCAGCGTCGGGCTGGAGCCGGGTGAATCGACCACCATGCCCGAGAGCGGCGTGGCGGCCAACATCAGTCTAGCAACGCTAGACCTTGATGCGTGGGAGAAAGTCCTTTCCAGATCGGTGGCTGG
The DNA here is from genome assembly GCA_038902795.1 of Polaromonas sp. GTDB lineage: Bacteria > Pseudomonadota > Gammaproteobacteria > Burkholderiales > Burkholderiaceae_C > Polaromonas. Next base: position 91,298 of record JBCKNJ010000001.1, on the reverse strand, counting down.
CGCAGTAGCTTCAACCGCACCAAGCACAGCAAGCACAGCCAGCGCAACCAGCGGTCGCAGCGTTTTCTCCGCTGCATCCCTGGCTTATTTGCCCACCCAGCTGGCGCTACGGGCCAAAGAGCTGCAAGTCGGAGGCCGCAAGCTGAACAACGTGGTGGTTGGCGGCACCCGTGAAGAGCTGGACTGGCGCGTCAATATTGACGCAACAGAGCTCAATGGTTACGTCCAGTTCAGGCAGCCCCGTGGGAGCGAGGCGGGGCTGGTGTATGCGAGGCTGTCGCGCCTGAGCCTGGGGCAAAGTAGCGCCAACGATGTTGAAAATATTCTCGATGAGCAGCCCGCCAATATTCCTGCGCTCGACATCGTCGTTGACGAGATGGAACTGCGCGGTAAAAAATTGGGGCGTGTTGAAATTGAGGCCATCAATCGCGGTGCGCAGGCGGTATCTCGTGAAGGCGGTGTGCGCGAATGGCGATTAAACAAACTCAATGTCATTCTGCCGGAAGCCGTGTTCAAGGCCACTGGCAATTGGACGGCCATCAATGCCCAGGCTACCCCACCCAGAGCCACGGAGCGCCAGCGGGTTGCATTTGAGCGCCGCCGTACGGTGCTGAACTTCACGCTGGATATCGCTGATTCTGGCGAGTTGCTGAACCGCTTTGGCATGAACGATGTCATCAAACGCGGCAAGGGAAAAATGGAAGGCCAGGTGGCCTGGGCTGGTTCACCGCTCAGTCTTGACTACCCCAGCATGAGCGGGCAATTCAATGTGAACATTGAGTCAGGGCAGTTTCTCAAGGCCGACCCCGGCATTGCCAAGCTGCTGGGTGTGCTGAGTCTGCAATCACTGCCGCGTCGCCTGCAGCTCGATTTCCGGGATCTGTTTTCAGAAGGTTTTGCCTTCGATTTTGTGCGCGGTGATGTCAACATCAGCCAGGGCGTGGCGGCCACCAACAACCTGCAGATGAAAGGTGTTAACGCTGCCGTGCTGATGGAGGGCAGTGCCGACATCGCCAGGGAGACGCAGGACATCAAGGTGCTGGTGGTACCAGAGATCAATGCCGGAACAGCTTCGTTGATTGCCATGGTCATCAACCCGGCGATTGGCCTGGGCAGCTTTCTGGCGCAGTTTTTCCTGCGTCGCCCCTTGATGGCGGCCGCCACGCAGGAATTTCATATCGACGGCAGTTGGGCCAACCCGAAAATTACCAAAATGGAGCGCAAGCCATGAAGGTTGCCGCTATCCAGATGGTGTCTTCGCCAAGTGTGCGTGCCAATCTGGACGTAGCGCGCACGCTGCTCTCGCAGGCGGCTACAGAGGGTGCCGAGCTGGCAGTGCTACCCGAATATTTTTGTTTGCTGGGCTTTAAAGACACCGATAAATTGCAGATCGCCGAGCCGCCGGGGCGCGGGCTGCTGCAGGACTTTTTAAGCCAGTGCGCGAGCGATCTTAAGTTGTGGATTGTGGGCGGCACCATACCGCTGACAACCGGGCCAGCCGATGAGCAGGTGGCCAGGGTTTTCAACAGCACCCTGGTCTACAGCCCGGCAGGCCAGTGCGTGGCGCGCTACGACAAGATGCATCTTTTCCGCTTTGACAGCGGACAGGAAAGCTACGATGAAACGCGGGTGCTTCAGCCTGGCAGCCAGCCAGTGACCTTTGATTTGCCTTCGCGTGATGGCCATAGCTGGCGGGTCGGTTTGAGTATTTGCTACGACCTGCGCTTTCCCGAGTTGTACCGCCTGCTCAAAGCCGACCTGCTGCTGGTGCCCAGCGCTTTTACCTTCACCACCGGGCAGGCCCATTGGGAAATACTGCTCCGCGCGCGCGCCATTGAAAACCTCGCCTACGTGCTGGCCGCAGCGCAGGGCGGTCTGCACGACAACCAACGCCAGACCTGGGGCCACAGCATGGTGGTAGACCCCTGGGGGCAGGTGCTAGCTCAGCGCAGTGAGGGCGCGGGCCTGGTGCTGGTCGATGTGTACAAGTCGCAGCTGGATTTACAGCGGCTGCGTCTGCCAGCTTTGACGCACACGGTGTTGTGAGTGCCCCAAACGCTTCCAACAACAACAGAGTCATGACACACCTTAAAAAAACCGCACAAGCCAGTGTAGTCATCGTTGTCAGCTGCATGTTGTGGTCGTGTGCGGTTCGCACCAGCACGCCGCCCATGCAGCGCCAAGCAGACGCGCAGCCCGACATCAGCACGCCGCACCGCATGGACGACGGCGCAGTCTTGCCGCCAACACTTGGACAGGGTAAAAGCCGTTGGGTGGCGGTACGCTGGTCTGATTTGCCCGGCTTTGATGACGACAAATTATTCGAAGCCTGGAACGCATGGCTGAAAAGCTGCGAGCGGCCCGGCAGCACCTTTGCCCCGTTGTGTACTGATGTGCGGCGCCTGAGCATTGCCTCCGGTGACGAGCAGCGCGCGTGGATGATGTCGCGTCTGCAACCGTATCGGGTTGAATCATCGCAAGGCGTGGCAGATGGTCAGCTAACGAGTTACTACGAGCCGCTGCTCAAGGCCAGCCGCCAGCCAGGTAATGGCTATGAGGTGCCGCTCTACAAAGCTCCCGCAGCTTCAAGCGGGTTTGGCACACGCAAGCCCTGGTTCTCGCGCCAGGAGATTGATACCCTGCCCGAAGCCAGGGCCGCGTTAAGAGGCCGCGAGATTGCGTACCTGGCTGACCCGATTGATGCCATGCTGCTGCATATTCAGGGCTCAGGCCGTATCAGCATCGTCGAGGCTGATGGCTCCCAGCGCACCACCCGCGTCGCGTTTGCGGGTTCCAACGACCAGCCCTATCGCAGCATCAACCAGTGGCTCACAGCCCAAGGCGTGACCAAAATCAACCCCTGGCCGGATGCCACCAAGGCCTGGGCCGCACAAAACCCGCAGCGTGTGCCGCAACTGCTGTGGAGCAACCCGCGCTACATCTTTTTTAAAGAAGAAGCACTCAATGATCTGGATGCCGCCTTTGGCCCCAAAGGGGCGCAAGGTGTGGCGCTAACGCCAGGCCGCTCGATTGCCGTAGATCCTGACAGCATTCCCTACGGCACGCCGGTCTGGCTGGCTTCGCGCGGGGCTGCGGCCAACCTCCAAAAGCTGGTGTTTGCACAGGACACGGGGATTGCCATCGTCGGTGCTGTGAGGGCTGATTATTTTGCCGGCACGGGTTTTGAAGCCGGCGAGTTTGCCGCCAAAGTTAATCAGCCGCTACGCCTGTGGGTGCTGTGGCCCAAGTGAGCAGAGTTATTGGTGTCTGACCCCAATAACTCGCAAGATTCTTTCGCCCATCGCTATAAACCTGCATGCGCTCGTGGAATAAGGGTTGACGTGCTGCCATGACCCTGCACAATGAGGCTGATGGTGAAGCGTGACTCACTTCAGAGGGCGCGTATCGTCGATGACTGCACCAGATAAACACCCCATGAAACGCCGTGAACTACTGCAAGGACTGGCCAGCATCTCTGCGCTGGCCTTGCCCACGCTGACGGGTAGTGCAGCGCTGCGCGAACTGAGCGCCGCACCGGCCAGCCTGGCCATTGCCGGGCAGGCGGCCTTGTCTGTGTGGGCCTATAACGCCCAGGTGCCCGGGCCGGTGCTGCGCTACAAGCGCGGCGAGGTGCTGGATCTTGAGTTTCTCAACCGTCTGCCCGACCCGAGCACCATCCACTGGCATGGCATGCGCCTGCCCAATGCCATGGACGGTGTGCCGCACATTACGCAGGTGCCCGTGGCCCCTGGCGAGCGCTTTCGCTACCGCTTTGCGCTGCCTGATGCGGGCACCTTCTGGTACCACCCGCACCTGGGTACGCCCGAACAGGTGGATCGCGGCCTGGCGGGTGCGCTGGTGGTGGAAGACGATGCGCCACCGCCCGTGGACGCCGACGTGGTCTGGCTCATCGACGACTGGCGTCTGGGCCCGGACGGCCGCATCGCCGAAGACTTCTACAACTTCCGTGATGTTTCACATGCCGGGCGCCTGGGGCAGCACCTTACCGTGAACGGCCAGCTCGCCCCGGCCCTGCCGTTGCAGACCGGGCAGCGCCTGCGCCTGCGCCTCATCAACGCGGCCAATGCGCGCATTTTTGCGCTGGAGTTGCCGGGTCTGCCGGCCTGGCTGATTGCGCGCGATGGCGTACCCGCAGACAGCGCCGTGCTATGGGAAGGCCCGTTGCTGCTAGGACCGGGCATGCGCGCCGACATCGTGGTGGACGCCAGCCGTGCGGGCAGCCACGCTTTACTAGACCACTTTGGCCGAGGTCAACGCGTGCTGGGCACCTTCGCTGTGAACGGGCGCGACGTGGCTACGCCGCGCCCCGCCCCAATGCCTGCCCACCGCGAGCCCCTGCCTGAACCGGTACTCGCCAATGCCTCACAGCAAGAACTTGTGATGGGCGGCGGCATGATGAACCGCTTTGGCTGGCCAGAAGATCCGCCTGCGGCGCGCGCTGCGCGTCGCGTGCGCCAGCAGGCCGGCGCGCGTGAAGCCGACCCGGTGTGGACGATCAACGGGCATGCTCACATGACGCACCACGCGGGCCACCCGCCCGAGTTCAGCGTCAGGCTGGGCCAAACCGTGCGCATGGTGTTCGACAACCGCACCGCCTGGTGGCACCCCATGCACCTGCACGGCCACCACTTTTGCGTGCTCTCGCGCAATGGAGAGGCCCTGCCCGAGCGCCCCTGGCGCGACACTGTGCTCATGGCGCCGCAAGACCGCATCGAAATCGCCTTCGTGGCAGACAATCCGGGCCGCTGGCTGATCCACTGCCACGTGCTTGAACACCATGCGGGTGGCATGGGGACGATGTTTGAGGTGAGGGCTTGAGGGCTTGCGCAAAGACTTATCTCGCTTTAATGCATACACTTTGCTTGAAGACAATCTAACGAGAAGAGACAAAACCATGAACGCCCCATTGCCCGAACACATTCGCAAAGCGCTTGAGACCGTCACGCTGGACGACAAATACAGTCTTGACTACGGCCATGCCTTCATGAGCGGCGTGCAAGCCCTCGTCAAGCTGCCGATGTTGCAGCAGTTGCGCGATCGGCAACAAGGCAAAAACACGGCGGGTTTTATTTCGGGCTATCGCGGCTCACCACTCGGTGGCTATGACCAAGCTTTGTGGAAGGCGGCCAAGTATTTAAAACAGCGCAACATTGTTTTTCAACCGGGTGTGAATGAAGAGCTGGCCGCCACCGCGCTCTGGGGCACGCAGCAACTCGGCTTTGCGCCACCGGGCAGCAACAAGTTCGATGGCGTGTTCGGCATCTGGTACGGCAAGGGGCCGGGCGTGGACCGCACGTCAGATGTGTTCAAGCACGCCAACATGGCCGGTACCACGCCCTGGGGTGGCGTGATTGCGATTGCCGGTGACGACCACATCGCCAAAAGCTCAACCGCCGCACACCAAAGCGACCATATTTTCAAGGCCTGTGGCCTGCCGGTTTTCTTTCCGGCCAGCGTGCAGGAAATTCTTGACTTGGGTTTGCACGCCTTTGCCATGAGCCGCTACGCCGGCGTGTGGGCGGGCATGAAGACGATTCAAGAAATCGTCGAGTCATCCGCCAGCGCCATGATTGACCCTGAGCGCGTGCAGATCAACATCCCGACTGATTTTGCAATGCCGCCGGGTGGCCTGCACATTCGCTGGCCCGATGCGCCGCTGGAGCAAGAGCAGCGTTTGTTTGACTACAAATGGTATGCAGCACTGGCCTACATCCGTGCCAACCGGCTGAACTACAACGTGATTGAAAACAAGGCTGATCCATCACGTGATCGTTTTGGCCTGATCGCCAGCGGTAAGGCCTACAACGATACGCGCCAGGCCTTGATGGACTTGGGGCTTGACGATGCGACTTGCCAACAGCTGGGCATTCGTCTGCACAAGGTGGCTGTGGTGTGGCCGCTGGAGGCGCAGCTGACGCGCGAATTTGCGACTGGCCTGCAAGAAATTTTGGTGGTTGAAGAAAAGCGTCAGGTGATTGAATACCAGCTGAAAGAAGAGCTGTACAACTGGCGCGCTGATGTGCGGCCTAACATCGTCGGCAAGTTTGATGATTCCGGCAACCACCAGGGTGGCGAGTGGAGCATGCCGAATCCGTCAGCCAACACATTGCTACGCGCCAACGCTGATTTGTCGCCCGCATTGATCGCCAAAGCGATTGCAGCGCGGGTTAAAAAGCTGGGGCTGGATAGCGACATGATGGCCCGCATCGACGCGCGCCTGGCGGTGCTGCAAGCCAAAGAACAATCACTCGCCACGCTGGTGGTTAACAGCGACCGCACGGCGTGGTATTGCTCGGGCTGCCCGCACAACACATCAACCAAAGTGCCTGAAGGTTCACGCGCTATGGCCGGTATTGGTTGCCACTACATGGCGCTGTGGATGGATAGAAGCACCATGGGCTTCACGCAAATGGGCGGCGAGGGCGTGCTCTGGGTGGGCCAGCAACCCTTCACCACTGACACCCACATGTTTGCCAACCTCGGTGATGGCACCTACTTTCACAGCGGGCTGCTGGCGATTCGCCAATCCATTGCAGCGGGTGTCAACATCACCTACAAAATTCTGTACAACGATGCCGTCGCCATGACAGGTGGCCAGCCGATTGGCGAGCGGCCCGAGGGGCATTCAGTCGTGCAGATTTCGCAATCGGTACGGGCCGAGGGGGCGACAAAAATTGTGGTTGTAACCGATGAACCTGAAAAATATGAGGCTGTGAAACTGGCCGAAGGTGTGAGCGTGCATCACCGTGATGAGCTCGATGCCATACAGCGCCAGTTTCGCGAGATCAAAGGTACCAGCGTCATCATTTACGACCAGGTCTGCGCGGCTGAAAAGCGCCGCCGCCGCAAGCGCGGCACGCTGGTAGATCCGGCGGTGCGTGTTGTCATTAACGAGCTGGTGTGCGAAGGTTGCGGTGACTGCAGCGTGCAGTCCAACTGCATGAGCATTGAGCCGCTGGAGACTGAATTTGGCCGCAAGCGCCAGATCAACCAGAGCAGCTGCAATAAGGACGTTTCATGTGTGAAAGGTTTTTGCCCCAGCTTTGTGACGGTTGAAGGCGGGCAGCTCAAGAAGCAGAAGTCAAAGGCAGATAAAAAATTCAATCCGTTTGAGCTGGGCGAGATACCCGATCCGGCTATTCCGATGCTCGACAAAGACCACCCTGTGTGGGGCATCGTCGTCGCAGGCGTAGGCGGCACGGGTGTCATCACCATAGGCCAGCTGCTGGGCATGGCGGCGCACATCGAAGGCAAGGGCATCGTCACGCAGGACGCGGCAGGCCTGGCGCAAAAAGGGGGCAGTACCTGGAGCCATGTGCTCATCAGCGCGCAGCCTGGCCAGATCTGCACGACCCGCGTTGGTACGGCGAGTGCCGACCTCATCATTGGTTGCGACCCCATAGTCAGCGCCAATAAAGAAACCCTGGTACGTATGCAGCTTGGGCGCACCCATGTGGCGCTGAACTCCCACAGCGCGCCCACGGCATCGTTCGTTCTTGACGGCGCATGGCAAAACCCCGGCAGCGCCTGTCAGGCTGAAATTGCCAAGACTGTGGGTGCTGGCGGTGTCGGTGCTTTTGATGCAGACACCGCCGCCACCAAACTCATGGGCGACAGCATTTATGCCAATCCCATGCTGCTCGGCTATGCATGGCAAAAGGGCTGGGTACCGCTGGGGCTGGAGGCCCTGATGCGCGCGATTGAACTGAACGCCGTGGCCATCGAGCAGAACAAAACCGCCTTCGCATGGGGGCGGCGTGCTGCGCATGATTTGCCAGCGATGCAAAAACTGGTTACACCAAGCCAGGTCATTGCCATGCCTGCTGCCCGTCAGGGCGTTGACGAACTGGTGGCTAAACGGGTTGAGTTTCTAGTCGCCTATCAAAACGCTGCGTATGCCAGCGAGTACCAAGCCTTTGTCCGAAAGGTCGAGCAGCTTGAAAGTGTTTTGGGCAAAACGCTGCTCACGCAAAACGTCGCCCGCTACCTGTTCAAACTCATGGCCTACAAAGACGAGTACGAAGTCGCGCGTCTGCACACCGACGCAGCGTTTTTAAACCATGTCAACGCCATGTTTGAAGGTGACTTCAAGCTCAACTACCACCTGGCACCGCCGTTGATTGCCAAGAAAAACGACAAAGGTGAGCTGCAAAAACAAAAGTTTGGCCCGTGGATGTTGACCGGCTTTAAAGTGCTGGCCAAACTAAAAGGCCTGCGCGGCACAGCGTTCGATGTATTTGGCCGCAGCGATGAGCGCCGCATGGAGCGTGCGCTGATAGGCGAGTACAAGGCCAGCATCGACAGACTGCTCACAAACCTGACTGCCCACAATCACGCCGCTGCAGTCGAGGTGGCGCGCATTCCTGAAATGATCAAAGGCTACGGCCACGTCAAGGCGCGCAATCTGCGGGCTGCGCGCTTGGAGTGGGCTGAAGCGCTGGCGCGCTATGAAAAACCTGAGGCCAAATTGGCGGCGTAGCCTGTCGGACAGGCTGCTAGGTACGCGAAACCCGCTGAAACAGCCCACCCGGCAAGCGCATCACATGGCCATCAAGCTCCAGCTCCAGCAGTTGGGCTTGCAGTGCGGGTGTTGCCATGCCGGTGCGGGCTTGCAGTGCGTCCAGGCTGACCACATCAAAACCCAGCGCTGACAAAAATGCTTTGTCGGCGCTGGGGCTGTCGCCTTCTTCACTGTCGTCACCTTCCGCATCGTGCGCAGCGTCACTCCATGACGGCGCTGCAACTGAAATTCTCAACTCTTCAAGTACGTCCTGCGCGGTTTCCACCAGCTTGGCCCCCTGCTTGATAAGTGCATGGCAGCCGCGTGATTGCGGCGAGTGGATGGAGCCGGGTATGGCAAACACGTCTTTGCCCTGCTCGTTGGCCAGCCGCGCTGTGATGAGCGAGCCGGACTTTAACGCAGCCTCGACCACCAGCACGCCTTGCGACAAGCCCGCAATAATGCGGTTGCGCGTGGGAAAGTTGGCAGTCAGTGGCGCTGTGCCCAATGGGAATTCGCTGATGATGAGGCCCTGCTGCGCGATGCGGTGCGCCAGGGCTAGGTGTTTTTTGGGGTACACGCGATCCAGGCCTGTGCCCACCACGGCAATGGTTGTGCCGCCACCTTGTAATGCGCCCTCGTGCGCTGCGCCGTCTACGCCCAGCGCCATGCCCGACACCACGCAAACGCCTGCCTCGGCAAACGCTTTGGCAAATTGCCGGGCACTGACCTCACCCTGCGGTGTTGGGTTGCGGCTACCGACGATGGCCAGCAGCAGTTGCCCTTGGGTAAATGATGTGACTGATTTTGCTATTGAATCAGTAGCTGATTGCGCTCGATTTGCAAGGACTCCCAGCATATACAGCATCAAAGGAGGGTCTTCGATATTGAGCAGCTCCAGCGGGTACCTAGCATCGCCCAGTACAGCGATGTGGCGGTCGTCGCCTGCGGCCAGCCAGTTCTGGGTGGTTTTTAGCAACTCATCAAGACTGGGTGGTTGCAGCGCAATTGCGTTGCTGAGTTTGGCGCTGCCCAGCTCTTTCAAGGTGGCCGCGCTCTGCTCAAAAATCGCTTGTACAGAGCCAAACGTGGCCAGCAGTTTGCGGGCTGTAGCGTTGCCAATACCGGGGGACAGCGTCAGCCGCAGCCACGCCTTTAGTTCAGCAGACTCCAAGGTGCTTGGCGCCGTGTCAGTTGGGGTTGGTGAAGCGGTCGCCGACCTTCACGCCATCGGTGATTTGTAAAACCAGTGCGTAAGACAGACTCTCAAAGGTGCGAAACACCATCAGCAAGCCGTTGCGTTCGTTCGGCAGCTTGATTTGCGTGCGGGCTGAATCGGTACGGTCATTCAGCACCTGGCCGTCTTTCAGAATGACCATGACGTGGCCGCGTTCCAGGCCGTCCTTGCTGCCCCGGTTAACCACTACCACCTGGTTTTCTGCGGCGTAAGTGACGGCGCTGCCGTACACCGACACAATCTGGCCTGAAATGGGCAGCGTGGGTGCGCGAGGAACGTAACTTTGCGAGATGGCGGCGGGTTCGGCCACCAGGCGGTCACCGACACGCATTTCTTCCTTGGCCGACACAATGTCAATCGTGGCGGGCACGATCTCGGTGGTTATTTTTCCGTCTCTGGCGGTGACTTGCTGGACTGACTCGCCGCGTACCAGTTCGGCCCTGCCGACATACTGGGCTTCATAACCCAGTATGGCGCGCGTGGTGGGGTCTTTCAGGGGGGTGGCGTTGCGAAATATACGGTATTTGAACGGCTCGCCTTTTGCATCGCTTAGGGCTTTGCCACTGCTTGCGCTGCCGGATAGCCCGCGCGCGTAAGCCCTGTCGCCGCGGCTTAACAGGACGCGCCCTTCCTGCGTCGCCACGATGCGCGGCGCGCGTAAGAATTCGGCTTCGTCCACGATGATGGCTTCGTTCAGGAATGGCTCAATCACATGGGATGCCAGCGTCGGTATGGACGCGTCTGCGAGTGTTCCAGAACGGATCCGGGGCGATACGATGACCGTATCGGTGGGCGGGCCGTCGCCAGCGGCGGCCTGGCGGGAACGCAAGGTGGCCCGACCATTGGATTTGTCGAGGTAAAGCTGCTGGCCGGGGTAGATGCGGTGCGGGTTTTTAATGTCTTGCAGGTTCATGCCCCACAGCTCGGGCCAGTGCCAGGGGCTTTTGAGGAACATGCTAGATATCGCCCACAGGGTGTCGCCACGCTTGACGACGTAGCTGTCGGGTGCGTTGGGCAGCAGGTCTTTTACCGGAATGCCGGTTTGTGCGACCTGGTTTGCAATGGCTCTTTGGTTGGCAGTGATGGGGAAGTTTTGCGCATGTGCGTCAAATGCCGTGCCGAGTGTTGCCGCCAGCGTTGCGGCAAAAAACCCCGCAGCTATTGATATTACACTCAACTGAGCAGACGTTCGAGCAGAAATAATTTGCATTTTGAGGGTCTTTTTAGGCTTGTTGTATCTTGATAAGGGCACCTCTATAAATTCATTTTTCAGGCGAATTGCGTCGTTGGGCGGTACTCGCAATCCTCACGTACCTGAAGTACGTTCCGGTTGCTGCGTTCCGTCCGCCTAGCACTTCATCCTGAAAATCTGAATTTCTAGAAGTGCCCTTGATAATTTACTGGCGATTTTCTACCTAGACCTTTGATTAAGCAACGAAAATGCACCTCGATAAGCCCTTGCATCCGGAAAAGTCCTGAAAATTTGCGAAAATAGCGACACCTGCTGGCTCAACTTATGAACTTACTGCCCATTCTTCGCTACCCCGACCCGCGCCTCCACACCGTGGCCAAGCCCGTTTCGGCGGTTAATGCGCGCCTGCAAACCCTGGTCGATGACATGTTGTACACCATGTACGAAGCCGAGGGCATAGGCCTGGCGGCAACGCAGGTGGATGTGCATGAGCGCCTGATCGTGATTGACGTGAGCCAGGAGCGCGACCAGCTGCTGGTGCTGATTAATCCCGAAATCACCTGGGCCAGCCCAGAGACGCAGATTAACGACGAGGGCTGTCTGTCGGTGCCCGGTATTTACGATGGGGTGGAGCGTTCCAGCGCGGTGAAGGTGCAAGCGCTGGACCGGGACGGCAAACTGCAAACCCATGATGCCAAGGGCCTGCTGGCCGCATGCATCCAGCATGAGATGGACCATTTGATGGGCAAGGTGTTTGTGCAGTACCTCTCACCCCTCAAACGCAACCGCATCAAGACCAAAATGATCAAGGAGCAAAAAGCTGACCAAGAAAAGCTGACCAAGACTAGGGCCAGACTAACCTGATGCGCGTCATTTTTGCGGGTACGCCCGAGTTTGCCCGCGTTGCGCTAGAGCGCCTGCACGCCGCAGGGTTTGAAATCGCGTTGGTATTGACCCAACCCGACCGGCCTGCCGGGCGCGGCATGAAGCTACAGGCATCCAGCGTCAAGCAGTGGGCGCAAAGCCATGGCGTGCTTGTCGCCCAACCACGAAGCCTGCGCCTCGATGGTAAATACCCTGAAGACGCTGCGGCTGCAAAAACAGCAATGGAGGCTGCGCGGGCTGATGTGATGGTGGTTGCGGCTTACGGTTTGATCTTGCCGCAGTGGGTATTGGATTTACCTGAAAAAGGTTGCCTCAATATTCATGCTTCTTTGTTGCCACGCTGGCGTGGTGCAGCGCCGATTCACCGGGCCATTGAAGCGGGCGATGCGCAGACCGGCATCACCATCATGCAGATGGACGCAGGGCTGGACACGGGCGACATGCTGCTGGTGGAACGCTTGGCCATTGATGCAACAGATTCCACAGAATCGCTGCATGACAAAGTAGCTGCACTCGGCGGGCGTTTGATTGTTGAAGCGCTGGAGCTGGCGGCCCGTGGGGGTGAAAGCGGTTTGCGCCCCCAGCCGCAAGCGCTTGAGGGCATCACCTACGCCCACAAAATCGAAAAACATGAAGCCCCCATCGACTGGTCACAAACCGCCGCAGTCATTGCCAGGCGCATACGGGCTTTCAAGCCCTTCCCCATAGCCAGCAGCACGCTGGGCGATGCGGTCATCAAGCTGCACGAAGCGACTGCACTGCTGCAAGCTGCACCGATGGCGTCAAGCCCTGGCCAGGTGCTGGCGGCCAGCGCAGCCGGTGTTGACATTGCAACCGGCAGTGGGATTATTAGGCTGACGCAGCTTCAAAAATCAGGCGGCAAGGCGATGAATGTCGCCGACTTTTTGCGCGGCTTTACGCTGCGGCCCGGCATGATGTTTGGCGCTGCTGCGCCTGCTGGCGGTTCTGCAAAAAACGATTGAAGTTGCCCGTGCGCGCCCTCTTCAAGCACCCTGAGTTTCGCCGTGGCATGTTTGACGGTGCCCAGGTCTCGCCAGGCATTGCGGCCTGGGGCTTGATGACGGGCGTGGCCATGGTCAAGTCGGGCTTGAGTACGCTTGAAGCCACGCTCATGGCAGTACTGGTTTTTGCCGGCAGCTCGCAACTGGCTGCCATGCCGCTGATTGCTGCCGGCGCGCCCATGTGGGTGATTCTGGCAACCGCGTTTTGCGTCAACCTGCGCTTTGTTGTTTTTAGTGCCCACATACGGCCCTATGTCATGCACCTGCCTTTGTGGCGGCGGCTTTTGGGCGGCTACCTGATGATGGATCTGAGCTATGTGTTGTTTACAACGCGCTTTCCGCACCCAAGTGAAGACGATGCCACGCGGCAGGCGCAAGAGGCTTACGCTCTGGGCAATGGCGTGCTCAACTGGGCGTCATGGGTGGGCATGGGCCTGGTCGGTATTGCGCTTGCCAACTCGATCCCGCTGTCATGGGGTCTTGGTTTTGCCGGCATTCTGGCGCTGGTCGGCATACTTTGTTCGCTGGCAACGACGCACCTGCGCATGGTGTCTGGTGGCGTAGCGGGTGCTGCCGCAGTCGCGGCTTTTGCGCTGCCACTCCAGCTTAATATCCTGGTCGCCATCGCTTCTGCGGTTGCGCTGTGCTTGTTGCTTGAAAAGCCCAGACCGAGAGCGCAGCCATGAACGGCACCGACTTGTGGACTATCGCCACCATCATCGGCATGGCCTGCGTTACGGTCATCACGCGCTCTTTTTTTTACATCTCCAGCAAACCCTGGAAGCTGCCCGCCTGGGCGCAGCGCGGCCTGCACTATGCCCCGATTGCCGCGCTGTCGGCAGTCATCATCCCTGAAATCGTGATGACCCAGGGCCATCTGATTGACAGCTGGAAAGACGCACGGCTGTTTGCCGTGGCTACAGGCGTGCTTTGGTTTTACTGGCGCAAGGGTGTGCTCGGCACCATCATTGCGGGTATGACTGTGTACTTGCCGCTGCACCTGAGCCTTGGCTGGTAGATGTGTTGCCCCGGCTTGATAAAACCCGCCACCTACAATTTGTGCTTTTAGCCTGCGTGATTTAACGCATCCACCCTCTCATGAACTTCATCCGCTTTTCTGATTTGTGCGCCAGTGGCCAAGTGGCTGGCAAGCGCGTTTTTATTCGCGCCGACCTCAATGTGCCGCAAGACGAGCAAGGCAACATCACCGAAGACACGCGCATCCGCGCCTCGATTCCCTGCATACAGATGGCGCTTGATGTGGGCGCAGCGGTCATGGTCACGTCCCATCTTGGACGGCCTGTTGAAGAGCAGTTCAAACCTGAAGATTCACTGGCACCCGTCGCCAAGCGCCTGTCTGAATTGATGCAGCGTGACGTGCCGCTGCGCTCAAACTGGGTCGATGGCGTGGATGTCAAACCCGGCGATGTCGTGCTGTTAGAGAACTGCCGTATCAACAAGGGCGAGAAGAAAAACGACGCGGTGCTGGCGCGTAAATTGGCGGCGCTATGTGATATTTTTGTGCATGATGCGTTTGGCATCGCGCACCGCGCCGAAGCCTCAACCTATGGCATTGCGCAGTTCGCCAAAGTCGCCAGTGCCGGGCCGCTGCTGACTGCCGAGATGGACGCGATTTCAAAAGCCTTGAGCCACCCGCGCCGCCCGCTGGTGGCGATTGTGGCCGGCAGCAAGGTGTCTACCAAGCTGACGATACTGAAAGCCCTGGCTGGCAATGTTGACCAGCTGATTGTGGGTGGCGGCATTGCCAACACCTTCATGCTGGCAGCGGGTTTGAACATCGGCAAAAGCCTGGCCGAACGTGATTTGCTGCCCGAGGCCACAGCGGTGATTGCGGCGATGAAGGCGCGTGGCGCGGCAGTACCCATCCCGGTTGATGTTGTCACCGCCAAAACTTTTGCGGCTGATGCTGTGGCTACTACCAAAGCCGCAACCGATGTAGCTGATGACGACCTCATCCTCGACATCGGCCCCAAAACCACCGCGCAACTCGCAGCGCAGCTGATGGCCGCTGGCACGATTGTCTGGAACGGCCCAGTCGGTGTGTTCGAGTTTGAAGCCTTCTCGCACGGCACCGAGGGCATTGCCCGCGCCATCGCGGCGAGCAGTGCGTTTTCAATTGCGGGCGGTGGCGACACCGTTGCAGCGATTGCCAAATACGGCATTGAAAAGCAGGTCGATTACATATCGACGGGTGGCGGCGCTTTTCTCGAAGTGCTGGAGGGCAAGACCTTGCCAGCCTTTGAAATTTTGCAAAAACGCGCTGCGGGTTAAATCAAAACGCCATTAATTTAGCGATCCAATTGGAGTCTGACCCCAATTCTTTTTATGAAAACCAACGGAGACCACTCATGCACCCTGCACCGCCCTCTTCCTTCCCAACGGCCCCCGGGCTGTTCCGCCGCCGCACCATGACAGCCGCCCTGGTTGCCGCACCCGCACTGTGGTTCGGTTCGCGCGCCCAGCCGGCCGCTGGCCGCCGCGCCACACCGGCGCAAACCGAAGGCCCGTTTTACCCGGTGGCCTTGCCCCAGGACAGTGACCATGATTTGCTGCGCAACGGCGCGCTGAGTTATCCGCAAGGGCAAAGCGCCTGGGTCGAAGGCAGCGTGAGCGACCTGGTCGGCAAGCCCCTGGCCGGCGCCCAGGTGGAGATCTGGCAATGCGATCACGCCGGCTACTACCACCACCCCGGTGACGGCAACAAGGCGGACCGCCGCTTCCAGGGCTTTGGCCGCGTGACGGTGGGCGCCGACGGCCGCTACCGCTTTCGCACCATACGTCCGGCCGCGTACGGCAGCCGCACGCCGCATATTCACGTCAAGGTCAGGCTGGGCCAGCACGAGCTGCTGACCACCCAGTTGTATGTCGCGGATGACCCCGGCAATCCGCGCGACTTTCTGTGGCGCAGGCTGAACGAGGCCGACCGGGCGGCCCTGACCGTGCCGTTTACGCCAGGCAGCGACGGCCTGCGGGCCAGCTTTCCCATCGTGGTCGACGCCTGAACGTGAACAATTAGGGTCAGATCCCAATTCTCTTCCGTGTGAAAATCAACAGACAAACACAACGGAGACTTTGCATGCCACGTCGCGCCACCAAAATTGTTGCCACCCTCGGCCCCGCTTCCAGCGACCCGGCCCTGTTAGAGAAAATGATTCGCGCTGGCGTGAACGTGGTTCGTCTGAACTTCAGCCACGGCAAGGCGCAAGACCACATCAACCTGGCAGCGGTGGTGCGCGAAGCCTCGCAGCGTGCCGGGCGCGAAGTGGCCATCATGGCTGACCTGCAAGGTCCGAAAATCCGCGTCGGCAAATTCGCCGAAGGCAAAGTGCAATTGGTGCGGGGCGAAAAATTTGTACTCGACGCATCGCGTACTGAGCCAGGTGACATCAAAGGTGTCGGGCTTGACTATAAAAAGTTGCCGCGCGATGTGAAGGCCGGTGATGTGCTGTTGCTCAACGATGGTCTGATTGTGCTGACGGTCGATGCCGTTCTGGGCGAAGAGGTCATCACCACCGTCAAGCTGGGCGGCGTGCTGTCAAACAACAAGGGTATCAACAAGCAGGGCGGTGGCCTGACCGCGCCTGCGCTGACGGCCAAGGATATGGAAGACATCAAGACCGCGATGAGTTTTCAGGCTGACTACGTGGCGGTGAGCTTTCCGAAAAATGCGACCGACATGGAAATGGCGCGCCAGCTTTGCAATGTGGCAGGAAGCCAGTACAAACACAAGCCGGGGCTGATAGCCAAGATAGAACGCGCCGAGGCGATTCCCAATCTTGAAGAAATTTTGCGTGTCAGCGACGGCATCATGGTGGCGCGTGGCGACCTGGCGGTTGAAGTTGGCTACGCGGCCGTTCCAGCGCTGCAAAAACGCATGATCAAAATGGCGCGTGCACAAGATAAGTTTGTCATCACCGCCACGCAGATGATGGAAAGCATGATTTTGAACCCGGTGCCCACGCGCGCCGAGGTCAGTGATGTGGCCAACGCGGTGCTCGATGGCACCGATGCCGTGATGCTCAGTGCCGAAACAGCCGTAGGCAAGTACCCGCTGGAAACGGTCGAGGAGATGGCCAAGATCTGCCTCGAAGCCGAAAAAACCGAGTACAAGGAAATCGAATCGGACTTCAGCGGCAAGACCTTTGCCCGCATTGACCAGTCCATCGCCATGGGCGCGCTGTTCACTGCCAGCCACCTGGGGGCCAAGGCCATCGTGGCGCTGACCGACAGCGGCTCCACCCCGTTGTGGATGAGCCGCCACGACATCCGCATTCCCATTTACGCGCTGACACCGCACCTGGCCACCCAGCGCAAGATGGCCATCTACCGCAACGTTCGCCCTTTGCTGATGGACACCAGCGTTGACCGCGACACCGCTCTGCGCCAGGCAGAAGGCCATTTGCTGAGTCGCCAGATTGTGCAGAGTGGCGACGTGTACGCGATTACCTGCGGCGAGCCGATGGGCGCGCCGGGTGGAACGAATATGCTCAAAATTTGCCGGGTAGAATAGGGCCCCCACGCTCCACCGCTGCGCTGGTCGGTACAAGTTACCAACGGGTTACCAACTTTTCAAGGACACCATCATGGCTCTTGTTTCAATGCGCGAGCTGCTGGATCATGCGGCAGTCAACGGCTACGGCATTCCGGCTTTTAATGTCAACAATCTTGAGCAGGTACAAGCCGTGATGGAAGCGGCCAAAGAAACCGGTGCCCCGGTCATCCTGCAAGCCAGTGCCGGCGCACGTAAATATGCAGGCGAGGCCTTCATCAAGCACCTGTTACAGGCCGCGATTGAGATGTACCCGAGCATTCCGCTGGTCATGCACCAGGACCACGGCCAAAACCCTGACGTGTGCCAGAGCGCTATCAATCTCGGCTTTTCGTCGGTGATGATGGACGGCTCTCTTGAAGGCGACGGTAAAACCATTGCCAGCTATGAGTACAACGTTGAGGTGACGAAAAAAGTATCCAGCATGGCGCACAAGCTGGGCGTAACGGTTGAAGGCGAACTCGGCTGCCTCGGCAGCCTGGAGACTATGAGGGGCGACAAGGAAGACGGCCACGGCACCGAGGCAACCATGACGCGTGAGCAACTGCTGACCGACCCCGAGCAGGCCGCTGATTTTGTCAAGCAGACGCAAATTGACGCACTGGCCATCGCCATTGGCACCAGCCACGGCGCATACAAGTTCACCCGCAAGCCCACTGGCGATATTTTGGCGATTGACCTTATCAAGGAAATCCACCGGCGCATTCCGAGCACGCATCTGGTGATGCATGGCTCGTCGTCCGTACCGCAAGACATGCTGGACATCATCCGCCAGTACGGTGGCCAAATGAAAGAAACTTACGGTGTACCGGTTGAAGAAATTCAAGAGGCCATCAAACACGGCGTGCGTAAGATCAACATCGACACCGACGTCCGCCTGGCGATGACTGGCGCGGTGCGCAAGTTCCTCTTTGAAAATCCTGAAAAGTTTGACGCACGCGAATGGCTCAAACCAGCCCGTGAGGCCGCCAAAGCACTGTGCAAGCAGCGCTACATCGAGTTCGGCTGCGAAGGCCAGGGCGCGAAGATCAAGGGCGACACACTGCAAGTTGTAGCCGCCAAATATGCCAGTGGTGAGCTGGCGCAAGTGGTGCATTAAACCCGTTGCTTGGGGTATTTTGACGCGATGGCCTCCATAGCCTCCATAGATTGAAATGCTATGAGCACCGCTTCAACCGATTCAACCCTTACAACGCTTCACACCTCCTCCATCACCAGCCTTGCACTGCTAGCCCGTGGCAAGGTGCGCGACAACTACGTCGTGGGCAACAACCGCCTGCTGATGGTTGCCAGCGACCGCCTGAGCGCGTTTGATGTCATCCTCGGCGAACCCATCCCCGGCAAGGGCGCACTGCTGACGCAGATGGCGTTGTTCTGGTTTGCCAGACTCGGCCATATCTGCCCCAATCACCTCACAGGCGAAGCGCCTGAAAGCGTGGTCACGCCAGCCGAAGTGCCGCAAGTCACCCATCGCTCCATGCTGGTCAAGCGCCTCAAACCACTGCCCATTGAAGCCGTGGTGCGTGGCTACCTTGCTGGCAGTGGCTGGAAGGAATACCAGGACAGTCAGGCCGTCTGCGGCGTTGCATTGCCTGCCGGGTTGAAGAACGCCAGCAAGCTGCCAGAGCCCATCTTCACGCCCGCAGCCAAGGCCGCAGTCGGCGAGCACGACGAAAACATCAGCTACGAGCAGGTCGTGAAAGTAGTGGGCGCTGACTTGGCCGCGCAAATCAAAAAAATCAGCATTCAAATTTACCAAGAAGCCGCCGCGTTTGCGCTGACCAAAGGCATCATCATTGCCGATACCAAGTTCGAGTTTGGCCTCGATGAAAACGGCACACTCACGCTGATGGACGAGGTGCTAACGCCTGACTCATCACGCTACTGGCCGATCGAAGGTTACGAAGCCGCTTTTGCAGCGGGCCTGAACCCGCCGAGCTACGACAAACAGTTTGTGCGCGACTGGCTGGAAGCCGTGCGCATCAACGGCAAACCCTGGGACAAAACCCCGCCATCACCGCATCTGCCAGCCGATGTGATTGCCAAGACTGCGGCTAAGTACCAGGAGGCTTTGACGCGGCTGACGGGTTGAGCGGCTGCTTTGCCTAGCTCAAAATCACGCTGCTCAGTCGCCGCCTGTAGGTGGCAACCGTCGGGTCATCCGGTGTAATCTGCCCATCGGCGACTTTGGGTTTGGGTGTTTCCATGATGTCCAGCACGGCGATATAGGTTTTACGGGCGAGGTCATCGGCCCAGGCCTTGTCGCGCATCAGAATCTCCAGCAATTCATCCAGTGCGTCGATCCAACGCTGGGTTGCCAAAAACAGGCGGGCCTTGTCAAAACGGGCCTCAAAGTCACGTTTGTTAGCCGCAATTTTTGCATCAAACCGGGTTTGCGCTTCATCGTCATGGGCACTGACCGCCACAAAATCAATAGCATCCATCCAGCGCTTGAGCGAATCAAATCTGCGCACTGCAGCCGTCTGCGCGATGATGGGCGCAAACGCGACCTTGGCATCATCCATACTGCCGTTCAACAGCAATTGCTTGACCAGCTCAAAACGTGCGCTCTCGCTGCTGGGGTCGTTGGCGACATCAGCTTGCAGCTTTTTAAGCGCGGCTTCTGGTGAGGTGTCCGCTTCTTCAAGCGGTTCTTCTTCCTCCGGTGGCTTGTCGGCAGGCGGCAGGTGCTGGTCCAGAAACTCCTTGACCTTGCCTTCAGGCAGCGCGCCGGTAAAACCATCAACTGGCTGGCCGTTCACCATCAGCATGCAGGTCGGAATGCTGCGCACGCCGAAAGCGGCAGCCAGCTGCTGCTCCTGGTCAGAGTCGATCTTGACCAGCTTGAAGCGCCCGCCATAGGCGACTTCCACCTTCTCAAGAATCGGTCCGAGTGACTTGCAGGGCCCGCACCACGGTGCCCAGAAGTCAATCAGTACAGGGACGGTTTTGGAAGCCTCAATGACTTCCTCTTCAAAATTGGCAATGGTGACATCGATCATGATTTTTGAAAAATAGGGATAGCAAAAAAAAATTAACCGAGGGGAGGGTAGCATGCCGTTCCCAGCCTCAAGCCCGGGCGCAGCACAGACCCCGTAAAATCGGGGGTTCAGCCTTTGCCTGCAACCCCCAAAGCCCAATCATGCCCATAAAAAGCCTTCAGAATACGACCGACCGCAAAGTGCTGGTGGGTGTTGTCATGGGATCAAGCAGCGACTGGGAGACCATGCAGCACGCGGTTGACATCCTCACGCAATTCGGCGTGGCGCATGAGGCCAAAGTGGTGTCTGCGCACCGTATGCCCGACGAGCTTTTTGCCTACGCAGAACAAGCCCAGGCGCGCGGCCTGCAGGCCATCATTGCCGGGGCTAGTGGCGCGGCGCATTTGCCAGGCATGATAGCCGCCAAAACTAGGCTGCCCGTGTTGGGCGTGCCGGTAGTCAGCAAGCATTTGCAGGGTGTTGACTCGCTGCACAGCATGGTGCAAATGCCTAAGGGTGTGCCTGTGGCTACGTTTGCGATTGGCCATGCAGGTGCCGCCAATGCCGCGCTCTTTGCAGTTGCCATGCTGGCGTTGCATGATAAGGCGCTGGCCGATAAATTGCAGGCTTTCCGTGCGCAGCAAACTGCCGTTGCGCGGGCTATGACCTTGCCTCCAGCGCCCGCCGCATGAGCCGCGCGTTTGCCGTCGTTTTACCCGGCGCAACATTGGGCGTGATGGGCGGTGGCCAGCTGGGCCGTATGTTTGTACACGCCGCTCAGCGTTTGGGCTACAACACCTGCGTGCTCGACCCTGACGCGCAAAGTCCAGCGGGCCTGGTCAGCCACGAACATATTTATACCGACTATGACGACGCGCAAGGCCTGCGCAAACTGGCTGCGATAAGCGCCGCCATCACGACAGAATTTGAAAATGTGCCCGCAGCCGCACTGCAAACGCTCTCTGCAAGCCGCCCCGTTGCTCCCGGTGCTGCGGCGGTTGCCATTGCCCAAAACCGCATCGAAGAAAAATTGCACTTTGTGGCCAGTGGCGTGGTCTGCGCGCCCTATGCAGTGATTAAAACCGGGCAAGACCTAGAGGTGGTGCCGTCTGATTTGTTGCCCGGTATTTTGAAAACCGCGCGTATGGGCTATGACGGCAAAGGCCAGGTGCGCGTGAAAAATCTGGCGGAGTTGGCGCAGGCTTGGGGCTTTTTAAAGCAAGTGCCTTGCGTGCTTGAAAAGATGCTGCCGCTGAAGGCTGAGTTCTCGGTGATCGTGGCGCGCTCTTGGGGCGGCCAGATGGTGGGTTTTGCGCCGCAGCGTAATGTGCATGTCGATGGAATTCTGGCAGTGACTTACGCTTACGAGTCAAATATGCCTTTAGCCCAAGCAATACGGGCGCGAGCAGCTACTGAATCTATAGCAAACCAGATTGACTATGTGGGTGTGTTGTGTGTTGAGTTTTTTGTCGTGGATGACGGCACTGCTGAAGGCGCGCTGGTCGTCAACGAAATGGCACCACGCCCGCACAACAGCGGCCACTACACCATGGACGCTTGCGACGTGTCGCAGTTTGACCTGCAGGTACATGCCATGGCGGGCTTACCTTTGCCGCAGCCGCGCCAGCATTCACCCGCCATCATGCTCAACCTGCTGGGTGACATCTGGTTTGGATCTGACGGTCAGGCGCGCACGCCTGACTGGCTGGCTGTGCTGGCTTTGCCCGGCGTACACCTGCACCTGTATGGCAAGACGGATGCACGGCCTGGCCGCAAGATGGGGCACCTGAACATCACAGGTGTTGATGTTGCCTCGGTGCAAGCCACGGCGCGGCAAGCCGCAGATATTTTGGGCCTGCCCGGTCTCGAATAATGGGCGCTTCTATAAATTCATTTTTCGGGCGAATTGCGTCGTTGGGCGGTACTCGCAATCCTCACGTACCTGAGTACGTTGCGGTTGCTGCGTTCCGTCCGCCTTGCACTTCATCCCGAAAATCTGAATTTCTAGAAGTGCCCTAAAGCAGGTCAAGCACGATGATTTTGCACGGCACTCCGTATTTGGATAAGCCAGCCATTCTTGCTGCCGCCCGCACCATCGTTGCTGGCGGGCTGGTCGGGTTTCCAACCGAGACTGTCTACGGCCTGGGTGCTGATGCTTCAAGTGATGCGGCTGTTGAGGCCATCTTCGTGGCAAAGGGCAGGCCTGCCGACCACCCGCTGATCGTTCATGTAGCCGATGCGCAGCAGGTCAATGATTACGCCAGCAGCGTGCCGCCCTATGCGGCCCGCCTGATAAAAGCCTTCTGGCCCGGCCCGCTAACCGTCATCCTGCCGCGCAAGTCAGGCGTGGCAAAGGCGGCAGCGGGTGGTCAGGATTCGATTGGCCTGCGCTGCCCATCGCACCCAGTGGCGCAGGCTTTTTTGAAGGCCTGCCTGGAATTGGGCGTGAGCGGCGTGGCTGGTCCCAGTGCCAACCGCTTTGGCCGCGTCAGCCCCACCAGGGCTAGCCATGTAGTCGATGAAATGGGCAGCCAGCTGCTGGTACTCGACGGCGGGCCGTGTGAGCTGGGCATTGAGTCCAGCATTGTGGACTGCACACGCGCCCGGCCCGTGTTGCTGCGGCCCGGTGTGCTCACGCGCGCCCAGCTAGAGGCGGCCTGTAGCGAGACCGTGCTGGATAAAGATGATACCGCCGCCATGGATGGTGCGTTACTTGAAGGCGTGGTGCCCAGAGCCTCCGGTACGCTTGAAGCACACTACGCGCCCAACGCCAAGGTGCGCCTGATGGCGGCAGGCGCGATCCAGGCCGCGCTCGATTTGCTAGGCCCTGATGCGGCCAACATCGCTGTTTATGCCAGATCCATCATGCGTATCAAGTCCGGAAAAGTACTGTTCCGCCGTATGCCCGACGATGCGCTGGCGACTGCACAGCAGCTGTTTGCGGTGCTGCGCGACTTTGACGCGAAAGGCGTAAAACTGATCTGGATTGAGCCGCCACCAGCAGGCGACGAATCGGGAGAGTGGGATGGCGTGCGGGATAGGCTGGGCCGGGCTGCGGCTGGCTAGTGCGGGTCGTCCCCAAGAGGCGCGAGGCCTGAGGGTTCTGTCGCATTAAGCGAATTTCCCAAAATTGACCCACTACCTGTAGCGTCTCAACCTTGCGAATACGCTATCCCTGGCGTGTCGCGAAAACAAAAAATACGATTATTGGGGTCAGACACCAATTTCGCTGCGGTGCGACGCACCGCCCCCTGCGGGGCGAGCCGAAGGCTCAGCGAATTTGGGCTCTGACCCCAAAAACCGCCGTTGTTATGCGCCAGATTTCTTGTCGAGATTTTTCTGCTTGAGTTCATGGAGCTTCTCAGCAATCCTGATTTCCAGGCCCCGGTTAACCGGCCGATAAAACGTGGGTGCCTCCATACCTTGCGGAAAGTAGTTTTCACCGGCGGCAAAGCCACCCTCTTCGTTATGGGCGTAGCGGTAGTCCTTGCCGTAGTCGAGCGTCTTCATCAGCTTGGTAGGGGCGTTGCGCAGGTGCAGCGGTACTGGCCGTGTGCCGTCATTTTTGATAAACGCTTTGGCTTCGTTAAAGGCCTTGTAAAGCGCATTGGACTTGGGCGCGACCGCAAGGTAGACCACGCACTGTGCCAGCGCCAGTTCGCCCTCGGGTGAGCCGAGCCGCTCGTACACCTCGGCCGCATCGAGTGCCATGCGCAACGCGCGCGGGTCGGCCAGGCCAATGTCTTCACTGGCCATGCGTATCAAGCGGCGCGCCATGTATTTGGGCTCGGCACCGCCGTCGAGCATTCGCATGAACCAGTACAGCGCCGCATCCGGGTCAGAGCCACGCACGGATTTATGCAGGGCTGAAATGGTGTCGTAGAAAACTTCGCCTGCCTTGTCGTAGCGGCGCATACGTTCGCCCAGTACCTTGAGCAGCCAAGCATCAGTGACTTCAGTCACTAGCGTGCCGGATTTCTCATTGCCTGCGGCAACACCCAGAGATTCGAGCGTGTTGAGCAGGCGCCGTGCATCGCCATCGGCATAGGCAACAAGGCGCTCAACGGCCTCTGGCGCTATGCTTTCAATAGCTTGCAGCGACCGTCTTTCAAGCGCCACAGCCACTATTTTCTTTAACTCGTTTAGTTGCAGCGGTTGCAATACATAAACTGTGGCGCGCGACAGCAAGGCCGAATTGACTTCAAACGAAGGGTTTTCGGTTGTGGCGCCAATGAAGGTGAGTAGCCCGCTTTCGACATGCGGCAAAAACGCATCCTGCTGGCTTTTGTTGAAGCGGTGTACCTCGTCAACAAACACGATGGTGCGCTTGCCCGTGCCGACATCAAAACCATCGCCACCTTGAGCCGCCCCACGCCAGATACTGGCTTGCTCCACCGCCTCGCGGATTTCCTTGATGCCGCCCAGCACTGCCGAGATGGTGATGAAGTGCGCATCAAAACTGCTGGCCATCAGGCGGGCGATCGTGGTTTTGCCAACGCCGGGTGGCCCCCACAAGATGCAGCTGTGCGGCTGGCCGGACTCGAATGCAATGCGTAGCGGCATGCCTTCACCCAGCAAATGTTGCTGGCCGATCACCTCGCCTAAAGTTTGCGGGCGTAAGCGTTCTGCGAGGGGAATGGCAGCCATTAGTAGTCCGTTTCTACATCATTTCTAGATTAGGCGCGAAGCCGCAGGCAGTGCTGTAGCACGACAAGGCGAAGCAACAACATATAGGAATGATTTAGAAATGGAATTACTGCCGAATCACGTCACTGCCCACGGGCGGCTTGAATTGAAAACTGGCGGGGGCTAGCGTGGGGTTGACCTCAAACTGGTTGAAGGTCATCACAGAGCGCTGGCCAAAGCTGTCAAGGATTTCAAGTGCTGCCAGCTCGCTACCCTTGTCAGTTACTTTAAAACCCACGCTGATGTTTTGCAACTGCCCGTCTTTGGTTTTTGGTGTGGCCTGAACCCATTGCAAGCCGGTTTTTGCATCCGCCTTCTCAGCCTTCTCAGTTTTCTCAGGCAGGGACGCAAGATTGAAATCAGCCTGCAAGCCCTTGAGGTCAGCCGCAGCAGCAATCACGGCGGCTGGCGTGCCGTTCAAAACCTGCGCCAACTTGCGCGAGGTGGTCTGGTTTAAGTCCGCGTCGTACAGCCACAGCGTTTGCCCGTCAGAAACAATGGTTTGTTCAA
Organism: Polaromonas sp.; assembly: GCA_038902795.1. Lineage (GTDB taxonomy): Bacteria > Pseudomonadota > Gammaproteobacteria > Burkholderiales > Burkholderiaceae_C > Polaromonas. Next base: position 65,694 of record JBCKNJ010000001.1, on the reverse strand, counting down.
ACGGTTTTTTGTACACAAACTTGAATCGATTGGGGCGCAAAAATTCAAACGTACCGCTGGAGGTTTTGCTTTTTACCGCTTGCCCCTCTTTGGCCGGGCTGGTAACGACCTGGGTGAACACGGCGCGGCCTGATTTGGTGTTTTTGACAAAGTTTTCGAGGTTTTGAAGGCCATTTTGAGGTGCATTTAGGCCTGCAGGAGGGTTTTTGGGGTCAGAGTCCAAATTCATCGTGCCCTTGGCACGCCCTTCGGGTGCGATGCTTTGCAGCGTAATGAAATTGGCGTCTGACCCCAATAACCCTCCTGAAATAATAGCAACTGAACTCGCTAAAACAAGTTTTAGCAAACGCTTAAAAAGCATATTCGTCATAAATGTAGTGTGATGCGGCGTGTGGCCCTAGTCGTCATTCAGCTCGAGCAGGCACCAGAATGTCGCGCTGGCCGCTGCCTGACATGGCGCTTATCAGGCCGGCTTTTTCCATTTCTTCCAGCATGCGGGCCGAGCGGTTGTAGCCGATCTTGAGGTGACGCTGCACCAGTGAAATCGAAGCCTTACGGTTTTTCAGGACAATCTCGACCGCCTGGTCGTACATCGGGTCTTTCTCATCGCCCGCACCACCTGATACGCTGAGGTCACCACCCCAGTCACCCCACTCAGCATCGACGCTACCGCCTTCAAGCACGCCGTCAATGTAATTGGGCTCGCCCTGGGACTTGAGGTAAGCCACCACGCGATGCACTTCGTCGTCGCTCACAAAAGCACCGTGTACCCGAATCGGAAAGCCCGTGCCGCTGGGCATGTAGAGCATGTCGCCCATGCCGAGCAGTGCCTCTGCGCCCATCTGGTCGAGGATGGTGCGGCTGTCGATTTTGCTGGAGACCTGGAATGAAATCCGCGTCGGAATGTTGGCCTTGATAAGACCGGTAATCACATCGACGCTGGGCCGCTGCGTGGCCAGCACCAGATGGATGCCGGCAGCCCTGGCTTTGTGCGCCAGGCGGGCTATCAGTACTTCAATTTTTTTACCCACCACCATCATCAGGTCGGCCAGCTCATCAATCACCACCACGATGTAGGGCAGGCGCTCCAACGGTTCGGGCTGCTCGGGCGTGAGGCTGAAAGGGTTGTAGATGAATTCACCTTTGGCCTTGGCAGCGTCAATCTTGACGTTGTAGCCCGCCAGGTTGCGCACGCCCAGCTTGCTCATCAGCTTGTAGCGCTTTTCCATCTCGGCAATGCACCAGTTCAGGCCGTTAGCGGCTTGCCGCATGTCGGTCACAACCGGGCACAGCAAATGCGGAATGCCCTCATAGACACTCATCTCCAGCATCTTCGGGTCTATCAGCAACAGGCGTACATCACGCGCATCGGCCTTGTAAAGCAGGCTAAGTATCATCGCGTTGATGCCGACCGACTTGCCTGACCCGGTCGTGCCGGCCACCAAGCAGTGCGGCATCTTCGCGAGGTCGGCCACCACCGGCGCGCCGCTGATGTCCTTGCCTAGGCCGATGGTCAGCATGGACTTGGCTTCGTTGTAAACCTGTGAGCCCAGGATTTCGCTGAGCTTGATGGACTGGCGCTTGGCGTTGGGCAACTCCAGCGCCATGTAGTTTTTGCCGGGAATGGTTTCGATCACGCGAATCGACACCAGGCTCAGGGCGCGCGCCAGGTCCTTGGCCAGGCTGACGATCTGCGAACCCTTCACGCCAACGGCAGGCTCGATTTCATAACGGGTAATGACAGGGCCGGGCGCTGCCGCCACGACGCGCACGTCAACGCCAAAGTCTTTCAGCTTTTTCTCGATTAGCCGCGATGTCATCTCCAGCGTCTCGGGGGCCACGCTCTCCTGCTTGAGCAGCGCGCCGTCGAGCAGGTCAACCTGCGGCAGCTTGGAGTCTGGCATTTCACTGAACAGCGGTTTTTGCCGTTCTTTGGCCACGCGATCGCTTTTGGGAACGTCAACCAGCGCGGGCTCAATCAACATCGGTTGCGGGTGCTGCTCTTCGATTTCAATGCGCTCGTCAATCAGGGTTGCTTCACGCTCGCGGGCTGCCAGTTTGCCGAGCGCCAGGTCTTGGGCGATCTCGCGTTTTTCGCGCCGTGAATCAATCAGGTTGGCTATCCATTCGCCAACCCGCTGGGATGTGTGCGCCCATGAAAAGCCAAACACGCTTGAGACGGCAATCACGCCCAGGGCAATCAACACCAGGCCCGACCCCGCAAAGCCCAGCCATTTCACGCTGCTGCTGCCGACTAGATAGCCCAGCGCGCCCCCGGCAGCATCGGGCAGCCGGGATTCAAAACGGTAGAGGCGCGACCATTCAAGCGCACAGCTGGCCGCCAGCAATAGCAGCAGGCTCAGCCAAAACTTAATACGGCTTGAATGCAGAGGTGTGGCGGTTGCCAAGGTGTCTCCACGCAGCCAGTGGGCCAGTGATGCTAGCCACACCCGTGTGCCCGCCGCCAGCATCCACCAGACGGAGAACCCGAGGAAAAAATAACTCGCATCAGCCAGCCAGGCACCCAGTCGCCCGCCCCAATTGCGAGTTGCCCCTGGCAATAAACCCGCAGCCTGCGCGATGCCAGAGGTTGACCAGGCGGCATCCTGCTGCGAATAGCTGACCAGCGCAAGCAGCCAGAAAACCAGCCCAAGCAGGCCAAGAATCAGCCCGACTTCGTGGGCAAAGCGCTTGACACCACCCGGTACATCGGTGGCTTGGGAATGTCGGGCGCTAAGGGTGTCGAGTGAGTAAGTCATAAACCAGATCAGAGCTTACCGCAGTTGTATTGCTAGCAGAGTTATTGGGGTCAGAGTCCAAATTCGCTGAGCCTTTGGCTCGCCCGCAGGGTGCGGTGCGATGCACCGCAGCGAAATTGGCGTCTGACCCCAATAACTCTATCGAAGCTCCTTCTGACCTCACCAACGACAGGATTAAAGCGTATTCATACAATCGTGTTTCGCAATGTCAGCATATCCTGCACATTGAAAACAGTATCTCGTCACTTACCGCGACTGTAACCGAGTAGCAATGATTTGCCCAACCCGCTTTTTTAAACAATGAAACATTCAAAAGTTCTTATTCTTGGCTCCGGCCCCGCTGGCTACACTGCCGCCGTCTATGCGGCCAGAGCCAACCTCAATCCGGTCCTGATAACCGGCATCGCACAAGGTGGCCAAATGATGACCACCACTGACGTGGACAACTGGCCCGCCGATGTACATGGCGTGCAGGGGCCAGAGCTGATGCAGCGCTTTTTGGAGCACGCAGAACGCTTCAAGACAGAAATCATTTTTGACCATATCAACAAGGTCGATTTCAGCCAGCGCCCCTTCACGCTGACCGGTGATAGCGCAAGCTACACCTGTGATTCGCTCATCATTGCCACCGGTGCGTCAGCCAAATACCTGGGCCTGGAAACCGAAACGGCTTTTATGGGCCGCGGCGTATCGGGTTGCGCGACATGCGACGGTTTTTTCTATCGCGAGCAAGAGGTATGCGTGGTCGGCGGCGGCAACACGGCGGTTGAAGAGGCGTTGTACCTGTCCAACATTGCCAGCAAGGTTTACCTGGTTCACCGCCGCGACAAGTTCAAGGCCGAGGCGATTCTGGTCGACAAGCTCCATGAAAAGGTGGCTGCGGGCAAGATCGTGCTGAAAGTTCACAACACGCTGGAAGAGGTGCTGGGCGACAAGGGCGGCGTGACAGGTGTCCGGCTGAAAAGCAGTTTGACCGGGGCTACGCATGACATAGAACTCAAAGGCTGCTTCATCGCCATCGGCCACCAGCCCAATACCGACATTTTTGTCGGCCAATTGGAGATGAAAGACGGCTACATCATCACCAAAACCGGCTTGCAGGGTTTTGCCACCATGACCAGCGTGCCCGGCGTGTTTGCCGCCGGGGACGTGCAGGACCACATTTATCGCCAGGCCATTACCAGCGCCGGAACCGGCTGCATGGCAGCGCTGGATGCGCAGCGCTTTCTGGAGCAAAGTAGCTGAATTCGGCGATTTAATTCGGGCTTCAATGGGTAGTTTGCCGGGCTGCTGCAGCCTTGATTCCGTTTCCAAATCATTCGTGTCTAGGCGTCGAGCCGCAGGCAGTGCTGTAGCACGGCAAGGCGAGACAACAACGACAGGGATGATTTAGAAATGGAATGACTTGGATTAACTTTGTTTTCAGGCTATAATCAAAGGCTTGGCTCAAGCGTGAAAAAACGTTTGGGCATCCGATTTTTTAATTTTTTACGGAGAGTGCTCATGGCACGCATCTGTCAGGTAACGGGCAAAGGCCCGATGGTTGGGAACAACGTTTCTCACGCCAACAACAAAACCAAGCGTCGGTTCATGCCTAATCTGCAGTACCGTCGTTTCTGGGTCGAGACAGAAAACCGCTGGGTGCGCTTACGCATCACCAGCGCTGGTCTGCGTTTGATCGACAAAAAAGGCATCGATGCGGTCTTGGTAGACCTGCGTGCCCGTGGCGAAGTAAATTAATTTTTTTGTGGGACTGACCACCAGCGCAAAGCGTCAAGCTCTGTCCCCAACTGACTAGGAAATATCATGGCTAAAGGCGGACGCGAAAAAATCAAGCTGGAATCAACTGCCGGCACGGGTCACTTCTACACGACCACCAAGAACAAAAAAACCACGCCTGACAAAATGCTGATCATGAAATTTGATCCTAAAGCACGCAAGCATGTGGAATACAAGGAAATCAAGCTGAAGTAATTCCAATTCGCATTAGAAATGAGAACAAGGCGCGAAGCTGCTGACAGTGCTGTAGCACGGCAAAGCGAAGCAACGCAGTTATCGTTTTTAATGCGGATTGGAATAATTTAGCTGTGACTTTGCAGCCTCAAGCTGCACATTAAAAAACCCGCTCGATAGCGGGTTTTTTTTAATGTCTGGTGCTTTCGTGCAAAGACTTTAGCTGCAGGCTGCCCGCCGCAGCTTCATCGAGAACTCACGCAACGCAGCAATACCGCTTGCTTCAGCCCGGTGGCACCAGGCTGCCAAATCAGTGGCCAGTTGCTCGCGCGATGCCGACCTCGACAGCCACATCTGGCGCAACTCTTCGCGCATGGTGACCATTTTGTCGAGTACCGGGTGCTCGGCACGGGCTTGCGCCAGCTTGGGGCGGGCAGCGTCAGGCACCTTGTCGTCGTCGCGGTGCAGCCAGCGGTTGGCAGCGCGCAACATCGACGCATCGCCCTTTTTGGCTTTTATCAACTCAATCTCGGCTTGTACGGCACGGCGCAATTCGCGCGCAAAACCGGCCATCACCTCGTAACGGTGGGCTATCAGCGCTTCGAGCGTCTTCTCGTCAGCTACAGGCTGGATGGTGCCAAGCCGAAGCTTTGGCGGCACCTTTTTCACCGTTGCCAGGCCAAGGCGCTCAAGCCCGCGAATATAAATCCAACCAATATCAAACTCATAGGGCTTGACCGAGAACTTGGCCGACGTGGGATAGGTGTGGTGATTGTTGTGCATCTCTTCGCCGCCAATCATGATGCCCCATGGCGAAATATTGGTGCTCGCATCAGGTGTCTCGAAATTACGATAACCCCAGTAGTGCCCAATGCCATTGACGATGCCAGCCGCTGTAACCGGAATCCACATCATCTGCACAGCCCATACGGCCAGGCCAGCCGCACCAAACAGCGCCAGGTTGATGATCATCATCAGGCCCACGCCTTGCCAGCTATGGGGGGTGTATAGATTGCGCTCAATCCAGTCGCTTGGTGTGCCGTGACCGTATCTGGTCATGGTTTCTTTGTTTTTACTCTCGACACGGTACAGCTCGGCACCTTGCCAGAATACTTTTTTGATGCCGTAAGCCTGTGGGCTGTGCGGGTCTTCAGCGGTCTCGCATTTGGCGTGGTGTTTGCGGTGAATGGACACCCATTCTTTGGTGACCTGTCCGGTACCCAGCCACAACCAGAGCCGGAAAAAATGCGCGGGAATGGCATGCAGATCCATCGCACGATGCGCCTGGTGGCGGTGCAGATAGATGGTCACGCTGGCAATCGTAATGTGCGTTGTCACCAGGGTGAAGAGCACAATTTGCCACCAGCTCGCTGCCAGCAAGCCATTGGCAAGCCAGTCAAGAGCTGCATCAAAAAACATCATAAAAGTCCTTTTATTAATCTGCCTCAAGCCGCCCGCCAAAATAGCGCCATGCAACTGCGTTTGAATGTCGCCAATTGTAACCGAGTCAGTCTGAAAAACATAGCCCTGATAGGCCCTCAAAAAATTACATCGACTTCTGCCAAATAGCGGCAAAAAACCCGTCGGTCTGATGCCGGTATGGCCATAGCCGCAGGTAGGGGCCACGGCACAGTTTATCAGCATGTTCCACCCCTAGATGGGTCAATATAGGCGCTGTTTCAAGCACGTTGAAGTCTTTATTTGCATTTGAAAAAGCTTCCGCTATGGCTTCATTTTCTTCACGTAAAACACTACAGGTGGCATAAACCAGTCGCCCGCCGGGCTTTAAAAGCCGCGCTGCGCTCTGCAAAATAGCCGTTTGCTTGGCCACCAGTTCGGCAATGGCCTTGGGGTTTTGCCGCCATTTCAGGTCCGGGTTGCGCCGCAGCGTACCCAAGCCGGAGCATGGCGCATCGACCAGCACCCGATCAATCTTGCCGGCCAGGCGTTTGATGCGGTCATCACGCTCATGCGCAATCGCCACCGGGTGAACATTTGACAAACCGCTGCGCGCCAGCCGCGGTTTAAGCGCCTCCAGCCGATGGCCCGAGGTGTCAAACGCATACAGCCGCCCGGTGCTGCGCATACTGGCACCAAGGGCCAGCGTTTTGCCGCCAGCACCGGCGCAAAAATCAACCACCATCTCGCCGCGCTTGGCATCTACCAGCAGGGCCAGCAACTGCGAGCCCTCGTCCTGCACTTCAATCGCGCCGCGTGTGAAGGCATCGAGCTTGCCCAGCTGCGATTTATCGGCCAGCCGCAAGCCCCATGGCGAATAAGGCGTAGCCACGGTTTTCAGCCCGGCTTTTTGCAGCTCTTTTTGAATATCGGCGCGCTTGTCTTTGAGCGTGTTGACGCGCATGTCTAGGCCAGCAGGTGCATTAAGGCTTTCAACCAATGGCCAAAAGTCGTCACCCAGTTGCGCCTTCAAAGGCTCAACCAGCCACTGCGGCAGGTTGTGGCGGTGCAGCTCCATCAAGTCGGCGGGTTTGACCTGATCGCAGCGGTTCAGCCAATCGATTTCCTGATCGGTCAAAGCCGCCATCAAGAAATCGCGCGGTGCAGTAAAACCCAAAATCGTCAGACGGCGCTCAGGCGGGCCGCTGCCGTGCTGCGCCAGATAGGTGAAGAGATTTTTTTTGCGCAGTACAGCGTAAATGGTTTCAGCCAGCGTAGCACGCTCACGCGGGCCGAGGCGAAACTCACGGAAATAGCGCGACAGAACCATGTCTGCCGGGTGGTCAAATTTAAGAACCAGCTTGAGAAGCTCGGAACAACTATCTAGTAAGGCTTTAGGATGCATAGCCCCTTATTGTCCCACTGCGCTTCTTATGGGCACTTCTATAAATTACCGTTCGCCCTGAGCTTGGCCTGTCCTGAGCTTGTCGAAGGGTCGAAGGGTCTGCTCGCTAAGTGGTTGTTTTTATTAGCTAAAGGCTTCGACAGGCTCAGCCCGAACGGGGTTTGGTGAATTTATAGAAGTGCCCTATAGTGCAACTACCGCAACACGACCGCAGCACAGGCGGTTCAGTCCAACATGGTTTATCTGCCGCGATTGACGTCTTTGCTTTGTGCTGGCTTTACGGCGCGGCGGATAAACGCTGATTGTTGGGCATCACAATAGATGAGCGGGTTCCATCAAAGGAGGACTACATGCGAAACATGAGAAGGCTTGTCCTGAGAAGGGTCGCATTGACCTTTGGATTAGTGCTGGCGTCTGGTCTGGCGACGCCGCAGGAAGCCAAACTTCCGCGTGTTGGGGTACTGCTCCTTGGAGGACCAGGGCCACGCTACGACGGATTGCGGCAAGATTTTGCCCAATTGGGGTATGTCGAGGGCCGAAATATCATACTCGAGCCTCGATTTGCCCGAGGCCAGTTCGACCGAGCGCCAGCACTTGCCGCTGAACTGGTCGCCCTCAATGTCGATGTCATCGTTGCGGTGGGCGCGATAGGGGTTGGGGCTGCTCAAAAAGCAACCACGAAAATTCCCATTGTTTTTGCGGCGGTGCTCGATCCTGTCGCCCTTGGGTACGTCGCCACGTTGGAGCGGCCCGGTGGAAATATCACGGGCATCATCAGCTTCGATCCACAGCAAGCTACCAAACAATTCGAAATCCTCACGGAGGTGATTCCGAACCTCTCGCGCGTTGCAATTCTGAGTGATCAAGACATTCCTCGTACAGACGGCTGGAATCCGCTAGAACGGGAAAACGACACGGCGGCACGAGCGCTCGGATTACGGCCTCAGTGGCTCAGAGTGAAGGCGCCTGTTCCAGATCTCGATGCAGCCTTCGCAGCGATGCAGAGCGAACGCGCAGAGGTTCTGCTGGTACTGGAGGTGCCTGTAAACATCTTAAACTTCAAGCCAATCGCTGAGCTGGCAGCCAAGCATCGCTTGCCCACCATGTTTCCCGGCGGTTGGGAGAATCAGGGCCTGATCACTTATGGAACGAGCATCAATGACGCAGTGCCGCGTATTCCAGAGTATGTGGACAAGATTCTGAAGGGCGCCAAACCGGGCGAACTGCCGATTTCCGTCGTGGCACGGCCGGAACTCATCGTCAATCTAAAGACGGCGCGGGACATCGGCATATCCATCCCGCCCGAGCTGACGAAGCGGGCCAGCCGAGTTATTCAGTGACATCAACGGGCCGCAAAAAGCACGGGGTCAGGTCTTGCAATCAAGCAGCAAGCAGATCGAAATGCCGAGATCGAGCGGACTGAGGGATGTGTGACTGCAAGACCTGCCCCCACTTGCACTCATGCCCGTTGCGGACTTTCGAAGTCGACGGAACTGGTTTACACTCTCGGCGACTGTCTGAGCGCAGCCGCAACGCAACGTCTCTTGCTTGGGCGACTATCGGCCCAACAGCGATCTTGTCAACGAAGTCCAATTGCGCAAGGGCTATTGTCCGAAAAACAGTCGTTCCGAGGATGTCAACTTAATAGAGGAGAACGTCAATGAAGTACATGATTAGCTGGTTTGAACGCCCGCACGGTTCGGCTACGGAGTACGAGAATGCCCAGAAACGGATACTTGAAGTGTTCAGTCAATGGAAGCCGCCCGAGAATTTCAAGATCGAGTTGTTCGTAGTGCGAGTGGGCGAGTGGGGTGGGTACATGTTGGTGGACTGCGACGATCCGTTGGCCGTTCACAAGGCCTGCTCGACCCACGCTACTTTTGAATTCCAGGTGCGAACTGTGATTGCCGTCGAGGACGCTGTCCGGGTCGAACTCGAAGCGATTGCTTGGCGCGATGGACTGAAACGCAACTGACATCCGAGAGGACCACATCGCATTCACCTCGTGTGAACCGGCGACACTATCGTTGCAGCATGCGGAGATCAAGAAACGGCACTCAGTTTGAGTGCCGTTTTTTGTTTCATTTTTTTTGGTGCCTTCCCTCCTCCCTTGCTCTCAGGGTCACTGGGGTCAGGTCTTGCAATCAAGCAGCAAGCAGATCGAAATGCCGAGATCGAGCGGACTGAGGGATGTGTGACTGCAAGACCTGACCCCACTTGACAGAGGTAGGGCGATTGAATCAAATCCCTCATAATGCAAAACCGCAACACGACCGCAGCACAGGCGGTTCAGTCCAACATGGTTTATCTGCCGCGATTGACGTCTTTGCTTTGTGCTGGCTTTACGGCGCGGCGGATAAACGCTGATTGTTAGGCGTCCAGCAAGTACACTTACGAACGCACACTTCAAAGATTACCTGCGCTTCTTCAGTCGCGGTGTTCATTGGCGTAGTTGTCATTCCAGCTGTGCTCACCGACCCATTTCCCGGTTATTGATTTGTGAAAGAATCTGATCTATGACTTCCATACTGTCGCGTGTGTTGGCGGCACTTTCCCTTGCAGTTTTGCTGAACGCTGGTGTCGCATACGCGCAAGCAATTCCAGTTAACCCCACCTACAAGGGTTGGTTCGCGTCGTCAAACCCTACGATGACATTTCTTTTTGAAGCGGCCGAGGCCAAGGCTACGCTGGTGTTTATTCCCGGCGGGGAGGGTCACCGTGGCGTCAAGCCGGAGTGGACGGCCGATCATGGCTATTTCTCGTCTTACCATTTCAACGTGATGCTTCGCAGCCTGAGTGATCCCAAGGCCACTTCAGGGCAGTTCAACGTAGTTATTTTTGACAGCCCGGCAGATTTGCCGACCGCAAACCATTGGTCAGGGGCAAGGGCAAGCACTGATCACCTCTCCCGAGTGGAAGATGTGGTTCGCTATTACAAGGAAAAATTCGGCAAGCCCGTGTGGGTGATGGGCCACAGCATGGGCAGCATCAGCATTACGGAGCTTTACAAACGCCTCCAAGACAAAAAGAGCGAAGATCTTGTCGCGGGGCTGATATGGAGCGGTGGCATAAACGGCACCTTCTTCAATTACGAGACCACCAAATTGCCCGTCTTGGTTCTGCACCACGAGAACGACGGATGCATTGGAACCACGCCACGCAACGCCAAGAGAATCCATACCAGGCTGAGCGAAGCTGGCAACACGGCCACCGAATTGGTTTTCATCAAGACCGGCACGCTGTCACCCGACAGCAACAACCCGTGTCGCTCGGGTTATCACATGTATTTCGGTGCGGGTGCTGATGTTGCCAAAGTGCTGGATCAATTCATGAGCAAACATCTGGTTCCGCGCTAGTGCGCTGCCAAGGCTTGTTGGCGTTAGGAGGATCAAAGGGGTCAGGGTCGAATTAAATGCCTAACGAACAAGCAACTGTCTTAAAAGTCAAGTATTTTCGACCTCCCGGGTGTGAAAATTTTCGTTCCATGGTGTGCCTGTCGTGTCACCGATAATCGCGGGTTATGCCCGAATCTCTTGCCCCCTCTGAAATCGCCAAACAAGTTAAACGCCGCCGCACGTTTGCCATCATCTCCCACCCCGATGCGGGTAAAACCACGCTGACTGAAAAGCTGCTGCTGTTCTCGGGTGCGATTCAAATTGCCGGCAGCGTGAAAGCCCGCAAGGCGGCACGCCATGCCACCAGTGACTGGATGGAAATTGAAAAGCAGCGCGGCATATCGGTCGCCTCATCGGTCATGCAGATGGAATACCGTGACTGCGTGATTAACCTGCTCGACACCCCCGGTCACCAGGATTTTTCTGAAGACACCTACCGCGTGCTGACCGCCGTTGATGCCGCGCTGATGGTGATTGACGCGGCCAACGGTGTCGAGCCACAAACACGCCGCCTGCTGCAGGTCTGCCGCGCCCGCAACACGCCCATTCTGACCTTCGTCAACAAGATGGACCGCGAGGTGCAGGATCCGATGAGCCTGATGGACGAAATCGAGCGCGAACTCGGCATGACCGTCGTGCCCTTCACCTGGCCGGTCGGCATGGGCAAGCTGTTCCACGGCGTCTATGACCGGCGTGAAAAACGCATGCGCGTCTTCAGCCCCGGCGAAGACAAGGCCGGCGGCGAGGACGAAATTTTGGCGGGCCTGGACAACGCCGAAGCCGCCAAACGCTTCGGTGCCGAATTCACGCAGGCCCAGGGCGAGCTGGAACTGCTCAACGGCGCTTCACCCGAGTTCAACCGCGAGGACTTCCTCGCCGGCAAACAGACCCCGATGTTTTTCGGCTCGGCCATCAACAATTTTGGCGTGCAGGAAGTGCTCGACGCGCTGGTGGACCTGGCGCCGGCGCCAGCCGAACGCGCCGCCCTGCAGCGCGTGGTGCAGCCCGAGGAAAAGAAATTCTCCGGCGTGGTGTTCAAGATTCAGGCCAACATGGACCCGGCGCACCGCGACCGCATCGCGTTTTTGCGCGTGGTCAGCGGCGAGTTCACGCGCGGTATGCGGCTCAAGGTGGTGCGCAGCGGCAAGGAGCTGCGGCCCAACACCGTGGTGAGCTTTATGAGCCAGCGCCGCGAACTGCTCGACACCGCTTTTGCCGGCGACATCATCGGCATCCCGAACCACGGCGTGCTGCAACTCGGCGACACGCTGACTGAAGGCGAGGCGCTGCAGTTCACCGGCCTGCCATTTTTTGCGCCAGAAATGTTTCGCGCGGTTGAAGTCGCCGATCCGCTGCGCAGCAAGCAACTGCGCGCCGGCCTGACGCAGCTTGGCGAAGAAGGTGCGATTCAGGTCTTTCGGCCTATCTCTGGTTCGTTATTGCTGCTAGGCGCAGTCGGGCAGTTGCAGTTTGAAGTCGTTGCCCACAGGCTGGAGCATGAGTACGGCGTGAAGGCGCGCATCATGGCCAGTAACTTCAACCTGGCGCGCTGGGTCACCTCTGAAGACCCGAACGAGTTGAAGAAATTCATCGATGCCAACGCGCACCGTGTGGCCTTAGATGCAGTCGATGCACCTACCCTGCTGGTCGATCACAGCGCCACCCTGCGTGCAGTCGAGCAGCAGTGGCCGAAAATCAAGTTCCACGCACTGCGCGAGCATGCCGGGCTTGTGTTTCAGTCAAAAATGTAATTTTCTAGAAGTGCCCAACAGCTACAAAACAGGTAGCGGCAGTGCGGTCTTGTAGCGCACCTGCTTGAGCGCAAAGCTGGAGCGGATTTTTTCGATGCCCGGAATCGACGTGAGCTGCTCGAGGATGAATTTCTCCAGTGCGGCGATGTCGGCGACGGCAACGCGAATCAGGTAGTCGCTGTCGCCGGTCATCAAATAACACTCCATCACCTCGTCATGCTCGGCAATGCGCCGCTCAAACTCCGCCAGCGACTCCTTGTTTTGCGAACGCAGGCTGATCGAGATGAACACACTCAAGCCCAGGCCCAGCGCCGCCGCGTTAGCAATGGCGACGTAGCGGTCAATGACTTTGGCGGCCTCCAGCGCCTTGACCCGCACCAGACACGGCGAGGGGCTTAAATGCACACGCCGGGCCAACTCGACGTTGGACAGCGAGCCATCACGCTGAAGTTCGGCAAGAATCTTTAAATCAAGGTTATCAAGTTTCATAGTCCGTAAAATCTGTTATTTTCAGAATTTTATGCTGAATATAAAAATAATAGCCACATATTAAAGCAGCACCTTTTGAGCTGGTTTGCGTAAAGTCGTAGCCATCATGAATGATTCCACTGCCCACCACCACCTCGCCCATACAGCGCTTTCATCTGAAAATTTTGCTGATCCTGACCCGCAAGAAACCGCCGAATGGCGCGAGGCTTTTGTCGCGCTGGCGGCGGCGCAAGGCCCGGCCCGCGCGCGCTACCTACTTGATGAGCTGGCACGGCTGGCGCGCGAACAGCACATAGGCTGGAAACCCGAGCTTGCAACGCCCTACTTGAACACGATTGCGGTCGATCAGCAGCCGGTGTTCCCCGGCGATCTGGCGCTGGAAGAACGCCTGGCCTCGCTGATGCGCTGGAACGCACTGGCCATGGTGGTGCGTGCCAATCAGGTCGAGACCGGCGGCTCGGCAGAACTCGGCGGCCACATCGCCAGCTATGCGAGTGCGGCAGACTTGTTTGAGACTGGTTTTAACCATTTCTTTCATGCCCGCGAAGGCACGGGGCAAGGCCAGCACCGAGGCGACCTGGTGTTCTTCCAGCCGCACAGCTCACCCGGCGTGTATGCGCGTGCTTACCTCGAAGGTCGGTTGCAAGAAAAAGACTTGGCCTGCTTTCGCCAGGAACTCACCGCCAAAGATGGCGCGCAAGGTTTGTGTAGCTACTGTCATCCGTATTTGATGCCCGACTTCTGGCAGTTCCCCACCGGCTCCATGGGCATTGGCCCGATCAGCTCGATTTACCACGCGCGCTTCATGCGCTACCTCACGCATCGCAACTTGCTCGACTGCACGGGCCGCAAGGTGTGGGGCGTTTTTGGCGATGGCGAAATGGACGAGCCCGAATCCATGTGCGCCCTGACGCTGGCCGCGCGTGAAGGCCTGGACAACCTGGTCTGGGTGGTCAACTGTAATTTGCAGCGGCTTGATGGCCCGGTACGCGGCAATGGCCGCATCATCGACGAGCTTGAAAAGCTGTTCGCAGGCGCAGGCTGGAACGTCATCAAGCTGATCTGGGGCAGCGACTGGGACGGCCTGTTTGCCCGCGACGTGAGTGGCGCATTGGCTAGAGCCTTTGCCAACACGGTCGACGGCCAGATGCAGACCTTTGCCGCCAAGGACGGGCGCTTTAACCGCGACAACTTCTTCGGCCAAAACCCCGAGCTGGCGCGTCTGGCGCAAGGCATGACCGACGAGCAAATTGACCGCCTCAAACGCGGTGGCCATGACTTGGTAAAAATCCACGCCGCCTACGCCGCAGCAGCAGCGCACAAAGGCCAGCCAACGGTGATACTGGCGCACACCAAAAAAGGCTACGGCATGGGCAGTGCGGGCCAAGGCAAGATGACGACGCACTCGCAAAAAAAGTTTGCTGAGACTGATCTGATCGAATTCAGAAACCGCTTCAACCTGCCTTTGACAGACGAGCAGGCCAAGCAAATCGCCTTCTACAAGCCAGCGCCCGAGAGCCCCGAGATGCAGTACCTGCACGCCAGACGCAAGGCCTTGGGCGGCTACCTGCCCAAGCGCGAAACCGTTGCTGAAGTCATCGCCATACCGGCGTTGCCCGCGTACGCTGGTTTTGCATTGCAGGCCAATGGCAAAGAGATGAGCACCACCATGGCCTTTGTGCGTATGCTGGGCGGGCTTTTGAAAGATGGCGCACTCGGCCCCAAAATCGTACCCATCGTGGCCGATGAAGCGCGCACCTTCGGCATGGCCAATTTGTTCAAGCAGGTCGGTATTTATTCCAGCGTTGGCCAGCGTTATGCACCCGAAGACATTGGCTCGTTGCTGAGTTACCGGGAAGCGCTTGATGGCCAGATTCTAGAAGAAGGCATCAGCGAGGCCGGCGCGTTGGCCAGCTGGACGGCCGCGGCCACCAGCTACAGCGTGCATGGGTTGGCGATGCTGCCTTTCTATATGTTTTACTCGATGTTTGGCTTCCAGCGCGTCGGCGACCAGATCTGGGCCGCCGCTGACCAGCGTGCGCGTGGCTTTTTACTCGGTGCCACATCGGGCCGCACCACGCTGAGTGGCGAAGGCCTGCAGCACCAGGACGGCAGCAGCCACTTGACAGCCGCCACCATTCCCAACTGCAAGGCCTACGACCCGGCGTTTGCCTGCGAGCTGGCCGTCATCATTGACCACGGTATGCGCGAAATGATGGTGGAGCAAAAAGACGTTTTTTACTACGTCACGATGATGAACGAGAACTACGCGCAGCCCGATTTGCAGGCCGGAAGCGAGCTTGAGATGATTCGAGGTTGCTATAAATTCAGTAGCTGGTCACGCCCATATTCATTGGATAACAGCCCAAAGAGCCCTAAAACAGCAGCAAAAACGGTTCAAAAAGTCACTTTAATGGGCTCTGGAGCGATTTTGACGGAAATCATCAAGGCCGCAGTGCAACTTGGCGAGCTGGGCATTGAAGCGAGCGTGTACAGCGTGACCAGCTGGAGCGAACTCGCACGCGATGGCGCAGCCTGCCAGCAGCGTGCATTGAACGGCGAAGCAAGCGACGAAGTAAGGAGCGACTCGTTCGTTCAAATGCAATTGAGCAGCAGCGAAGGCCCCATCATCGCGGCCACCGACTATGTGCGCGCAGTGCCAGAAAGCATTCGCGCCTTTTTGCCGCCAGGGCGCAGCTACCTGACGCTGGGCACCGACGGCTTTGGCCGCAGCGACACGCGGGCTGCGCTGCGCGATTTCTTCGGCGTGGATGCGGCAGCCATCGTTCGCGCGGCGCTGCATGCGCTGAAGGCCTGAGCTGCCTCGCTCGTTCCGGCTCACGCTCGCGGGCCAGGGGTTTCTTCACACGACCGCTGCCGCTGGCGCGCAGGCGTCGTCGCCACCGCGAATGGCGCCGGAGTAGTAGACTCCGGTGTGGGGTCCCTGGCTCGAATCGCTCAGTGCCCGCCACCATTTGTACCGCTACGACACGCGCGGCTGCGGCCATCGACGCTACTGTCGCAGCGGTGGCGACATTCACGACCGTGGTCATTCACCGTCTGGTCGCGACTGTGCACCTGTTCCAGCGGGGTGAACGAGGCGTTAGGCTGGCAGGTCCGGAGCCACTGCCAACGCTGACCGATGTTCTGATGGCCTCGATAGGTAGTTTTTTCAATCAATTAAAGGAGAACAAAATGAAAGCCTTTCAACTTGCCGCGGTATCCACCGCGTTTGCATTTGCCTCGCTCGGCGCACCCGCTGCTTGGGCCGCAGCCGCGCGTGTCGTAGCGGTACAAATGGTGGCGGGCACTGAGCGATTCGAGCCAGGGACCCCACACCGGAGTCTACTACTCCGGCGCCATTCGCGGTGGCGACGACGCCTGCGCGCCAGCGGCAGCGGTCGTGTGAAGAAACCCCTGGCCCGCGAGCGTGAGCCGGAACGAGCGAGGCAGCTCAGGCCTTCAGCGCATGCAGCGCCGCGCGAACGATGGCTGCCGCATCCACGCCGAAGAAATCGCGCAGCGCAGCCCGCGTGTCGCTGCGGCCAAAGCCGTCGGTGCCCAGCGTCAGGTAGCTGCGCCCTGGCGGCAAAAAGGCGCGAATGCTTTCTGGCACTGCGCGCACATAGTCGGTGGCCGCGATGATGGGGCCTTCGCTGCTGCTCAATTGCATTTGAACGAACGAGTCGCTCCTTACTTCGTCGCTTGCTTCGCCGTTCAATGCACGCTGCTGGCAGGCTGCGCCATCGCGTGCGAGTTCGCTCCAGCTGGTCACGCTGTACACGCTCGCTTCAATGCCCAGCTCGCCAAGTTGCACTGCGGCCTTGATGATTTCCGTCAAAATCGCTCCAGAGCCCATTAAAGTGACTTTTTGAACCGTTTTTGCTGCTGTTTTAGGGCTCTTTGGGCTGTTATCCAATGAATATGGGCGTGACCAGCTACTGAATTTATAGCAACCTCGAATCATCTCAAGCTCGCTTCCGGCCTGCAAATCGGGCTGCGCGTAGTTCTCGTTCATCATCGTGACGTAGTAAAAAACGTCTTTTTGCTCCACCATCATTTCGCGCATACCGTGGTCAATGATGACGGCCAGCTCGCAGGCAAACGCCGGGTCGTAGGCCTTGCAGTTGGGAATGGTGGCGGCTGTCAAGTGGCTGCTGCCGTCCTGGTGCTGCAGGCCTTCGCCACTCAGCGTGGTGCGGCCCGATGTGGCACCGAGTAAAAAGCCACGCGCACGCTGGTCAGCGGCGGCCCAGATCTGGTCGCCGACGCGCTGGAAGCCAAACATCGAGTAAAACATATAGAAAGGCAGCATCGCCAACCCATGCACGCTGTAGCTGGTGGCCGCGGCCGTCCAGCTGGCCAACGCGCCGGCCTCGCTGATGCCTTCTTCTAGAATCTGGCCATCAAGCGCTTCCCGGTAACTCAGCAACGAGCCAATGTCTTCGGGTGCATAACGCTGGCCAACGCTGGAATAAATACCGACCTGCTTGAACAAATTGGCCATGCCGAAGGTGCGCGCTTCATCGGCCACGATGGGTACGATTTTGGGGCCGAGTGCGCCATCTTTCAAAAGCCCGCCCAGCATACGCACAAAGGCCATGGTGGTGCTCATCTCTTTGCCATTGGCCTGCAATGCAAAACCAGCGTACGCGGGCAACGCCGGTATGGCGATGACTTCAGCAACGGTTTCGCGCTTGGGCAGGTAGCCGCCCAAGGCCTTGCGTCTGGCGTGCAGGTACTGCATCTCGGGGCTCTCGGGCGCTGGCTTGTAGAAGGCGATTTGCTTGGCCTGCTCGTCTGTCAAAGGCAGGTTGAAGCGGTTTCTGAATTCGATCAGATCAGTCTCAGCAAACTTTTTTTGCGAGTGCGTCGTCATCTTGCCTTGGCCCGCACTGCCCATGCCGTAGCCTTTTTTGGTGTGCGCCAGTATCACCGTTGGCTGGCCTTTGTGCGCTGCTGCTGCGGCGTAGGCGGCGTGGATTTTTACCAAGTCATGGCCACCGCGTTTGAGGCGGTCAATTTGCTCGTCGGTCATGCCTTGCGCCAGACGCGCCAGCTCGGGGTTTTGGCCGAAGAAGTTGTCGCGGTTAAAGCGCCCGTCCTTGGCGGCAAAGGTCTGCATCTGGCCGTCGACCGTGTTGGCAAAGGCTCTAGCCAATGCGCCACTCACGTCGCGGGCAAACAGGCCGTCCCAGTCGCTGCCCCAGATCAGCTTGATGACGTTCCAGCCTGCGCCTGCGAACAGCTTTTCAAGCTCGTCGATGATGCGGCCATTGCCGCGTACCGGGCCATCAAGCCGCTGCAAATTACAGTTGACCACCCAGACCAGGTTGTCCAGGCCTTCACGCGCGGCCAGCGTCAGGGCGCACATGGATTCGGGCTCGTCCATTTCGCCATCGCCAAAAACGCCCCACACCTTGCGGCCCGTGCAGTCGAGCAAGTTGCGATGCGTGAGGTAGCGCATGAAGCGCGCGTGGTAAATCGAGCTGATCGGGCCAATGCCCATGGAGCCGGTGGGGAACTGCCAGAAGTCGGGCATCAAATACGGATGACAGTAGCTACACAAACCTTGCGCGCCATCTTTGGCGGTGAGTTCCTGGCGAAAGCAGGCCAAGTCTTTTTCTTGCAACCGACCTTCGAGGTAAGCACGCGCATACACGCCGGGTGAGCTGTGCGGCTGGAAGAACACCAGGTCGCCTCGGTGCTGGCCTTGCCCCGTGCCTTCGCGGGCATGAAAGAAATGGTTAAAACCAGTCTCAAACAAGTCTGCCGCACTCGCATAGCTGGCGATGTGGCCGCCGAGTTCTGCCGAGCCGCCGGTCTCGACCTGATTGGCACGCACCACCATGGCCAGTGCGTTCCAGCGCATCAGCGAGGCCAGGCGTTCTTCCAGCGCCAGATCGCCGGGGAACACCGGCTGCTGATCGACCGCAATCGTGTTCAAGTAGGGCGTTGCAAGCTCGGGTTTCCAGCCTATGTGCTGTTCGCGCGCCAGCCGTGCCAGCTCATCAAGTAGGTAGCGCGCGCGGGCCGGGCCTTGCGCCGCCGCCAGCGCGACAAAAGCCTCGCGCCATTCGGCGGTTTCTTGCGGGTCAGGATCAGCAAAATTTTCAGATGAAAGCGCTGTATGGGCGAGGTGGTGGTGGGCAGTGGAATCATTCATGATGGCTACGACTTTACGCAAACCAGCTCAAAAGGTGCTGCTTTAATATGTGGCTATTATTTTTATATTCAGCATAAAATTCTGAAAATAACAGATTTTACGGACTATGAAACTTGATAACCTTGATTTAAAGATTCTTGCCGAACTTCAGCGTGATGGCTCGCTGTCCAACGTCGAGTTGGCCCGGCGTGTGCATTTAAGCCCCTCGCCGTGTCTGGTGCGGGTCAAGGCGCTGGAGGCCGCCAAAGTCATTGACCGCTACGTCGCCATTGCTAACGCGGCGGCGCTGGGCCTGGGCTTGAGTGTGTTCATCTCGATCAGCCTGCGTTCGCAAAACAAGGAGTCGCTGGCGGAGTTTGAGCGGCGCATTGCCGAGCATGACGAGGTGATGGAGTGTTATTTGATGACCGGCGACAGCGACTACCTGATTCGCGTTGCCGTCGCCGACATCGCCGCACTGGAGAAATTCATCCTCGAGCAGCTCACGTCGATTCCGGGCATCGAAAAAATCCGCTCCAGCTTTGCGCTCAAGCAGGTGCGCTACAAGACCGCACTGCCGCTACCTGTTTTGTAGCTGTTGGGCACTTCTAGAAAATTACATTTTTGACTGAAACACAAGCCCGGCATGCTCGCGCAGTGCGTGGAACTTGATTTTCGGCCACTGCTGCTCGACTGCACGCAGGGTGGCGCTGTGATCGACCAGCAGGGTAGGTGCATCGACTGCATCTAAGGCCACACGGTGCGCGTTGGCATCGATGAATTTCTTCAACTCGTTCGGGTCTTCAGAGGTGACCCAGCGCGCCAGGTTGAAGTTACTGGCCATGATGCGCGCCTTCACGCCGTACTCATGCTCCAGCCTGTGGGCAACGACTTCAAACTGCAACTGCCCGACTGCGCCTAGCAGCAATAACGAACCAGAGATAGGCCGAAAGACCTGAATCGCACCTTCTTCGCCAAGCTGCGTCAGGCCGGCGCGCAGTTGCTTGCTGCGCAGCGGATCGGCGACTTCAACCGCGCGAAACATTTCTGGCGCAAAAAATGGCAGGCCGGTGAACTGCAGCGCCTCGCCTTCAGTCAGCGTGTCGCCGAGTTGCAGCACGCCGTGGTTCGGGATGCCGATGATGTCGCCGGCAAAAGCGGTGTCGAGCAGTTCGCGGCGCTGGCTCATAAAGCTCACCACGGTGTTGGGCCGCAGCTCCTTGCCGCTGCGCACCACCTTGAGCCGCATACCGCGCGTGAACTCGCCGCTGACCACGCGCAAAAACGCGATGCGGTCGCGGTGCGCCGGGTCCATGTTGGCCTGAATCTTGAACACCACGCCGGAGAATTTCTTTTCCTCGGGCTGCACCACGCGCTGCAGGGCGGCGCGTTCGGCTGGCGCCGGCGCCAGGTCCACCAGCGCGTCGAGCACTTCCTGCACGCCAAAATTGTTGATGGCCGAGCCGAAAAACATCGGGGTCTGTTTGCCGGCGAGGAAGTCCTCGCGGTTGAACTCGGGTGAAGCGCCGTTGAGCAGTTCCAGCTCGCCCTGGGCCTGCGTGAATTCGGCACCGAAG
This sequence comes from Polaromonas sp., assembly GCA_038902795.1. GTDB lineage: Bacteria > Pseudomonadota > Gammaproteobacteria > Burkholderiales > Burkholderiaceae_C > Polaromonas. The sequence continues at coordinate 44,822 of JBCKNJ010000001.1, read as the reverse complement.
CGTTTGGCGGCTTCGGCGTTGTCCAGGCCCGCCAAAATTTCGTCCTCGCCGCCGGCCTTGTCTTCGCCGGGGCTGAAGACGCGCATGCGTTTTTCACGCCGGTCATAGACGCCGTGGAACAGCTTGCCCATGCCGACCGGCCAGGTGAAGGGCACGACGGTCATGCCGAGTTCGCGCTCGATTTCGTCCATCAGGCTCATCGGATCCTGCACCTCGCGGTCCATCTTGTTGACGAAGGTCAGAATGGGCGTGTTGCGGGCGCGGCAGACCTGCAGCAGGCGGCGTGTTTGTGGCTCGACACCGTTGGCCGCGTCAATCACCATCAGCGCGGCATCAACGGCGGTCAGCACGCGGTAGGTGTCTTCAGAAAAATCCTGGTGACCGGGGGTGTCGAGCAGGTTAATCACGCAGTCACGGTATTCCATCTGCATGACCGATGAGGCGACCGATATGCCGCGCTGCTTTTCAATTTCCATCCAGTCACTGGTGGCATGGCGTGCCGCCTTGCGGGCTTTCACGCTGCCGGCAATTTGAATCGCACCCGAGAACAGCAGCAGCTTTTCAGTCAGCGTGGTTTTACCCGCATCGGGGTGGGAGATGATGGCAAACGTGCGGCGGCGTTTAACTTGTTTGGCGATTTCAGAGGGGGCAAGAGATTCGGGCATAACCCGCGATTATCGGTGACACGACAGGCACACCATGGAACGAAAATTTTCACACCCGGGAGGTCGAAAATACTTGACTTTTAAGACAGTTGCTTGTTCGTTAGGCATTTAATTCGACCCTGACCCCTTTGATCCTCCTAACGCCAACAAGCCTTGGCAGCGCACTAGCGCGGAACCAGATGTTTGCTCATGAATTGATCCAGCACTTTGGCAACATCAGCACCCGCACCGAAATACATGTGATAACCCGAGCGACACGGGTTGTTGCTGTCGGGTGACAGCGTGCCGGTCTTGATGAAAACCAATTCGGTGGCCGTGTTGCCAGCTTCGCTCAGCCTGGTATGGATTCTCTTGGCGTTGCGTGGCGTGGTTCCAATGCATCCGTCGTTCTCGTGGTGCAGAACCAAGACGGGCAATTTGGTGGTCTCGTAATTGAAGAAGGTGCCGTTTATGCCACCGCTCCATATCAGCCCCGCGACAAGATCTTCGCTCTTTTTGTCTTGGAGGCGTTTGTAAAGCTCCGTAATGCTGATGCTGCCCATGCTGTGGCCCATCACCCACACGGGCTTGCCGAATTTTTCCTTGTAATAGCGAACCACATCTTCCACTCGGGAGAGGTGATCAGTGCTTGCCCTTGCCCCTGACCAATGGTTTGCGGTCGGCAAATCTGCCGGGCTGTCAAAAATAACTACGTTGAACTGCCCTGAAGTGGCCTTGGGATCACTCAGGCTGCGAAGCATCACGTTGAAATGGTAAGACGAGAAATAGCCATGATCGGCCGTCCACTCCGGCTTGACGCCACGGTGACCCTCCCCGCCGGGAATAAACACCAGCGTAGCCTTGGCCTCGGCCGCTTCAAAAAGAAATGTCATCGTAGGGTTTGACGACGCGAACCAACCCTTGTAGGTGGGGTTAACTGGAATTGCTTGCGCGTATGCGACACCAGCGTTCAGCAAAACTGCAAGGGAAAGTGCCGCCAACACACGCGACAGTATGGAAGTCATAGATCAGATTCTTTCACAAATCAATAACCGGGAAATGGGTCGGTGAGCACAGCTGGAATGACAACTACGCCAATGAACACCGCGACTGAAGAAGCGCAGGTAATCTTTGAAGTGTGCGTTCGTAAGTGTACTTGCTGGACGCCTAACAATCAGCGTTTATCCGCCGCGCCGTAAAGCCAGCACAAAGCAAAGACGTCAATCGCGGCAGATAAACCATGTTGGACTGAACCGCCTGTGCTGCGGTCGTGTTGCGGTTTTGCATTATGAGGGATTTGATTCAATCGCCCTACCTCTGTCAAGTGGGGTCAGGTCTTGCAGTCACACATCCCTCAGTCCGCTCGATCTCGGCATTTCGATCTGCTTGCTGCTTGATTGCAAGACCTGACCCCAGTGACCCTGAGAGCAAGGGAGGAGGGAAGGCACCAAAAAAAATGAAACAAAAAACGGCACTCAAACTGAGTGCCGTTTCTTGATCTCCGCATGCTGCAACGATAGTGTCGCCGGTTCACACGAGGTGAATGCGATGTGGTCCTCTCGGATGTCAGTTGCGTTTCAGTCCATCGCGCCAAGCAATCGCTTCGAGTTCGACCCGGACAGCGTCCTCGACGGCAATCACAGTTCGCACCTGGAATTCAAAAGTAGCGTGGGTCGAGCAGGCCTTGTGAACGGCCAACGGATCGTCGCAGTCCACCAACATGTACCCACCCCACTCGCCCACTCGCACTACGAACAACTCGATCTTGAAATTCTCGGGCGGCTTCCATTGACTGAACACTTCAAGTATCCGTTTCTGGGCATTCTCGTACTCCGTAGCCGAACCGTGCGGGCGTTCAAACCAGCTAATCATGTACTTCATTGACGTTCTCCTCTATTAAGTTGACATCCTCGGAACGACTGTTTTTCGGACAATAGCCCTTGCGCAATTGGACTTCGTTGACAAGATCGCTGTTGGGCCGATAGTCGCCCAAGCAAGAGACGTTGCGTTGCGGCTGCGCTCAGACAGTCGCCGAGAGTGTAAACCAGTTCCGTCGACTTCGAAAGTCCGCAACGGGCATGAGTGCAAGTGGGGGCAGGTCTTGCAGTCACACATCCCTCAGTCCGCTCGATCTCGGCATTTCGATCTGCTTGCTGCTTGATTGCAAGACCTGACCCCGTGCTTTTTGCGGCCCGTTGATGTCACTGAATAACTCGGCTGGCCCGCTTCGTCAGCTCGGGCGGGATGGATATGCCGATGTCCCGCGCCGTCTTTAGATTGACGATGAGTTCCGGCCGTGCCACGACGGAAATCGGCAGTTCGCCCGGTTTGGCGCCCTTCAGAATCTTGTCCACATACTCTGGAATACGCGGCACTGCGTCATTGATGCTCGTTCCATAAGTGATCAGGCCCTGATTCTCCCAACCGCCGGGAAACATGGTGGGCAAGCGATGCTTGGCTGCCAGCTCAGCGATTGGCTTGAAGTTTAAGATGTTTACAGGCACCTCCAGTACCAGCAGAACCTCTGCGCGTTCGCTCTGCATCGCTGCGAAGGCTGCATCGAGATCTGGAACAGGCGCCTTCACTCTGAGCCACTGAGGCCGTAATCCGAGCGCTCGTGCCGCCGTGTCGTTTTCCCGTTCTAGCGGATTCCAGCCGTCTGTACGAGGAATGTCTTGATCACTCAGAATTGCAACGCGCGAGAGGTTCGGAATCACCTCCGTGAGGATTTCGAATTGTTTGGTAGCTTGCTGTGGATCGAAGCTGATGATGCCCGTGATATTTCCACCGGGCCGCTCCAACGTGGCGACGTACCCAAGGGCGACAGGATCGAGCACCGCCGCAAAAACAATGGGAATTTTCGTGGTTGCTTTTTGAGCAGCCCCAACCCCTATCGCGCCCACCGCAACGATGACATCGACATTGAGGGCGACCAGTTCAGCGGCAAGTGCTGGCGCTCGGTCGAACTGGCCTCGGGCAAATCGAGGCTCGAGTATGATATTTCGGCCCTCGACATACCCCAATTGGGCAAAATCTTGCCGCAATCCGTCGTAGCGTGGCCCTGGTCCTCCAAGGAGCAGTACCCCAACACGCGGAAGTTTGGCTTCCTGCGGCGTCGCCAGACCAGACGCCAGCACTAATCCAAAGGTCAATGCGACCCTTCTCAGGACAAGCCTTCTCATGTTTCGCATGTAGTCCTCCTTTGATGGAACCCGCTCATCTATTGTGATGCCCAACAATCAGCGTTTATCCGCCGCGCCGTAAAGCCAGCACAAAGCAAAGACGTCAATCGCGGCAGATAAACCATGTTGGACTGAACCGCCTGTGCTGCGGTCGTGTTGCGGTAGTTGCACTATAGGGCACTTCTATAAATTCACCAAACCCCGTTCGGGCTGAGCCTGTCGAAGCCTTTAGCTAATAAAAACAACCACTTAGCGAGCAGACCCTTCGACCCTTCGACAAGCTCAGGACAGGCCAAGCTCAGGGCGAACGGTAATTTATAGAAGTGCCCATAAGAAGCGCAGTGGGACAATAAGGGGCTATGCATCCTAAAGCCTTACTAGATAGTTGTTCCGAGCTTCTCAAGCTGGTTCTTAAATTTGACCACCCGGCAGACATGGTTCTGTCGCGCTATTTCCGTGAGTTTCGCCTCGGCCCGCGTGAGCGTGCTACGCTGGCTGAAACCATTTACGCTGTACTGCGCAAAAAAAATCTCTTCACCTATCTGGCGCAGCACGGCAGCGGCCCGCCTGAGCGCCGTCTGACGATTTTGGGTTTTACTGCACCGCGCGATTTCTTGATGGCGGCTTTGACCGATCAGGAAATCGATTGGCTGAACCGCTGCGATCAGGTCAAACCCGCCGACTTGATGGAGCTGCACCGCCACAACCTGCCGCAGTGGCTGGTTGAGCCTTTGAAGGCGCAACTGGGTGACGACTTTTGGCCATTGGTTGAAAGCCTTAATGCACCTGCTGGCCTAGACATGCGCGTCAACACGCTCAAAGACAAGCGCGCCGATATTCAAAAAGAGCTGCAAAAAGCCGGGCTGAAAACCGTGGCTACGCCTTATTCGCCATGGGGCTTGCGGCTGGCCGATAAATCGCAGCTGGGCAAGCTCGATGCCTTCACACGCGGCGCGATTGAAGTGCAGGACGAGGGCTCGCAGTTGCTGGCCCTGCTGGTAGATGCCAAGCGCGGCGAGATGGTGGTTGATTTTTGCGCCGGTGCTGGCGGCAAAACGCTGGCCCTTGGTGCCAGTATGCGCAGCACCGGGCGGCTGTATGCGTTTGACACCTCGGGCCATCGGCTGGAGGCGCTTAAACCGCGGCTGGCGCGCAGCGGTTTGTCAAATGTTCACCCGGTGGCGATTGCGCATGAGCGTGATGACCGCATCAAACGCCTGGCCGGCAAGATTGATCGGGTGCTGGTCGATGCGCCATGCTCCGGCTTGGGTACGCTGCGGCGCAACCCGGACCTGAAATGGCGGCAAAACCCCAAGGCCATTGCCGAACTGGTGGCCAAGCAAACGGCTATTTTGCAGAGCGCAGCGCGGCTTTTAAAGCCCGGCGGGCGACTGGTTTATGCCACCTGTAGTGTTTTACGTGAAGAAAATGAAGCCATAGCGGAAGCTTTTTCAAATGCAAATAAAGACTTCAACGTGCTTGAAACAGCGCCTATATTGACCCATCTAGGGGTGGAACATGCTGATAAACTGTGCCGTGGCCCCTACCTGCGGCTATGGCCATACCGGCATCAGACCGACGGGTTTTTTGCCGCTATTTGGCAGAAGTCGATGTAATTTTTTGAGGGCCTATCAGGGCTATGTTTTTCAGACTGACTCGGTTACAATTGGCGACATTCAAACGCAGTTGCATGGCGCTATTTTGGCGGGCGGCTTGAGGCAGATTAATAAAAGGACTTTTATGATGTTTTTTGATGCAGCTCTTGACTGGCTTGCCAATGGCTTGCTGGCAGCGAGCTGGTGGCAAATTGTGCTCTTCACCCTGGTGACAACGCACATTACGATTGCCAGCGTGACCATCTATCTGCACCGCCACCAGGCGCATCGTGCGATGGATCTGCATGCCATTCCCGCGCATTTTTTCCGGCTCTGGTTGTGGCTGGGTACCGGACAGGTCACCAAAGAATGGGTGTCCATTCACCGCAAACACCACGCCAAATGCGAGACCGCTGAAGACCCGCACAGCCCACAGGCTTACGGCATCAAAAAAGTATTCTGGCAAGGTGCCGAGCTGTACCGTGTCGAGAGTAAAAACAAAGAAACCATGACCAGATACGGTCACGGCACACCAAGCGACTGGATTGAGCGCAATCTATACACCCCCCATAGCTGGCAAGGCGTGGGCCTGATGATGATCATCAACCTGGCGCTGTTTGGTGCGGCTGGCCTGGCCGTATGGGCTGTGCAGATGATGTGGATTCCGGTTACAGCGGCTGGCATCGTCAATGGCATTGGGCACTACTGGGGTTATCGTAATTTCGAGACACCTGATGCGAGCACCAATATTTCGCCATGGGGCATCATGATTGGCGGCGAAGAGATGCACAACAATCACCACACCTATCCCACGTCGGCCAAGTTCTCGGTCAAGCCCTATGAGTTTGATATTGGTTGGATTTATATTCGCGGGCTTGAGCGCCTTGGCCTGGCAACGGTGAAAAAGGTGCCGCCAAAGCTTCGGCTTGGCACCATCCAGCCTGTAGCTGACGAGAAGACGCTCGAAGCGCTGATAGCCCACCGTTACGAGGTGATGGCCGGTTTTGCGCGCGAATTGCGCCGTGCCGTACAAGCCGAGATTGAGTTGATAAAAGCCAAAAAGGGCGATGCGTCGATGTTGCGCGCTGCCAACCGCTGGCTGCACCGCGACGACGACAAGGTGCCTGACGCTGCCCGCCCCAAGCTGGCGCAAGCCCGTGCCGAGCACCCGGTACTCGACAAAATGGTCACCATGCGCGAAGAGTTGCGCCAGATGTGGCTGTCGAGGTCGGCATCGCGCGAGCAACTGGCCACTGATTTGGCAGCCTGGTGCCACCGGGCTGAAGCAAGCGGTATTGCTGCGTTGCGTGAGTTCTCGATGAAGCTGCGGCGGGCAGCCTGCAGCTAAAGTCTTTGCACGAAAGCACCAGACATTAAAAAAAACCCGCTATCGAGCGGGTTTTTTAATGTGCAGCTTGAGGCTGCAAAGTCACAGCTAAATTATTCCAATCCGCATTAAAAACGATAACTGCGTTGCTTCGCTTTGCCGTGCTACAGCACTGTCAGCAGCTTCGCGCCTTGTTCTCATTTCTAATGCGAATTGGAATTACTTCAGCTTGATTTCCTTGTATTCCACATGCTTGCGTGCTTTAGGATCAAATTTCATGATCAGCATTTTGTCAGGCGTGGTTTTTTTGTTCTTGGTGGTCGTGTAGAAGTGACCCGTGCCGGCAGTTGATTCCAGCTTGATTTTTTCGCGTCCGCCTTTAGCCATGATATTTCCTAGTCAGTTGGGGACAGAGCTTGACGCTTTGCGCTGGTGGTCAGTCCCACAAAAAAATTAATTTACTTCGCCACGGGCACGCAGGTCTACCAAGACCGCATCGATGCCTTTTTTGTCGATCAAACGCAGACCAGCGCTGGTGATGCGTAAGCGCACCCAGCGGTTTTCTGTCTCGACCCAGAAACGACGGTACTGCAGATTAGGCATGAACCGACGCTTGGTTTTGTTGTTGGCGTGAGAAACGTTGTTCCCAACCATCGGGCCTTTGCCCGTTACCTGACAGATGCGTGCCATGAGCACTCTCCGTAAAAAATTAAAAAATCGGATGCCCAAACGTTTTTTCACGCTTGAGCCAAGCCTTTGATTATAGCCTGAAAACAAAGTTAATCCAAGTCATTCCATTTCTAAATCATCCCTGTCGTTGTTGTCTCGCCTTGCCGTGCTACAGCACTGCCTGCGGCTCGACGCCTAGACACGAATGATTTGGAAACGGAATCAAGGCTGCAGCAGCCCGGCAAACTACCCATTGAAGCCCGAATTAAATCGCCGAATTCAGCTACTTTGCTCCAGAAAGCGCTGCGCATCCAGCGCTGCCATGCAGCCGGTTCCGGCGCTGGTAATGGCCTGGCGATAAATGTGGTCCTGCACGTCCCCGGCGGCAAACACGCCGGGCACGCTGGTCATGGTGGCAAAACCCTGCAAGCCGGTTTTGGTGATGATGTAGCCGTCTTTCATCTCCAATTGGCCGACAAAAATGTCGGTATTGGGCTGGTGGCCGATGGCGATGAAGCAGCCTTTGAGTTCTATGTCATGCGTAGCCCCGGTCAAACTGCTTTTCAGCCGGACACCTGTCACGCCGCCCTTGTCGCCCAGCACCTCTTCCAGCGTGTTGTGAACTTTCAGCACGATCTTGCCCGCAGCCACCTTTTCATGGAGCTTGTCGACCAGAATCGCCTCGGCCTTGAACTTGTCGCGGCGGTGAACCAGGTAAACCTTGCTGGCAATGTTGGACAGGTACAACGCCTCTTCAACCGCCGTGTTGCCGCCGCCGACCACGCATACCTCTTGCTCGCGATAGAAAAAACCGTCGCATGTCGCGCAACCCGATACGCCGCGGCCCATAAAAGCCGTTTCGGTTTCCAGGCCCAGGTATTTGGCTGACGCACCGGTGGCAATGATGAGCGAATCACAGGTGTAGCTTGCGCTATCACCGGTCAGCGTGAAGGGGCGCTGGCTGAAATCGACCTTGTTGATATGGTCAAAAATGATTTCTGTCTTGAAGCGTTCTGCGTGCTCCAAAAAGCGCTGCATCAGCTCTGGCCCCTGCACGCCATGTACATCGGCGGGCCAGTTGTCCACGTCAGTGGTGGTCATCATTTGGCCACCTTGTGCGATGCCGGTTATCAGGACCGGATTGAGGTTGGCTCTGGCCGCATAGACGGCGGCAGTGTAGCCAGCGGGGCCGGAGCCAAGAATAAGAACTTTTGAATGTTTCATTGTTTAAAAAAGCGGGTTGGGCAAATCATTGCTACTCGGTTACAGTCGCGGTAAGTGACGAGATACTGTTTTCAATGTGCAGGATATGCTGACATTGCGAAACACGATTGTATGAATACGCTTTAATCCTGTCGTTGGTGAGGTCAGAAGGAGCTTCGATAGAGTTATTGGGGTCAGACGCCAATTTCGCTGCGGTGCATCGCACCGCACCCTGCGGGCGAGCCAAAGGCTCAGCGAATTTGGACTCTGACCCCAATAACTCTGCTAGCAATACAACTGCGGTAAGCTCTGATCTGGTTTATGACTTACTCACTCGACACCCTTAGCGCCCGACATTCCCAAGCCACCGATGTACCGGGTGGTGTCAAGCGCTTTGCCCACGAAGTCGGGCTGATTCTTGGCCTGCTTGGGCTGGTTTTCTGGCTGCTTGCGCTGGTCAGCTATTCGCAGCAGGATGCCGCCTGGTCAACCTCTGGCATCGCGCAGGCTGCGGGTTTATTGCCAGGGGCAACTCGCAATTGGGGCGGGCGACTGGGTGCCTGGCTGGCTGATGCGAGTTATTTTTTCCTCGGGTTCTCCGTCTGGTGGATGCTGGCGGCGGGCACACGGGTGTGGCTAGCATCACTGGCCCACTGGCTGCGTGGAGACACCTTGGCAACCGCCACACCTCTGCATTCAAGCCGTATTAAGTTTTGGCTGAGCCTGCTGCTATTGCTGGCGGCCAGCTGTGCGCTTGAATGGTCGCGCCTCTACCGTTTTGAATCCCGGCTGCCCGATGCTGCCGGGGGCGCGCTGGGCTATCTAGTCGGCAGCAGCAGCGTGAAATGGCTGGGCTTTGCGGGGTCGGGCCTGGTGTTGATTGCCCTGGGCGTGATTGCCGTCTCAAGCGTGTTTGGCTTTTCATGGGCGCACACATCCCAGCGGGTTGGCGAATGGATAGCCAACCTGATTGATTCACGGCGCGAAAAACGCGAGATCGCCCAAGACCTGGCGCTCGGCAAACTGGCAGCCCGCGAGCGTGAAGCAACCCTGATTGACGAGCGCATTGAAATCGAAGAGCAGCACCCGCAACCGATGTTGATTGAGCCCGCGCTGGTTGACGTTCCCAAAAGCGATCGCGTGGCCAAAGAACGGCAAAAACCGCTGTTCAGTGAAATGCCAGACTCCAAGCTGCCGCAGGTTGACCTGCTCGACGGCGCGCTGCTCAAGCAGGAGAGCGTGGCCCCCGAGACGCTGGAGATGACATCGCGGCTAATCGAGAAAAAGCTGAAAGACTTTGGCGTTGACGTGCGCGTCGTGGCGGCAGCGCCCGGCCCTGTCATTACCCGTTATGAAATCGAGCCTGCCGTTGGCGTGAAGGGTTCGCAGATCGTCAGCCTGGCCAAGGACCTGGCGCGCGCCCTGAGCCTGGTGTCGATTCGCGTGATCGAAACCATTCCCGGCAAAAACTACATGGCGCTGGAGTTGCCCAACGCCAAGCGCCAGTCCATCAAGCTCAGCGAAATCCTGGGCTCACAGGTTTACAACGAAGCCAAGTCCATGCTGACCATCGGCCTAGGCAAGGACATCAGCGGCGCGCCGGTGGTGGCCGACCTCGCGAAGATGCCGCACTGCTTGGTGGCCGGCACGACCGGGTCAGGCAAGTCGGTCGGCATCAACGCGATGATACTTAGCCTGCTTTACAAGGCCGATGCGCGTGATGTACGCCTGTTGCTGATAGACCCGAAGATGCTGGAGATGAGTGTCTATGAGGGCATTCCGCATTTGCTGTGCCCGGTTGTGACCGACATGCGGCAAGCCGCTAACGGCCTGAACTGGTGCATTGCCGAGATGGAAAAGCGCTACAAGCTGATGAGCAAGCTGGGCGTGCGCAACCTGGCGGGCTACAACGTCAAGATTGACGCTGCCAAGGCCAAAGGTGAATTCATCTACAACCCTTTCAGCCTCACGCCCGAGCAGCCCGAACCGTTGGAGCGCCTGCCCTACATCGTGGTGGTGATTGATGAGCTGGCCGACCTGATGATGGTGGTGGGTAAAAAAATTGAAGTACTGATAGCCCGCCTGGCGCACAAAGCCAGGGCTGCCGGCATCCATCTGGTGCTGGCCACGCAGCGGCCCAGCGTCGATGTGATTACCGGTCTTATCAAGGCCAACATTCCGACGCGGATTTCATTCCAGGTCTCCAGCAAAATCGACAGCCGCACCATCCTCGACCAGATGGGCGCAGAGGCACTGCTCGGCATGGGCGACATGCTCTACATGCCCAGCGGCACGGGCTTTCCGATTCGGGTACACGGTGCTTTTGTGAGCGACGACGAAGTGCATCGCGTGGTGGCTTACCTCAAGTCCCAGGGCGAGCCCAATTACATTGACGGCGTGCTTGAAGGCGGTAGCGTCGATGCTGAGTGGGGTGACTGGGGTGGTGACCTCAGCGTATCAGGTGGTGCGGGCGATGAGAAAGACCCGATGTACGACCAGGCGGTCGAGATTGTCCTGAAAAACCGTAAGGCTTCGATTTCACTGGTGCAGCGTCACCTCAAGATCGGCTACAACCGCTCGGCCCGCATGCTGGAAGAAATGGAAAAAGCCGGCCTGATAAGCGCCATGTCAGGCAGCGGCCAGCGCGACATTCTGGTGCCTGCTCGAGCTGAATGACGACTAGGGCCACACGCCGCATCACACTACATTTATGACGAATATGCTTTTTAAGCGTTTGCTAAAACTTGTTTTAGCGAGTTCAGTTGCTATTATTTCAGGAGGGTTATTGGGGTCAGACGCCAATTTCATTACGCTGCAAAGCATCGCACCCGAAGGGCGTGCCAAGGGCACGATGAATTTGGACTCTGACCCCAAAAACCCTCCTGCAGGCCTAAATGCACCTCAAAATGGCCTTCAAAACCTCGAAAACTTTGTCAAAAACACCAAATCAGGCCGCGCCGTGTTCACCCAGGTCGTTACCAGCCCGGCCAAAGAGGGGCAAGCGGTAAAAAGCAAAACCTCCAGCGGTACGTTTGAATTTTTGCGCCCCAATCGATTCAAGTTTGTGTACAAAAAACCGTTTGAACAAACCATTGTTTCTGACGGGCAAACGCTGTGGCTGTACGACGCGGACTTAAACCAGACCACCTCGCGCAAGTTGGCGCAGGTTTTGAACGGCACGCCAGCCGCCGTGATTGCTGCTGCGGCTGACCTCAAGGGCTTGCAGGCTGATTTCAATCTTGCGTCCCTGCCTGAGAAAACTGAGAAGGCTGAGAAGGCGGATGCAAAAACCGGCTTGCAATGGGTTCAGGCCACACCAAAAACCAAAGACGGGCAGTTGCAAAACATCAGCGTGGGTTTTAAAGTAACTGACAAGGGTAGCGAGCTGGCAGCACTTGAAATCCTTGACAGCTTTGGCCAGCGCTCTGTGATGACCTTCAACCAGTTTGAGGTCAACCCCACGCTAGCCCCCGCCAGTTTTCAATTCAAGCCGCCCGTGGGCAGTGACGTGATTCGGCAGTAATTCCATTTCTAAATCATTCCTATATGTTGTTGCTTCGCCTTGTCGTGCTACAGCACTGCCTGCGGCTTCGCGCCTAATCTAGAAATGATGTAGAAACGGACTACTAATGGCTGCCATTCCCCTCGCAGAACGCTTACGCCCGCAAACTTTAGGCGAGGTGATCGGCCAGCAACATTTGCTGGGTGAAGGCATGCCGCTACGCATTGCATTCGAGTCCGGCCAGCCGCACAGCTGCATCTTGTGGGGGCCACCCGGCGTTGGCAAAACCACGATCGCCCGCCTGATGGCCAGCAGTTTTGATGCGCACTTCATCACCATCTCGGCAGTGCTGGGCGGCATCAAGGAAATCCGCGAGGCGGTGGAGCAAGCCAGTATCTGGCGTGGGGCGGCTCAAGGTGGCGATGGTTTTGATGTCGGCACGGGCAAGCGCACCATCGTGTTTGTTGACGAGGTACACCGCTTCAACAAAAGCCAGCAGGATGCGTTTTTGCCGCATGTCGAAAGCGGGCTACTCACCTTCATTGGCGCCACAACCGAAAACCCTTCGTTTGAAGTCAATTCGGCCTTGCTGTCGCGCGCCACAGTTTATGTATTGCAACCGCTGCAACTAAACGAGTTAAAGAAAATAGTGGCTGTGGCGCTTGAAAGACGGTCGCTGCAAGCTATTGAAAGCATAGCGCCAGAGGCCGTTGAGCGCCTTGTTGCCTATGCCGATGGCGATGCACGGCGCCTGCTCAACACGCTCGAATCTCTGGGTGTTGCCGCAGGCAATGAGAAATCCGGCACGCTAGTGACTGAAGTCACTGATGCTTGGCTGCTCAAGGTACTGGGCGAACGTATGCGCCGCTACGACAAGGCAGGCGAAGTTTTCTACGACACCATTTCAGCCCTGCATAAATCCGTGCGTGGCTCTGACCCGGATGCGGCGCTGTACTGGTTCATGCGAATGCTCGACGGCGGTGCCGAGCCCAAATACATGGCGCGCCGCTTGATACGCATGGCCAGTGAAGACATTGGCCTGGCCGACCCGCGCGCGTTGCGCATGGCACTCGATGCGGCCGAGGTGTACGAGCGGCTCGGCTCACCCGAGGGCGAACTGGCGCTGGCACAGTGCGTGGTCTACCTTGCGGTCGCGCCCAAGTCCAATGCGCTTTACAAGGCCTTTAACGAAGCCAAAGCGTTTATCAAAAATGACGGCACACGGCCAGTACCGCTGCACCTGCGCAACGCCCCTACCAAGCTGATGAAGACGCTCGACTACGGCAAGGACTACCGCTACGCCCATAACGAAGAGGGTGGCTTTGCCGCCGGTGAAAACTACTTTCCGCAAGGTATGGAGGCACCCACGTTTTATCGGCCGGTTAACCGGGGCCTGGAAATCAGGATTGCTGAGAAGCTCCATGAACTCAAGCAGAAAAATCTCGACAAGAAATCTGGCGCATAACAACGGCGGTTTTTGGGGTCAGAGCCCAAATTCGCTGAGCCTTCGGCTCGCCCCGCAGGGGGCGGTGCGTCGCACCGCAGCGAAATTGGTGTCTGACCCCAATAATCGTATTTTTTGTTTTCGCGACACGCCAGGGATAGCGTATTCGCAAGGTTGAGACGCTACAGGTAGTGGGTCAATTTTGGGAAATTCGCTTAATGCGACAGAACCCTCAGGCCTCGCGCCTCTTGGGGACGACCCGCACTAGCCAGCCGCAGCCCGGCCCAGCCTATCCCGCACGCCATCCCACTCTCCCGATTCGTCGCCTGCTGGTGGCGGCTCAATCCAGATCAGTTTTACGCCTTTCGCGTCAAAGTCGCGCAGCACCGCAAACAGCTGCTGTGCAGTCGCCAGCGCATCGTCGGGCATACGGCGGAACAGTACTTTTCCGGACTTGATACGCATGATGGATCTGGCATAAACAGCGATGTTGGCCGCATCAGGGCCTAGCAAATCGAGCGCGGCCTGGATCGCGCCTGCCGCCATCAGGCGCACCTTGGCGTTGGGCGCGTAGTGTGCTTCAAGCGTACCGGAGGCTCTGGGCACCACGCCTTCAAGTAACGCACCATCCATGGCGGCGGTATCATCTTTATCCAGCACGGTCTCGCTACAGGCCGCCTCTAGCTGGGCGCGCGTGAGCACACCGGGCCGCAGCAACACGGGCCGGGCGCGTGTGCAGTCCACAATGCTGGACTCAATGCCCAGCTCACACGGCCCGCCGTCGAGTACCAGCAGCTGGCTGCCCATTTCATCGACTACATGGCTAGCCCTGGTGGGGCTGACGCGGCCAAAGCGGTTGGCACTGGGACCAGCCACGCCGCTCACGCCCAATTCCAGGCAGGCCTTCAAAAAAGCCTGCGCCACTGGGTGCGATGGGCAGCGCAGGCCAATCGAATCCTGACCACCCGCTGCCGCCTTTGCCACGCCTGACTTGCGCGGCAGGATGACGGTTAGCGGGCCGGGCCAGAAGGCTTTTATCAGGCGGGCCGCATAGGGCGGCACGCTGCTGGCGTAATCATTGACCTGCTGCGCATCGGCTACATGAACGATCAGCGGGTGGTCGGCAGGCCTGCCCTTTGCCACGAAGATGGCCTCAACAGCCGCATCACTTGAAGCATCAGCACCCAGGCCGTAGACAGTCTCGGTTGGAAACCCGACCAGCCCGCCAGCAACGATGGTGCGGGCGGCAGCAAGAATGGCTGGCTTATCCAAATACGGAGTGCCGTGCAAAATCATCGTGCTTGACCTGCTTTAGGGCACTTCTAGAAATTCAGATTTTCGGGATGAAGTGCAAGGCGGACGGAACGCAGCAACCGCAACGTACTCAGGTACGTGAGGATTGCGAGTACCGCCCAACGACGCAATTCGCCCGAAAAATGAATTTATAGAAGCGCCCATTATTCGAGACCGGGCAGGCCCAAAATATCTGCGGCTTGCCGCGCCGTGGCTTGCACCGAGGCAACATCAACACCTGTGATGTTCAGGTGCCCCATCTTGCGGCCAGGCCGTGCATCCGTCTTGCCATACAGGTGCAGGTGTACGCCGGGCAAAGCCAGCACAGCCAGCCAGTCAGGCGTGCGCGCCTGACCGTCAGATCCAAACCAGATGTCACCCAGCAGGTTGAGCATGATGGCGGGTGAATGCTGGCGCGGCTGCGGCAAAGGTAAGCCCGCCATGGCATGTACCTGCAGGTCAAACTGCGACACGTCGCAAGCGTCCATGGTGTAGTGGCCGCTGTTGTGCGGGCGTGGTGCCATTTCGTTGACGACCAGCGCGCCTTCAGCAGTGCCGTCATCCACGACAAAAAACTCAACACACAACACACCCACATAGTCAATCTGGTTTGCTATAGATTCAGTAGCTGCTCGCGCCCGTATTGCTTGGGCTAAAGGCATATTTGACTCGTAAGCGTAAGTCACTGCCAGAATTCCATCGACATGCACATTACGCTGCGGCGCAAAACCCACCATCTGGCCGCCCCAAGAGCGCGCCACGATCACCGAGAACTCAGCCTTCAGCGGCAGCATCTTTTCAAGCACGCAAGGCACTTGCTTTAAAAAGCCCCAAGCCTGCGCCAACTCCGCCAGATTTTTCACGCGCACCTGGCCTTTGCCGTCATAGCCCATACGCGCGGTTTTCAAAATACCGGGCAACAAATCAGACGGCACCACCTCTAGGTCTTGCCCGGTTTTAATCACTGCATAGGGCGCGCAGACCACGCCACTGGCCACAAAGTGCAATTTTTCTTCGATGCGGTTTTGGGCAATGGCAACCGCCGCAGCACCGGGAGCAACGGGGCGGCTTGCAGAGAGCGTTTGCAGTGCGGCTGCGGGCACATTTTCAAATTCTGTCGTGATGGCGGCGCTTATCGCAGCCAGTTTGCGCAGGCCTTGCGCGTCGTCATAGTCGGTATAAATATGTTCGTGGCTGACCAGGCCCGCTGGACTTTGCGCGTCAGGGTCGAGCACGCAGGTGTTGTAGCCCAAACGCTGAGCGGCGTGTACAAACATACGGCCCAGCTGGCCACCGCCCATCACGCCCAATGTTGCGCCGGGTAAAACGACGGCAAACGCGCGGCTCATGCGGCGGGCGCTGGAGGCAAGGTCATAGCCCGCGCAACGGCAGTTTGCTGCGCACGGAAAGCCTGCAATTTATCGGCCAGCGCCTTATCATGCAACGCCAGCATGGCAACTGCAAAGAGCGCGGCATTGGCGGCACCTGCATGGCCAATCGCAAACGTAGCCACAGGCACACCCTTAGGCATTTGCACCATGCTGTGCAGCGAGTCAACACCCTGCAAATGCTTGCTGACTACCGGCACGCCCAACACGGGCAGCCTAGTTTTGGCGGCTATCATGCCTGGCAAATGCGCCGCGCCACTAGCCCCGGCAATGATGGCCTGCAGGCCGCGCGCCTGGGCTTGTTCTGCGTAGGCAAAAAGCTCGTCGGGCATACGGTGCGCAGACACCACTTTGGCCTCATGCGCCACGCCGAATTGCGTGAGGATGTCAACCGCGTGCTGCATGGTCTCCCAGTCGCTGCTTGATCCCATGACAACACCCACCAGCACTTTGCGGTCGGTCGTATTCTGAAGGCTTTTTATGGGCATGATTGGGCTTTGGGGGTTGCAGGCAAAGGCTGAACCCCCGATTTTACGGGGTCTGTGCTGCGCCCGGGCTTGAGGCTGGGAACGGCATGCTACCCTCCCCTCGGTTAATTTTTTTTTGCTATCCCTATTTTTCAAAAATCATGATCGATGTCACCATTGCCAATTTTGAAGAGGAAGTCATTGAGGCTTCCAAAACCGTCCCTGTACTGATTGACTTCTGGGCACCGTGGTGCGGGCCCTGCAAGTCACTCGGACCGATTCTTGAGAAGGTGGAAGTCGCCTATGGCGGGCGCTTCAAGCTGGTCAAGATCGACTCTGACCAGGAGCAGCAGCTGGCTGCCGCTTTCGGCGTGCGCAGCATTCCGACCTGCATGCTGATGGTGAACGGCCAGCCAGTTGATGGTTTTACCGGCGCGCTGCCTGAAGGCAAGGTCAAGGAGTTTCTGGACCAGCACCTGCCGCCTGCCGACAAGCCACCGGAGGAAGAAGAACCGCTTGAAGAAGCGGACACCTCACCAGAAGCCGCGCTTAAAAAGCTGCAAGCTGATGTCGCCAACGACCCCAGCAGCGAGAGCGCACGTTTTGAGCTGGTCAAGCAATTGCTGTTGAACGGCAGTATGGATGATGCCAAGGTCGCGTTTGCGCCCATCATCGCGCAGACGGCTGCAGTGCGCAGATTTGATTCGCTCAAGCGCTGGATGGATGCTATTGATTTTGTGGCGGTCAGTGCCCATGACGATGAAGCGCAAACCCGGTTTGATGCAAAAATTGCGGCTAACAAACGTGACTTTGAGGCCCGTTTTGACAAGGCCCGCCTGTTTTTGGCAACCCAGCGTTGGATCGACGCACTGGATGAATTGCTGGAGATTCTGATGCGCGACAAGGCCTGGGCCGATGACCTCGCCCGTAAAACCTATATCGCCGTGCTGGACATCATGGAAACACCCAAACCCAAAGTCGCCGATGGGCAGATTACACCGGATGACCCGACGGTTGCCACCTACAGGCGGCGACTGAGCAGCGTGATTTTGAGCTAGGCAAAGCAGCCGCTCAACCCGTCAGCCGCGTCAAAGCCTCCTGGTACTTAGCCGCAGTCTTGGCAATCACATCGGCTGGCAGATGCGGTGATGGCGGGGTTTTGTCCCAGGGTTTGCCGTTGATGCGCACGGCTTCCAGCCAGTCGCGCACAAACTGTTTGTCGTAGCTCGGCGGGTTCAGGCCCGCTGCAAAAGCGGCTTCGTAACCTTCGATCGGCCAGTAGCGTGATGAGTCAGGCGTTAGCACCTCGTCCATCAGCGTGAGTGTGCCGTTTTCATCGAGGCCAAACTCGAACTTGGTATCGGCAATGATGATGCCTTTGGTCAGCGCAAACGCGGCGGCTTCTTGGTAAATTTGAATGCTGATTTTTTTGATTTGCGCGGCCAAGTCAGCGCCCACTACTTTCACGACCTGCTCGTAGCTGATGTTTTCGTCGTGCTCGCCGACTGCGGCCTTGGCTGCGGGCGTGAAGATGGGCTCTGGCAGCTTGCTGGCGTTCTTCAACCCGGCAGGCAATGCAACGCCGCAGACGGCCTGACTGTCCTGGTATTCCTTCCAGCCACTGCCAGCAAGGTAGCCACGCACCACGGCTTCAATGGGCAGTGGTTTGAGGCGCTTGACCAGCATGGAGCGATGGGTGACTTGCGGCACTTCGGCTGGCGTGACCACGCTTTCAGGCGCTTCGCCTGTGAGGTGATTGGGGCAGATATGGCCGAGTCTGGCAAACCAGAACAACGCCATCTGCGTCAGCAGTGCGCCCTTGCCGGGGATGGGTTCGCCGAGGATGACATCAAACGCGCTCAGGCGGTCGCTGGCAACCATCAGCAGGCGGTTGTTGCCCACGACGTAGTTGTCGCGCACCTTGCCACGGGCTAGCAGTGCAAGGCTGGTGATGGAGGAGGTGTGAAGCGTTGTAAGGGTTGAATCGGTTGAAGCGGTGCTCATAGCATTTCAATCTATGGAGGCTATGGAGGCCATCGCGTCAAAATACCCCAAGCAACGGGTTTAATGCACCACTTGCGCCAGCTCACCACTGGCATATTTGGCGGCTACAACTTGCAGTGTGTCGCCCTTGATCTTCGCGCCCTGGCCTTCGCAGCCGAACTCGATGTAGCGCTGCTTGCACAGTGCTTTGGCGGCCTCACGGGCTGGTTTGAGCCATTCGCGTGCGTCAAACTTTTCAGGATTTTCAAAGAGGAACTTGCGCACCGCGCCAGTCATCGCCAGGCGGACGTCGGTGTCGATGTTGATCTTACGCACGCCGTGTTTGATGGCCTCTTGAATTTCTTCAACCGGTACACCGTAAGTTTCTTTCATTTGGCCACCGTACTGGCGGATGATGTCCAGCATGTCTTGCGGTACGGACGACGAGCCATGCATCACCAGATGCGTGCTCGGAATGCGCCGGTGGATTTCCTTGATAAGGTCAATCGCCAAAATATCGCCAGTGGGCTTGCGGGTGAACTTGTATGCGCCGTGGCTGGTGCCAATGGCGATGGCCAGTGCGTCAATTTGCGTCTGCTTGACAAAATCAGCGGCCTGCTCGGGGTCGGTCAGCAGTTGCTCACGCGTCATGGTTGCCTCGGTGCCGTGGCCGTCTTCCTTGTCGCCCCTCATAGTCTCCAGGCTGCCGAGGCAGCCGAGTTCGCCTTCAACCGTTACGCCCAGCTTGTGCGCCATGCTGGATACTTTTTTCGTCACCTCAACGTTGTACTCATAGCTGGCAATGGTTTTACCGTCGCCTTCAAGAGAGCCGTCCATCATCACCGACGAAAAGCCGAGATTGATAGCGCTCTGGCACACGTCAGGGTTTTGGCCGTGGTCCTGGTGCATGACCAGCGGAATGCTCGGGTACATCTCAATCGCGGCCTGTAACAGGTGCTTGATGAAGGCCTCGCCTGCATATTTACGTGCGCCGGCACTGGCTTGCAGGATGACCGGGGCACCGGTTTCTTTGGCCGCTTCCATCACGGCTTGTACCTGCTCAAGATTGTTGACATTAAAAGCCGGAATGCCGTAGCCGTTGACTGCCGCATGATCCAGCAGCTCGCGCATTGAAACAAGAGCCATGATGGTGTCCTTGAAAAGTTGGTAACCCGTTGGTAACTTGTACCGACCAGCGCAGCGGTGGAGCGTGGGGGCCCTATTCTACCCGGCAAATTTTGAGCATATTCGTTCCACCCGGCGCGCCCATCGGCTCGCCGCAGGTAATCGCGTACACGTCGCCACTCTGCACAATCTGGCGACTCAGCAAATGGCCTTCTGCCTGGCGCAGAGCGGTGTCGCGGTCAACGCTGGTGTCCATCAGCAAAGGGCGAACGTTGCGGTAGATGGCCATCTTGCGCTGGGTGGCCAGGTGCGGTGTCAGCGCGTAAATGGGAATGCGGATGTCGTGGCGGCTCATCCACAACGGGGTGGAGCCGCTGTCGGTCAGCGCCACGATGGCCTTGGCCCCCAGGTGGCTGGCAGTGAACAGCGCGCCCATGGCGATGGACTGGTCAATGCGGGCAAAGGTCTTGCCGCTGAAGTCCGATTCGATTTCCTTGTACTCGGTTTTTTCGGCTTCGAGGCAGATCTTGGCCATCTCCTCGACCGTTTCCAGCGGGTACTTGCCTACGGCTGTTTCGGCACTGAGCATCACGGCATCGGTGCCATCGAGCACCGCGTTGGCCACATCACTGACCTCGGCGCGCGTGGGCACCGGGTTCAAAATCATGCTTTCCATCATCTGCGTGGCGGTGATGACAAACTTATCTTGTGCACGCGCCATTTTGATCATGCGTTTTTGCAGCGCTGGAACGGCCGCGTAGCCAACTTCAACCGCCAGGTCGCCACGCGCCACCATGATGCCGTCGCTGACACGCAAAATTTCTTCAAGATTGGGAATCGCCTCGGCGCGTTCTATCTTGGCTATCAGCCCCGGCTTGTGTTTGTACTGGCTTCCTGCCACATTGCAAAGCTGGCGCGCCATTTCCATGTCGGTCGCATTTTTCGGAAAGCTCACCGCCACGTAGTCAGCCTGAAAACTCATCGCGGTCTTGATGTCTTCCATATCCTTGGCCGTCAGCGCAGGCGCGGTCAGGCCACCGCCCTGCTTGTTGATACCCTTGTTGTTTGACAGCACGCCGCCCAGCTTGACGGTGGTGATGACCTCTTCGCCCAGAACGGCATCGACCGTCAGCACAATCAGACCATCGTTGAGCAACAGCACATCACCGGCCTTCACATCGCGCGGCAACTTTTTATAGTCAAGCCCGACACCTTTGATGTCACCTGGCTCAGTACGCGATGCGTCGAGTACAAATTTTTCGCCCCGCACCAATTGCACTTTGCCTTCGGCGAATTTGCCGACGCGGATTTTCGGACCTTGCAGGTCAGCCATGATGGCCACTTCGCGCCCGGCACGCTGCGAGGCTTCGCGCACCACCGCTGCCAGGTTGATGTGGTCTTGCGCCTTGCCGTGGCTGAAGTTCAGACGAACCACGTTCACGCCAGCGCGAATCATTTTCTCTAACAGGGCCGGGTCGCTGGAAGCGGGGCCGAGGGTGGCAACAATTTTGGTGGCGCGACGTGGCATGCAAAGTCTCCGTTGTGTTTGTCTGTTGATTTTCACACGGAAGAGAATTGGGATCTGACCCTAATTGTTCACGTTCAGGCGTCGACCACGATGGGAAAGCTGGCCCGCAGGCCGTCGCTGCCTGGCGTAAACGGCACGGTCAGGGCCGCCCGGTCGGCCTCGTTCAGCCTGCGCCACAGAAAGTCGCGCGGATTGCCGGGGTCATCCGCGACATACAACTGGGTGGTCAGCAGCTCGTGCTGGCCCAGCCTGACCTTGACGTGAATATGCGGCGTGCGGCTGCCGTACGCGGCCGGACGTATGGTGCGAAAGCGGTAGCGGCCGTCGGCGCCCACCGTCACGCGGCCAAAGCCCTGGAAGCGGCGGTCCGCCTTGTTGCCGTCACCGGGGTGGTGGTAGTAGCCGGCGTGATCGCATTGCCAGATCTCCACCTGGGCGCCGGCCAGGGGCTTGCCGACCAGGTCGCTCACGCTGCCTTCGACCCAGGCGCTTTGCCCTTGCGGATAACTCAGCGCGCCGTTGCGCAGCAAATCATGGTCACTGTCCTGGGGCAAGGCCACCGGGTAAAACGGGCCTTCGGTTTGCGCCGGTGTGGCGCGGCGGCCAGCGGCCGGCTGGGCGCGCGAACCGAACCACAGTGCGGGTGCGGCAACCAGGGCGGCTGTCATGGTGCGGCGGCGGAACAGCCCGGGGGCCGTTGGGAAGGAAGAGGGCGGTGCAGGGTGCATGAGTGGTCTCCGTTGGTTTTCATAAAAAGAATTGGGGTCAGACTCCAATTGGATCGCTAAATTAATGGCGTTTTGATTTAACCCGCAGCGCGTTTTTGCAAAATTTCAAAGGCTGGCAAGGTCTTGCCCTCCAGCACTTCGAGAAAAGCGCCGCCACCCGTCGATATGTAATCGACCTGCTTTTCAATGCCGTATTTGGCAATCGCTGCAACGGTGTCGCCACCGCCCGCAATTGAAAACGCACTGCTCGCCGCGATGGCGCGGGCAATGCCCTCGGTGCCGTGCGAGAAGGCTTCAAACTCGAACACACCGACTGGGCCGTTCCAGACAATCGTGCCAGCGGCCATCAGCTGCGCTGCGAGTTGCGCGGTGGTTTTGGGGCCGATGTCGAGGATGAGGTCGTCATCAGCTACATCGGTTGCGGCTTTGGTAGTAGCCACAGCATCAGCCGCAAAAGTTTTGGCGGTGACAACATCAACCGGGATGGGTACTGCCGCGCCACGCGCCTTCATCGCCGCAATCACCGCTGTGGCCTCGGGCAGCAAATCACGTTCGGCCAGGCTTTTGCCGATGTTCAAACCCGCTGCCAGCATGAAGGTGTTGGCAATGCCGCCACCCACAATCAGCTGGTCAACATTGCCAGCCAGGGCTTTCAGTATCGTCAGCTTGGTAGACACCTTGCTGCCGGCCACAATCGCCACCAGCGGGCGGCGCGGGTGGCTCAAGGCTTTTGAAATCGCGTCCATCTCGGCAGTCAGCAGCGGCCCGGCACTGGCGACTTTGGCGAACTGCGCAATGCCATAGGTTGAGGCTTCGGCGCGGTGCGCGATGCCAAACGCATCATGCACAAAAATATCACATAGCGCCGCCAATTTACGCGCCAGCACCGCGTCGTTTTTCTTCTCGCCCTTGTTGATACGGCAGTTCTCTAACAGCACGACATCGCCGGGTTTGACATCCACGCCATCGACCCAGTTTGAGCGCAGCGGCACGTCACGCTGCATCAATTCAGACAGGCGCTTGGCGACGGGTGCCAGTGAATCTTCAGGTTTGAACTGCTCTTCAACAGGCCGTCCAAGATGGGACGTGACCATGACCGCTGCGCCCACATCAAGCGCCATCTGTATGCAGGGAATCGAGGCGCGGATGCGCGTGTCTTCGGTGATGTTGCCTTGCTCGTCTTGCGGCACATTGAGGTCGGCGCGAATAAAAACGCGCTTGCCAGCCACTTGGCCACTGGCGCACAAATCAGAAAAGCGGATGAAGTTCATGAGAGGGTGGATGCGTTAAATCACGCAGGCTAAAAGCACAAATTGTAGGTGGCGGGTTTTATCAAGCCGGGGCAACACATCTACCAGCCAAGGCTCAGGTGCAGCGGCAAGTACACAGTCATACCCGCAATGATGGTGCCGAGCACACCCTTGCGCCAGTAAAACCAAAGCACGCCTGTAGCCACGGCAAACAGCCGTGCGTCTTTCCAGCTGTCAATCAGATGGCCCTGGGTCATCACGATTTCAGGGATGATGACTGCCGACAGCGCGGCAATCGGGGCATAGTGCAGGCCGCGCTGCGCCCAGGCGGGCAGCTTCCAGGGTTTGCTGGAGATGTAAAAAAAAGAGCGCGTGATGACCGTAACGCAGGCCATGCCGATGATGGTGGCGATAGTCCACAAGTCGGTGCCGTTCATGGCTGCGCTCTCGGTCTGGGCTTTTCAAGCAACAAGCACAGCGCAACCGCAGAAGCGATGGCGACCAGGATATTAAGCTGGAGTGGCAGCGCAAAAGCCGCGACTGCGGCAGCACCCGCTACGCCACCAGACACCATGCGCAGGTGCGTCGTTGCCAGCGAACAAAGTATGCCGACCAGCGCCAGAATGCCGGCAAAACCAAGACCCCATGACAGCGGGATCGAGTTGGCAAGCGCAATACCGACCAGGCCCATGCCCACCCATGACGCCCAGTTGAGCACGCCATTGCCCAGAGCGTAAGCCTCTTGCGCCTGCCGCGTGGCATCGTCTTCACTTGGGTGCGGAAAGCGCGTTGTAAACAACACATAGCTCAGATCCATCATCAGGTAGCCGCCCAAAAGCCGCCGCCACAAAGGCAGGTGCATGACATAGGGCCGTATGTGGGCACTAAAAACAACAAAGCGCAGGTTGACGCAAAACGCGGTTGCCAGAATCACCCACATGGGCGCGCCGGCAGCAATCAGCGGCATGGCAGCCAGTTGCGAGCTGCCGGCAAAAACCAGTACTGCCATGAGCGTGGCTTCAAGCGTACTCAAGCCCGACTTGACCATGGCCACGCCCGTCATCAAGCCCCAGGCCGCAATGCCTGGCGAGACCTGGGCACCGTCAAACATGCCACGGCGAAACTCAGGGTGCTTGAAGAGGGCGCGCACGGGCAACTTCAATCGTTTTTTGCAGAACCGCCAGCAGGCGCAGCAGCGCCAAACATCATGCCGGGCCGCAGCGTAAAGCCGCGCAAAAAGTCGGCGACATTCATCGCCTTGCCGCCTGATTTTTGAAGCTGCGTCAGCCTAATAATCCCACTGCCGGTTGCAATGTCAACACCGGCTGCGCTGGCCGCCAGCACCTGGCCAGGGCTTGACGCCATCGGTGCAGCTTGCAGCAGTGCAGTCGCTTCGTGCAGCTTGATGACCGCATCGCCCAGCGTGCTGCTGGCTATGGGGAAGGGCTTGAAAGCCCGTATGCGCCTGGCAATGACTGCGGCGGTTTGTGACCAGTCGATGGGGGCTTCATGTTTTTCGATTTTGTGGGCGTAGGTGATGCCCTCAAGCGCTTGCGGCTGGGGGCGCAAACCGCTTTCACCCCCACGGGCCGCCAGCTCCAGCGCTTCAACAATCAAACGCCCGCCGAGTGCAGCTACTTTGTCATGCAGCGATTCTGTGGAATCTGTTGCATCAATGGCCAAGCGTTCCACCAGCAGCATGTCGCCCGTGTCCAGCCCTGCGTCCATCTGCATGATGGTGATGCCGGTCTGCGCATCGCCCGCTTCAATGGCCCGGTGAATCGGCGCTGCACCACGCCAGCGTGGCAACAAAGAAGCATGAATATTGAGGCAACCTTTTTCAGGTAAATCCAATACCCACTGCGGCAAGATCAAACCGTAAGCCGCAACCACCATCACATCAGCCCGCGCAGCCTCCATTGCTGTTTTTGCAGCCGCAGCGTCTTCAGGGTATTTACCATCGAGGCGCAGGCTTCGTGGTTGGGCGACAAGCACGCCATGGCTTTGCGCCCACTGCTTGACGCTGGATGCCTGTAGCTTCATGCCGCGCCCGGCAGGCCGGTCGGGTTGGGTCAATACCAACGCGATTTCAAACCCTGCGGCGTGCAGGCGCTCTAGCGCAACGCGGGCAAACTCGGGCGTACCCGCAAAAATGACGCGCATCAGGTTAGTCTGGCCCTAGTCTTGGTCAGCTTTTCTTGGTCAGCTTTTTGCTCCTTGATCATTTTGGTCTTGATGCGGTTGCGTTTGAGGGGTGAGAGGTACTGCACAAACACCTTGCCCATCAAATGGTCCATCTCATGCTGGATGCATGCGGCCAGCAGGCCCTTGGCATCATGGGTTTGCAGTTTGCCGTCCCGGTCCAGCGCTTGCACCTTCACCGCGCTGGAACGCTCCACCCCATCGTAAATACCGGGCACCGACAGACAGCCCTCGTCGTTAATCTGCGTCTCTGGGCTGGCCCAGGTGATTTCGGGATTAATCAGCACCAGCAGCTGGTCGCGCTCCTGGCTCACGTCAATCACGATCAGGCGCTCATGCACATCCACCTGCGTTGCCGCCAGGCCTATGCCCTCGGCTTCGTACATGGTGTACAACATGTCATCGACCAGGGTTTGCAGGCGCGCATTAACCGCCGAAACGGGCTTGGCCACGGTGTGGAGGCGCGGGTCGGGGTAGCGAAGAATGGGCAGTAAGTTCATAAGTTGAGCCAGCAGGTGTCGCTATTTTCGCAAATTTTCAGGACTTTTCCGGATGCAAGGGCTTATCGAGGTGCATTTTCGTTGCTTAATCAAAGGTCTAGGTAGAAAATCGCCAGTAAATTATCAAGGGCACTTCTAGAAATTCAGATTTTCAGGATGAAGTGCTAGGCGGACGGAACGCAGCAACCGGAACGTACTTCAGGTACGTGAGGATTGCGAGTACCGCCCAACGACGCAATTCGCCTGAAAAATGAATTTATAGAGGTGCCCTTATCAAGATACAACAAGCCTAAAAAGACCCTCAAAATGCAAATTATTTCTGCTCGAACGTCTGCTCAGTTGAGTGTAATATCAATAGCTGCGGGGTTTTTTGCCGCAACGCTGGCGGCAACACTCGGCACGGCATTTGACGCACATGCGCAAAACTTCCCCATCACTGCCAACCAAAGAGCCATTGCAAACCAGGTCGCACAAACCGGCATTCCGGTAAAAGACCTGCTGCCCAACGCACCCGACAGCTACGTCGTCAAGCGTGGCGACACCCTGTGGGCGATATCTAGCATGTTCCTCAAAAGCCCCTGGCACTGGCCCGAGCTGTGGGGCATGAACCTGCAAGACATTAAAAACCCGCACCGCATCTACCCCGGCCAGCAGCTTTACCTCGACAAATCCAATGGTCGGGCCACCTTGCGTTCCCGCCAGGCCGCCGCTGGCGACGGCCCGCCCACCGATACGGTCATCGTATCGCCCCGGATCCGTTCTGGAACACTCGCAGACGCGTCCATACCGACGCTGGCATCCCATGTGATTGAGCCATTCCTGAACGAAGCCATCATCGTGGACGAAGCCGAATTCTTACGCGCGCCGCGCATCGTGGCGACGCAGGAAGGGCGCGTCCTGTTAAGCCGCGGCGACAGGGCTTACGCGCGCGGGCTATCCGGCAGCGCAAGCAGTGGCAAAGCCCTAAGCGATGCAAAAGGCGAGCCGTTCAAATACCGTATATTTCGCAACGCCACCCCCCTGAAAGACCCCACCACGCGCGCCATACTGGGTTATGAAGCCCAGTATGTCGGCAGGGCCGAACTGGTACGCGGCGAGTCAGTCCAGCAAGTCACCGCCAGAGACGGAAAAATAACCACCGAGATCGTGCCCGCCACGATTGACATTGTGTCGGCCAAGGAAGAAATGCGTGTCGGTGACCGCCTGGTGGCCGAACCCGCCGCCATCTCGCAAAGTTACGTTCCTCGCGCACCCACGCTGCCCATTTCAGGCCAGATTGTGTCGGTGTACGGCAGCGCCGTCACTTACGCCGCAGAAAACCAGGTGGTAGTGGTTAACCGGGGCAGCAAGGACGGCCTGGAACGCGGCCACGTCATGGTCATTCTGAAAGACGGCCAGGTGCTGAATGACCGTACCGATTCAGCCCGCACGCAAATCAAGCTGCCGAACGAACGCAACGGCTTGCTGATGGTGTTTCGCACCTTTGAGAGTCTGTCTTACGCACTGGTTTTACAAATCACCGATGGCGTGAAGGTCGGCGACCGCTTCACCAACCCCAACTGACACGGCGCCAAGCACCTTGGAGTCTGCTGAACTAAAGGCGTGGCTGCGGCTGACGCTGTCCCCCGGTATTGGCAACGCTACAGCCCGCAAACTGCTGGCCACGTTTGGCTCTGTACAAGCGATTTTTGAGCAGAGCGCGGCCACCTTGAAAGAGCTGGGCAGCGCCAAACTCAGCAACGCAATTGCGCTGCAACCACCCAGTCTTGATGAGTTGCTAAAAACCACCCAGAACTGGCTGGCCGCAGGCGACGACCGCCACATCGCTGTACTGGGCGATGCTAGGTACCCGCTGGAGCTGCTCAATATCGAAGACCCTCCTTTGATGCTGTATATGCTGGGAGTCCTTGCAAATCGAGCGCAATCAGCTACTGATTCAATAGCAAAATCAGTCACATCATTTACCCAAGGGCAACTGCTGCTGGCCATCGTCGGTAGCCGCAACCCAACACCGCAGGGTGAGGTCAGTGCCCGGCAATTTGCCAAAGCGTTTGCCGAGGCAGGCGTTTGCGTGGTGTCGGGCATGGCGCTGGGCGTAGACGGCGCAGCGCACGAGGGCGCATTACAAGGTGGCGGCACAACCATTGCCGTGGTGGGCACAGGCCTGGATCGCGTGTACCCCAAAAAACACCTAGCCCTGGCGCACCGCATCGCGCAGCAGGGCCTCATCATCAGCGAATTCCCATTGGGCACAGCGCCACTGACTGCCAACTTTCCCACGCGCAACCGCATTATTGCGGGCTTGTCGCAAGGCGTGCTGGTGGTCGAGGCTGCGTTAAAGTCCGGCTCGCTCATCACAGCGCGGCTGGCCAACGAGCAGGGCAAAGACGTGTTTGCCATACCCGGCTCCATCCACTCGCCGCAATCACGCGGCTGCCATGCACTTATCAAGCAGGGGGCCAAGCTGGTGGAAACCGCGCAGGACGTACTTGAAGAGTTGAGAATTTCAGTTGCAGCGCCGTCATGGAGTGACGCTGCGCACGATGCGGAAGGTGACGACAGTGAAGAAGGCGACAGCCCCAGCGCCGACAAAGCATTTTTGTCAGCGCTGGGTTTTGATGTGGTCAGCCTGGACGCACTGCAAGCCCGCACCGGCATGGCAACACCCGCACTGCAAGCCCAACTGCTGGAGCTGGAGCTTGATGGCCATGTGATGCGCTTGCCGGGTGGGCTGTTTCAGCGGGTTTCGCGTACCTAGCAGCCTGTCCGACAGGCTACGCCGCCAATTTGGCCTCAGGTTTTTCATAGCGCGCCAGCGCTTCAGCCCACTCCAAGCGCGCAGCCCGCAGATTGCGCGCCTTGACGTGGCCGTAGCCTTTGATCATTTCAGGAATGCGCGCCACCTCGACTGCAGCGGCGTGATTGTGGGCAGTCAGGTTTGTGAGCAGTCTGTCGATGCTGGCCTTGTACTCGCCTATCAGCGCACGCTCCATGCGGCGCTCATCGCTGCGGCCAAATACATCGAACGCTGTGCCGCGCAGGCCTTTTAGTTTGGCCAGCACTTTAAAGCCGGTCAACATCCACGGGCCAAACTTTTGTTTTTGCAGCTCACCTTTGTCGTTTTTCTTGGCAATCAACGGCGGTGCCAGGTGGTAGTTGAGCTTGAAGTCACCTTCAAACATGGCGTTGACATGGTTTAAAAACGCTGCGTCGGTGTGCAGACGCGCGACTTCGTACTCGTCTTTGTAGGCCATGAGTTTGAACAGGTAGCGGGCGACGTTTTGCGTGAGCAGCGTTTTGCCCAAAACACTTTCAAGCTGCTCGACCTTTCGGACAAAGGCTTGGTACTCGCTGGCATACGCAGCGTTTTGATAGGCGACTAGAAACTCAACCCGTTTAGCCACCAGTTCGTCAACGCCCTGACGGGCAGCAGGCATGGCAATGACCTGGCTTGGTGTAACCAGTTTTTGCATCGCTGGCAAATCATGCGCAGCACGCCGCCCCCATGCGAAGGCGGTTTTGTTCTGCTCGATGGCCACGGCGTTCAGTTCAATCGCGCGCATCAGGGCCTCCAGCCCCAGCGGTACCCAGCCCTTTTGCCATGCATAGCCGAGCAGCATGGGATTGGCATAAATGCTGTCGCCCATGAGTTTGGTGGCGGCGGTGTCTGCATCAAAAGCACCGACACCGCCAGCACCCACAGTCTTGGCAATTTCAGCCTGACAGGCGCTGCCGGGGTTTTGCCATGCGCCGTCAAGAACGAACGATGCCGTGGGCGCGCTGTGGGAGTTCAGCGCCACATGGGTGCGCCCAAGCTGCATACGTACCAGGGTTTCTTTATTGGCGCTGACTATGGGGTCGCAACCAATGATGAGGTCGGCACTCGCCGTACCAACGCGGGTCGTGCAGATCTGGCCAGGCTGCGCGCTGATGAGCACATGGCTCCAGGTACTGCCCCCTTTTTGCGCCAGGCCTGCCGCGTCCTGCGTGACGATGCCCTTGCCTTCGATGTGCGCCGCCATGCCCAGCAGCTGGCCTATGGTGATGACACCCGTGCCGCCTACGCCTGCGACGACGATGCCCCACACAGGGTGGTCTTTGTCGAGCATCGGAATAGCCGGATCGGGTATCTCGCCCAGCTCAAACGGATTGAATTTTTTATCTGCCTTTGACTTCTGCTTCTTGAGCTGCCCGCCTTCAACCGTCACAAAGCTGGGGCAAAAACCTTTCACACATGAAACGTCCTTATTGCAGCTGCTCTGGTTGATCTGGCGCTTGCGGCCAAATTCAGTCTCCAGCGGCTCAATGCTCATGCAGTTGGACTGCACGCTGCAGTCACCGCAACCTTCGCACACCAGCTCGTTAATGACAACACGCACCGCCGGATCTACCAGCGTGCCGCGCTTGCGGCGGCGGCGCTTTTCAGCCGCGCAGACCTGGTCGTAAATGATGACGCTGGTACCTTTGATCTCGCGAAACTGGCGCTGTATGGCATCGAGCTCATCACGGTGATGCACGCTCACACCTTCGGCCAGTTTCACAGCCTCATATTTTTCAGGTTCATCGGTTACAACCACAATTTTTGTCGCCCCCTCGGCCCGTACCGATTGCGAAATCTGCACGACTGAATGCCCCTCGGGCCGCTCGCCAATCGGCTGGCCACCTGTCATGGCGACGGCATCGTTGTACAGAATTTTGTAGGTGATGTTGACACCCGCTGCAATGGATTGGCGAATCGCCAGCAGCCCGCTGTGAAAGTAGGTGCCATCACCGAGGTTGGCAAACATGTGGGTGTCAGTGGTGAAGGGTTGCTGGCCCACCCAGAGCACGCCCTCGCCGCCCATTTGCGTGAAGCCCATGGTGCTTCTATCCATCCACAGCGCCATGTAGTGGCAACCAATACCGGCCATAGCGCGTGAACCTTCAGGCACTTTGGTTGATGTGTTGTGCGGGCAGCCCGAGCAATACCACGCCGTGCGGTCGCTGTTAACCACCAGCGTGGCGAGTGATTGTTCTTTGGCTTGCAGCACCGCCAGGCGCGCGTCGATGCGGGCCATCATGTCGCTATCCAGCCCCAGCTTTTTAACCCGCGCTGCAATCGCTTTGGCGATCAATGCGGGCGACAAATCAGCGTTGGCGCGTAGCAATGTGTTGGCTGACGGATTCGGCATGCTCCACTCGCCACCCTGGTGGTTGCCGGAATCATCAAACTTGCCGACGATGTTAGGCCGCACATCAGCGCGCCAGTTGTACAGCTCTTCTTTCAGCTGGTATTCAATCACCTGACGCTTTTCTTCAACCACCAAAATTTCTTGCAGGCCAGTCGCAAATTCGCGCGTCAGCTGCGCCTCCAGCGGCCACACCACAGCCACCTTGTGCAGACGAATGCCCAGCTGTTGGCAAGTCGCATCGTCAAGCCCCAAGTCCATCAAGGCCTGGCGCGTATCGTTGTAGGCCTTACCGCTGGCGATCAGGCCAAAACGATCACGTGATGGATCAGCCTTGTTTTCAATCACGTTGTAGTTCAGCCGGTTGGCACGGATGTAGGCCAGTGCTGCATACCATTTGTAGTCAAACAAACGCTGCTCTTGCTCCAGCGGCGCATCGGGCCAGCGAATGTGCAGGCCACCCGGCGGCATTGCAAAATCAGTCGGGATGTTGATCTGCACGCGCTCAGGGTCAATCATGGCGCTGGCGGATGACTCGACGATTTCTTGAATCGTCTTCATGCCCGCCCACACGCCGGCGTAGCGGCTCATGGCAAAGGCGTGCAAACCCAAGTCAAGAATTTCCTGCACGCTGGCCGGAAAGAAAACCGGCAGGCCACAGGCCTTGAAAATATGGTCGCTTTGGTGTGCGGCGGTTGAGCTTTTGGCGATGTGGTCGTCACCGGCAATCGCAATCACGCCACCCCAGGGCGTGGTACCGGCCATGTTGGCGTGCTTGAACACATCTGACGTGCGGTCCACGCCCGGCCCCTTGCCGTACCAGATGCCGAACACGCCATCGAACTTGTTGCTGCCCGGTGGCGCAAAGCCGAGTTGCTGCGTGCCCCAGAGCGCGGTGGCGGCCAGCTCTTCATTCACACCCGGTTGAAAAACAATGTTGCGCTGTTTTAAATACTTGGCCGCCTTCCACAAAGCTTGGTCATAGCCACCGAGTGGTGAGCCGCGATAGCCCGAAATAAAACCCGCCGTGTTTTTGCCTTGTTGCCGATCGCGCAACTGCTGCAACATCGGCAGCTTGACGAGGGCTTGCACGCCGCTCATGAAGGCATGGCCGTAGTCAAGACTGTATTTGTCGTCCAGCGTGACGGTCTCAAGCGCTTTGCGAATGTGTTCGGGCAATGGGGCGTTCATGGTTTTGTCTCTTCTCGTTAGATTGTCTTCAAGCAAAGTGTATGCATTAAAGCGAGATAAGTCTTTGCGCAAGCCCTCAAGCCCTCACCTCAAACATCGTCCCCATGCCACCCGCATGGTGTTCAAGCACGTGGCAGTGGATCAGCCAGCGGCCCGGATTGTCTGCCACGAAGGCGATTTCGATGCGGTCTTGCGGCGCCATGAGCACAGTGTCGCGCCAGGGGCGCTCGGGCAGGGCCTCTCCATTGCGCGAGAGCACGCAAAAGTGGTGGCCGTGCAGGTGCATGGGGTGCCACCAGGCGGTGCGGTTGTCGAACACCATGCGCACGGTTTGGCCCAGCCTGACGCTGAACTCGGGCGGGTGGCCCGCGTGGTGCGTCATGTGAGCATGCCCGTTGATCGTCCACACCGGGTCGGCTTCACGCGCGCCGGCCTGCTGGCGCACGCGACGCGCAGCGCGCGCCGCAGGCGGATCTTCTGGCCAGCCAAAGCGGTTCATCATGCCGCCGCCCATCACAAGTTCTTGCTGTGAGGCATTGGCGAGTACCGGTTCAGGCAGGGGCTCGCGGTGGGCAGGCATTGGGGCGGGGCGCGGCGTAGCCACGTCGCGCCCGTTCACAGCGAAGGTGCCCAGCACGCGTTGACCTCGGCCAAAGTGGTCTAGTAAAGCGTGGCTGCCCGCACGGCTGGCGTCCACCACGATGTCGGCGCGCATGCCCGGTCCTAGCAGCAACGGGCCTTCCCATAGCACGGCGCTGTCTGCGGGTACGCCATCGCGCGCAATCAGCCAGGCCGGCAGACCCGGCAACTCCAGCGCAAAAATGCGCGCATTGGCCGCGTTGATGAGGCGCAGGCGCAGGCGCTGCCCGGTCTGCAACGGCAGGGCCGGGGCGAGCTGGCCGTTCACGGTAAGGTGCTGCCCCAGGCGCCCGGCATGTGAAACATCACGGAAGTTGTAGAAGTCTTCGGCGATGCGGCCGTCCGGGCCCAGACGCCAGTCGTCGATGAGCCAGACCACGTCGGCGTCCACGGGCGGTGGCGCATCGTCTTCCACCACCAGCGCACCCGCCAGGCCGCGATCCACCTGTTCGGGCGTACCCAGGTGCGGGTGGTACCAGAAGGTGCCCGCATCAGGCAGCGCAAAGCGGTAGCGAAAGCGCTCGCCAGGGGCCACGGGCACCTGCGTAATGTGCGGCACACCGTCCATGGCATTGGGCAGGCGCATGCCATGCCAGTGGATGGTGCTCGGGTCGGGCAGACGGTTGAGAAACTCAAGATCCAGCACCTCGCCGCGCTTGTAGCGCAGCACCGGCCCGGGCACCTGGGCGTTATAGGCCCACACAGACAAGGCCGCCTGCCCGGCAATGGCCAGGCTGGCCGGTGCGGCGCTCAGTTCGCGCAGCGCTGCACTACCCGTCAGCGTGGGCAAGGCCAGCGCAGAGATGCTGGCCAGTCCTTGCAGTAGTTCACGGCGTTTCATGGGGTGTTTATCTGGTGCAGTCATCGACGATACGCGCCCTCTGAAGTGAGTCACGCTTCACCATCAGCCTCATTGTGCAGGGTCATGGCAGCACGTCAACCCTTATTCCACGAGCGCATGCAGGTTTATAGCGATGGGCGAAAGAATCTTGCGAGTTATTGGGGTCAGACACCAATAACTCTGCTCACTTGGGCCACAGCACCCACAGGCGTAGCGGCTGATTAACTTTGGCGGCAAACTCGCCGGCTTCAAAACCCGTGCCGGCAAAATAATCAGCCCTCACAGCACCGACGATGGCAATCCCCGTGTCCTGTGCAAACACCAGCTTTTGGAGGTTGGCCGCAGCCCCGCGCGAAGCCAGCCAGACCGGCGTGCCGTAGGGAATGCTGTCAGGATCTACGGCAATCGAGCGGCCTGGCGTTAGCGCCACACCTTGCGCCCCTTTGGGGCCAAAGGCGGCATCCAGATCATTGAGTGCTTCTTCTTTAAAAAAGATGTAGCGCGGGTTGCTCCACAGCAGTTGCGGCACACGCTGCGGGTTTTGTGCGGCCCAGGCCTTGGTGGCATCCGGCCAGGGGTTGATTTTGGTCACGCCTTGGGCTGTGAGCCACTGGTTGATGCTGCGATAGGGCTGGTCGTTGGAACCCGCAAACGCGACGCGGGTGGTGCGCTGGGAGCCATCAGCCTCGACGATGCTGATACGGCCTGAGCCCTGAATATGCAGCAGCATGGCATCAATCGGGTCAGCCAGGTACGCAATCTCGCGGCCTCTTAACGCGGCCCTGGCTTCGGGCAGGGTATCAATCTCCTGGCGCGAGAACCAGGGCTTGCGTGTGCCAAACCCGCTTGAAGCTGCGGGAGCTTTGTAGAGCGGCACCTCATAGCCATTACCTGGCTGGCGGCTGGCCTTGAGCAGCGGCTCGTAGTAACTCGTTAGCTGACCATCTGCCACGCCTTGCGATGATTCAACCCGATACGGTTGCAGACGCGACATCATCCACGCGCGCTGCTCGTCACCGGAGGCAATGCTCAGGCGCCGCACATCAGTACACAACGGGGCAAAGGTGCTGCCGGGCCGCTCGCAGCTTTTCAGCCATGCGTTCCAGGCTTCGAATAATTTGTCGTCATCAAAGCCGGGCAAATCAGACCAGCGTACCGCCACCCAACGGCTTTTACCCTGTCCAAGTGTTGGCGGCAAGACTGCGCCGTCGTCCATGCGGTGCGGCGTGCTGATGTCGGGCTGCGCGTCTGCTTGGCGCTGCATGGGCGGCGTGCTGGTGCGAACCGCACACGACCACAACATGCAGCTGACAACGATGACTACACTGGCTTGTGCGGTTTTTTTAAGGTGTGTCATGACTCTGTTGTTGTTGGAAGCGTTTGGGGCACTCACAACACCGTGTGCGTCAAAGCTGGCAGACGCAGCCGCTGTAAATCCAGCTGCGACTTGTACACATCGACCAGCACCAGGCCCGCGCCCTCACTGCGCTGAGCTAGCACCTGCCCCCAGGGGTCTACCACCATGCTGTGGCCCCAGGTCTGGCGTTGGTTGTCGTGCAGACCGCCCTGCGCTGCGGCCAGCACGTAGGCGAGGTTTTCAATGGCGCGCGCGCGGAGCAGTATTTCCCAATGGGCCTGCCCGGTGGTGAAGGTAAAAGCGCTGGGCACCAGCAGCAGGTCGGCTTTGAGCAGGCGGTACAACTCGGGAAAGCGCAGGTCGTAGCAAATACTCAAACCGACCCGCCAGCTATGGCCATCACGCGAAGGCAAATCAAAGGTCACTGGCTGGCTGCCAGGCTGAAGCACCCGCGTTTCATCGTAGCTTTCCTGTCCGCTGTCAAAGCGGAAAAGATGCATCTTGTCGTAGCGCGCCACGCACTGGCCTGCCGGGCTGTAGACCAGGGTGCTGTTGAAAACCCTGGCCACCTGCTCATCGGCTGGCCCGGTTGTCAGCGGTATGGTGCCGCCCACAATCCACAACTTAAGATCGCTCGCGCACTGGCTTAAAAAGTCCTGCAGCAGCCCGCGCCCCGGCGGCTCGGCGATCTGCAATTTATCGGTGTCTTTAAAGCCCAGCAAACAAAAATATTCGGGTAGCACTGCCAGCTCGGCACCCTCTGTAGCCGCCTGCGAGAGCAGCGTGCGCGCTACGTCCAGATTGGCACGCACACTTGGCGAAGACACCATCTGGATAGCGGCAACCTTCATGGCTTGCGCTCCATTTTGGTAATTTTCGGGTTGGCCCAACTGCCGTCGATATGAAATTCCTGCGTGGCGGCCGCCATCAAGGGGCGACGCAGGAAAAACTGCGCCAGAAAGCTGCCCAGGCCAATCGCCGGGTTGATGACCATGGCAATCAACGAAGCTGTTCCGGCATTGATCTCTGGTACCACCAGCACCTTGATGTCCTGCGTCTCCCTGGCGATGTCGGCACTGCCCTCCATCAGCACGGCAGCGTTAACACCTTTCATCTGCAGGTTGTTGGTGGCCGCCACGCCCTGGCTGATGTTGACATCACCGCGCACAAAATCGAAGGCAAAACCTTCTGAAAACAGATCCCGGAAATCGAGCTGCAGGCGACGCGGCAGTGATTGCAGACTCAGCACACCCAGCAGCTTGGCAATGCCGGGGTCGGCCTTGAGAAACTGCCCTGACTCAATGTTCACATTGAATTGCCCGCTCATGCTGGGGTAGTCAAGACTGAGCGGTGAACCAGCCCAGGCCACCTGGCCTTCCATTTTTCCCTTGCCGCGTTTGATGACATCGTTCATGCCAAAGCGGTTCAGCAACTCGCCAGAATCAGCGATATCCAGCGTGAAGTTCAGCACCGTACGGCGGCGCTCAAATGCAACCCGCTGGCGCTCCGTGGCTCTGGGTGGGGTAGCCTGGGCATTGATGGCCGTCCAATTGCCAGTGGCCTTGAACACGGCTTCCGGCAGAATGACATTGAGTTTGTTTAATCGCCATTCGCGCACACCGCCTTCACGAGATACCGCCTGCGCACCGCGATTGATGGCCTCAATTTCAACACGCCCCAATTTTTTACCGCGCAGTTCCATCTCGTCAACGACGATGTCGAGCGCAGGAATATTGGCGGGCTGCTCATCGAGAATATTTTCAACATCG
The DNA here is from genome assembly GCA_038902795.1 of Polaromonas sp. Lineage (GTDB taxonomy): Bacteria > Pseudomonadota > Gammaproteobacteria > Burkholderiales > Burkholderiaceae_C > Polaromonas. The sequence continues at coordinate 7,827 of JBCKNJ010000001.1, read as the reverse complement.
TTGGCGCTACTTTGCCCCAGGCTCAGGCGCGACAGCCTCGCATACACCAGCCCCGCCTCGCTCCCACGGGGCTGCCTGAACTGGACGTAACCATTGAGCTCTGTTGCGTCAATATTGACGCGCCAGTCCAGCTCTTCACGGGTGCCGCCAACCACCACGTTGTTCAGCTTGCGGCCTCCGACTTGCAGCTCTTTGGCCCGTAGCGCCAGCTGGGTGGGCAAATAAGCCAGGGATGCAGCGGAGAAAACGCTGCGACCGCTGGTTGCGCTGGCTGTGCTTGCTGTGCTTGGTGCGGTTGAAGCTACTGCGCCAGCCACCGATCTGGAAAGGACTTTCTCCCACGCATCAAGGTCTAGCGTTGCTAGACTGATGTTGGCCGCCACGCCGCTCTCGGGCATGGTGGTCGATTCACCCGGCTCCAGCCCGACGCTGATGCTGCCCCTGATAACGCGCGGCTCGCTGCCACTGACATCGCGCACATACACCACTGATGCCACCGATGCGCCAGGCCCAACCGTCAGGGCCAGCTGATCCTGCAGTTTTTGCCCTGGCAACAGCGAGCTCGTCAGCAGGGTGTTTTCAAAACGTACCGACAGAGACGATTCAGCCGTCTTGCTCAAAGGCACAGGCAAACCAAGCGCCATGCCCTGGAGGTTGCTGGCCACCACCAGCTCTACCGCGCCACGCCTGAAACCCAGGGTTGCGGTGTAAGCAGCGCTACCACTGGCATTTTGTGCAATGCGGGAGAAAAAACCCAGATCGCTGGCCTGCTTGACGCCTTCGGCGGTGAGGGTTCCCTGCGCCCTGAAGATCGCCACGCCTGCCTCCAGGGCTGGGCCGCCAGTCACAGCGCCAGCAGCGACGCGGGCAGTGGCTGGCGCACGTATGCCACCCTCAAAACGGATATCGCCACCCAGCAAACGCGCCTGGGCTACAGGCACGTTGAAACCGCTTTCGCTAAAGGTTGCCACCCCCTTAAGGTGCCCCAGCAGCGGCGTGGCGGGCGAAAACTGTACATCGTTGCCGGGCAGTGACAGCGTGCCCCACACCCGTGTCTTGTCAATGTCATGGAGTGGCAGACTCAGGTGTATGCCGTAGTCGCCAGAGCCGCTGCCGACAGCCTGCGCCAGCACCTGGCCCGTCATAGAGCCGACTGGCGAGGTATTGACAAAGCCCAGGGCATCGGACAGGGAGCCTTTGATTTTGGCGTTCAAGTCGAGTGTGGCGGAATGCATCAGGTCAGGAATGCGGGCATCGACCTTGAGCAGTTGCAGACTGCTCAAGCCTGTCACTTTGGCGCTGGCAGCATGGATGTCCAGCGCAGCGCGGTTAAAGACCATCCGGCCCTGAACATCGGTGAGGGCGGGCCACGGCTTCGCGTCTTTAGCTTGCAGCCGTTTGGGCACATAGGCCAATACGCCTTTGGCGACCTTGACTGATATTTTGAATTCGCCCAGCGCCGGGTTGGAAAAAGGCATGTGATCGACTGGCCCTTTGACCTTGAACTTCACGTCGCTGACGGCCCCTTCGAGCACTGCATCGCGCACGTAGTGGCGCACTTCATCGGATAAAACCAAAGGCAAATAGCGGTGAACTTTGGCACCATTTACACGACTCAAACTGCCTTGCAGATCTAGCACCCCGAGCGAGTTATCGGCTGGCTCGCCCGACTGCCAGCTGGCCTGCGCCAGACCTTCCGCATCGCTGCTTGCGAACTTGATATTGCGCAATTGCGTATCGATTTTTCCGTTGACCAGCTTCCACTGCGCATCCAGCGACAGGCGATCAAGCAGCACCACAGAGTCTTCAAAAATACCGGGCAAATCAAGCGAGCCGCGTGCGATGTTGACCACCGCCTTGCCACCCGCCTGCGTCACATCAAAATCAATGGCTGCGCCTTTAATGCCCGGACGACCTGGTTGATGATGCGCCGCCGTGCCAGTGTTTGGTCTTGCTGCCGGATTCGGGAGCGCGGCCAGCTCCAGACCGGTCACGCGCCCTTTGGCCGAGAAAGTCATGGAAGTCTTGAGCGATGTTTGCCAGCGCGCCTGAATCGTTTCAACCAGACCTTTAGGCGCATAGGACTTGATGGCCGCATGGGTGGCGGTGTCCAGCGGCAGGCGATTGGCAATCTGGGCCAGCGCAGCCAAATCCAGTTTGTCTGCTTTCAACTCGTTTTTTTTGCTCTGCCTGTCCTTCGGTCCGAGTATGAATCAGGGTCAAATTGCCACCCGGCCAATTCAGGCCGTCGCGGGTATTGAAAGCTAAGCCTTCGGTATTGAAAGTGAAGCCATCAACCAGCTGGCTACCGCCAAAACGGCCAAACACCGAATCGAGTGCCAACGCCTCGAGCGTTTTCCCCAACTGGACATTGACTTCTCGCAGGGCAACGTCGGCGGTTCCGCCAGTGAGCTGCCCCTTGTGTACGTCGGCCCAGGCACGCAGGCTGCCGTTGCCGGTTCTGAGGTCAATGCCAAAGGTGTCCAGGCTAGCGTACTGCTTGATGCGCGAGACATCCACCCGGTCGAACGCGGCATAAAGCTGGCCCGACCAGTCCGCCCAGCGACCTGCCTCGGTTGACAGCAAAGGTTGCTTGAGAATGCCGCGCAAACTGAAACGCTCACCCCATTCCGGCGCTGGCGTGGCATCGAGCCGCATGGAATGACTGCGCCGCCCATTGCGCATGACCGCATCAACCTGCGTCAAGGCCAGTGGCGGTGCATTGCGCAGCTCGTCAATCCAGCGCACGGTACCGCCCTTGATGGACAGCTCGGGCTGCGAAAAAATCCAGTTGGCAACGGCGTGGCTTTCGCCGCGGGTTTGCGACAGGTCCAGGCCACCAACATAAATCCGGCCATCAGCAGTGCGCCGGATGTCAAGCGTCGGCTGGTCAATAAAAAGCTGCTCAAATCCCCCGCCCCACAGCGACGACGGCGACAGCGCGGCCAGCATTCGCGGCAAGTGCAAGGCCTCGCGCCCCTGCTGGTCGAGCAGGGTCACATCGCGCAGTTCAATCGAAGGAATCAGCCCGCTGGAATAGGCGCTGATCTGGCCAATACGCACCGGCATACCCAGTGCTTTGCTGGCTTCCATTTCAAGGCGCGGGCGAAATTCCCCGATTCGCGGCACAATCCAGCCGTGAAGCAAGCCCCAGCTTGCACCAAACAGCAGCCAGACAGCCACCACCAGCCAAAGCAGAACCCGAGTAAACAGGGCAAAACGCCGCAACTGCCGTGCTGCCGGGACTGGCCCGGTTTGCAGGGTTGGCGATGGGGAGATTGACTGAATCATTTGAGAGTCATTAGCATCATAGGCAAGAGGAATTATGACCGTCAGCGTTGCCGCCCGTTCGCAATATTCACGCTTCGTTCAGCGCATACGCCGCCGCTACCCAAGCCAGATGGCACTGCTGCCCGCAGGTGCTCCGATTCGCTCTGGCATGGAGCACACGCTGCAGGCCTTGTTTGCCGAGGGGTTACCAGCTGGTGCCGCGCTGCGGGTTTTACGTCAACTGGTGATGGAACGCCTTGTAGTGCTCGACTGTGATGGCGACAGCGCAGACCAGGTGCCACTGGCCGTGGTGACCCGCGCCATGACCGATCTGGCCGAGTTGGCGCTGGATGTCGCCGTGCGCGAATCGCAAAAGACACTCGATGCCCTGTACGGCCCGCCGCAGCGCCCTGATTCATGGCAGGCAGGCTTATCACCAAAACTACAAGCGCCAAACCCAAGCGCACCATCTTTTATCGACGGCACACCTGCCGGGCGCGCCCTGCTATGGGTGGTGGGCATGGGCAAATTAGGTGCACGTGAGCTCAACGTCTCCAGCGATATCGACCTGATTTATATCTACGACCATGATGGCGAAACCGCCGGACGGCAAGATGGCCGGGGCCAGATTTCCAACCACGAGTATTTTGCCCATCAGGTCAAAGCCATCTACAAGCTGATTGGCGAGATCACCGAACATGGTTTTGTGTTTCGCGTTGACCTGGCGCTCAGGCCAAACGGCAATTCCGGGCCAGCCGCCATTTCACTGAGTGCGCTGGAAGACTATTTCCAGGCCCAGGGCCGCGAATGGGAACGCTTTGCATGGCTTAAAAGCCGTGTCGTCGCACCGCGCGAGTGCCTGCAAAACCACTCAGCACTGGCCTTGCGTGCGGCCGTGCTGCCGTTTGTTTTCAGGCGCCACCTCGACTACAGCGTTTTTGACGCGCTGCGTACCCTGCACCGGCAAATCCGTGAACATGCCGCCAAGCGCTGTGCCGGGCACCCCGAGCGCGCCAACGATGTGAAGATGTCGCGCGGTGGCATTCGTGAAATTGAATTCACCGTGCAACTGCTACAGGTGGTGCGCGGCGGGCAGTTCCCGGAACTGCGCACCCGCCCCACGGTTGATGCCTTGCAGCGGCTGGCCCATGCCGGGTTGATGCCACAAGGCAGCGCCGAGGCCTTGGTGCGTGCCTATGACTTTTTACGCCGGGTTGAGCACCGCATCCAGTACCTTGACGACCAGCAAACCCATGTATTGCCCACCCGTGATGATGACCTGAACTGGATTGCGCTGACGCTGGGCTACAGCGACTGCTGCGGGTTTCTGGCTGACCTGGATGCACACCGCGAACTGGTCGCGCAAGAATTTGACAAGCTGCTGGGCGGCAAGCCCGACTGCAAGGGCTGCGGCAAGCCGTCAGGCGCTGCATCAAGCCTGCCTGAACTGGATGAGCTTCTTGACAATCTCTCGGCACGCTGGCCAGAACGGTTTCGCGACCGCCTTGCACTGTGGCGCAAGAACCCGAAGGTGCTGGCCCTGCGCGACGACTCACGCGCCCGCCTCGCGCAACTGGTGCAGCGCACCGCGCTGTGGCTCAGTGAAGGCACGGTCACCGAAGAAGCCGCACTGAGACTCGTTGACTGGATAGAGCGCCTGCTCAGGCGCGAAAACTATCTGGCCTTGCTGCTGGAGCGCCCGGCGGTACACCTTCGTCTGCTGCGCCTGCTGGGTGCCGCGAAGTGGCCCGCTCGTTATTTATTGCAGCACCCCGGCGTGATTGACGAGCTGGCCGGCGATGCCATGTTGCACGAGCGCTTTGACAGCGCAGGCTTTGCCAATGAACTGCAACTGCGCCTGGCGTCACTCAAACGTACGGGTGAGGACGACGAAGAGACCTGCCTGAACCTGCTGCGGCGTGCCCACCACGCGGAGGTTTTCCGCACCCTCGCCAGGGACGTGGATGGCGTGCTCACAGTGGAGCAGGTGGCGGACGATTTGAGCGCGCTGGCGACAAGCATTCTGGGCATCACCACCAACTGGTGCTGGCAACGCCTTAAAAACCGTCATCGCCCTGATGGTCAATTTCCCGCCGGGCCGCCCCAAGGGGAATTAGCCCCCTCGGGGGGCAGAGAGCTACGCGAAGCGAGTGAACGTGGGGGCCAATTTCCCGCCGGGCCGCAAATTGCCATCATTGCCTACGGCAAACTGGGCGGCAAAGAGCTGGGCTACGGCAGCGACCTCGATATCGTGTTTATCTATGAAGACGAGCACGAGCAGGCGGCGGAGGTCTATGCAGGCCTGGTGCGCAAACTGATTAACTGGCTGACCGTCAAAACAGGTGAAGGCGACCTGTTTGAAATCGACACCGCACTGCGACCCAACGGCAACTCGGGGCTATTGGTGACCAGCTTTGAGTCCTATGCCCGCTACCAACAGCAGCGCGGCAGCAACACAGCGTGGACCTGGGAACACCAAGCCATGACAAGAGCGCGATTTGTATACGGCAGTCAAGCGTTAAAAGAGCGCTTCGAGGCCATACGCAAAAGCGTCATCACCGCGCCACGCGATGCCAACATGCTGCGCAGCGAAATCGTCGCCATGCGCGACAAGGTGCGCGCGGCGCATCCGGTCAAGGGTGGAAAATTTGATGTGAAGCACAGTCCCGGCGGCATGGTTGATGCCGAATTTGCAGTGCAATACCTGGTGCTGTCGCAGTCCGGGCAACACCCCGAGCTGCTTGAAAACGCTGGCAATATCGCCTTGCTTCAGCGTGCCGAAGCTACTGGCCTGCTGCCGCAAGGTGTTGGTGAGCAGGCGGCCAACGCCTACCGGGAACTGCGTCGGGTACAGCACCGGGCGCGCCTGAACGAAGAACCGACGCAAGTGCCAGCTGAAGAGCTTGCCGCAGAACGCAAGGCCATCCAGAATTTGTGGGCAGCCGTTTATAGTTCACGTTGAGGTTAAGCCGCTTGACTAGTGTAGTGTTGCACGCATGATGGAACAAATAAAAACGATGGATTTTGGGTCAGGGCAAGGCGCAAACCACAGCGATACCCGTAGGTATCGCGCGGATTTGCAACGCCGCCATGGCGCAAAAGACGCGTTTTTATGTTCCAGATAGCGTGCAACACTGCACTAGGGCTTGACACTGGTGAAAGGGGCGTGGTTCAAAACCGGGTAACACTTTTTCGGGTGACCATCGGTTGAGTCATAGGCAAACCATCCAAAATTCACATTGTCCGTGTTACCCAAAAACGTTACTTTTTGAACCACGCCAGACAACCCATGACACACACGCCACACCTAAAAGAGGAGTTCCCAATGCGCATCCATAAACTTGCCAGGGCTTTAGCGATTGCCAGTTTGGTCACTGTCTCCAGTGCCGCTTTTGCAACCGACGGTTATTTCTCCAATGGCTATGGGATTAAAGCCAAAGGCATGGCAGGGGTTTCCATTGCCCTGCCCCAAGATGCTTTGGCTGCGGCAAACAACCCCGCTGGCATGGTGCTGGTGGGTGATCGTCTGGATTTTGGTTTGGATTGGTTCCAGCCGATCCGAAATTCGACAATTTCCGGGGCTGGCTTATTTTCGGATGGTTCTTACGACGCTAACGATAAAAAGAACTTCTTCGTCCCTGAGTTTGGCTACAACAAGATGCTTAACCCGAACATGTCTATCGGCGTCTCGGTTTATGGCAATGGCGGCATGAACACGGGTTACACCAAGCCTATTCCCTTGTTTGGTAGCACCAATGCGGGCGTCGATCTGTCGCAGTTGCTCATTGCGCCGACTTTCGCGATGAAACTCAATTCCAGCAACGCCATTGGCGTTTCCCTGAATTTTGCCTACCAGCGCTTTAATGCCACGGGATTGGAATTTTTTGGTATCGCGACCAACACTGGTTACGACTCCTCTACCGGTTGGGGTGTAAAAGTGGGTTGGAATGGGCAGGTGACGCCGAACTTGTCCCTGGGGGTGACCTATCAGTCAAAAACGCGTATGGGTAAATTTGATAAGTACAGAGGCTTATTTGCCGAGCAAGGCGGATTCGATATTCCTGAAAACTATGGCGCTGGTTTCGCCTGGAAAGCGACGCCGGTATTGACTATCGCCGGCGATTACAAGCGCATCAATTACAGCAAGGTTGCGGCGGTAGGCAACCCCGTAAATTGCCTATTCACGCCTACTCCTTGCCTGTTAGGGGCGAACGATGGCGCGGGATTTGGCTGGAGAGACATGGACGTGTACAAATTGGGCGCGAGCTACGAGTACCGCAAAGATTTGACACTGCGCGCCGGTTACAGCTATGGCAAACAGCCGATTCCCGAATCCCAGACCCTGTTCAACATGCTGGCCCCCGCAGTTAACAACCAGCACCTGACGCTGGGCGCTACCTGGACTCTGGCCAATAAAGCTGAGTTGAGTTTCGCTTATATGCACGCCTTTGATAATACGGTTAACGGTAGCAACTCGATTCCTTTTATTCCTGGCGCTAACGCAAACTTGAAGATGTATCAAAACTCCCTGGGCGTTGCCTACGGCGTGAAGTTCTA